>CAYHQZ010000119.1:0-12138 GCA_964358555.1 uncultured Planctomycetia bacterium
CCTCGGTCAGCGGCGGGGGCGGGGGCTTGGCGGGGTCCTCGGGGGGAGGGGCGGGCGTTTCCGGGGCCGGTGCCGGAACGGGCTTTTCCGGGGCCGGGCCGGGCGTCGCGGGCTCGGGGGGCGGGGCGGTCGTCGCGGGCGCGTCCGGCAGGCCGAGCGGCAGGATGACGATTTCGTTCTTGGCGGCGTCCAGGAAGACGATCCGGTTGCTCGCGGCGCAGGGCCAGATGCAGCGGTCCGGGGCGAGCTCCGAGTCCCTCTCCGCGGATCGGCCGATCTCGAACGGGGCCTCGAAGCGCCGGATCTCCTTGTGGCTTTTCGCGTCGCGAACGCAGCCGCTCTTCTCGCCCTGGAACTGGAGGTAGTAGGCGGCGCCGCGGACCGGCATGAGCCGGGAGTTCTTGTAGGTCACGAGGGGCTCGCACTTGCGGTTCCGGATGGTGCCGTCGCCGGCGTAGATCTCCTCGCCGGTGGCGCCGGGCAGCAGCCAGCCGAAGGAGTCGTGCTGGTAGTGGTTGCCCCAGATGTTCGCCTCGCGCCAGTAGCAGGTGAATCCGCTGGGGGATTGGTGGGACGTCCAGGAGGCCAACATCGTGAGGCCGTCGTCCGTTCGGAGGTGGAAGGCGTCCCGGTAGGAGCGGCTGAAGTTCAGCGGGCCGTTCTGGTTCGATATCTCGTCGAACGAGAAGGTGTCCAGGGACAGCGTCGTGACGTGCACATGGGCCAGGGCGTCCGCGGATTCGGCGTAGCTCATGAGCGCGGTGCGGCCCTCCGCGAGGCCCATGGACAGGCGGGTGACGACGCCGGGGACGCGGCTCAATCGCTCGCCCTCCTTCCGGAGGGTCTCCAGGTTCCAGCGCTCGAACGATTTTCGGATCGGCGAATACAGGACCAGGTACTTGCCGCCGGCCGCAAAGATCGGCGACATCTCGCCGATCTCCAGGTCCTTCTCGAACTTCCCCTGGCCGACGTTGAACAGGCCGAGGACCGGCTGCTCATCGTAGCGGATGACGAGGTAGGCCCCGCCGTAGGCCAGGACGGCGTCGGCCATCTTGAACGGGGCCTTGACGCGCTGGCCCTCCGGCGGCGGCGGCGCGGCGGCCATGGCCTTCGCCTTCGCGACGAGACCCGCGGCGGAAACCCCGGTCGCGGCCGGCAGGACGGCGACGGGCTTCGGGCTCGCGGCGCCGACGCCCTTGGCGAAGCGCTCCATGTCGGCGAAGGAGAAGTCCCCGCTCTTCCGGCGGATGGCCGCGAACTGCTCGTCCGAGAGCTTCTTGCCGGCGTCGGCCATCAGAAGCTCGATCGCGCGGGCGAACCGGGGATTCGGGGAAGTCGCCTGGGACCACCGGGCGAGGTAGGCCGCCTCGTGGCAGCGGCCCTTGTGCATGAAGGCGACCGCCAGGTTGTAGGCGCAGTCGCCCCGGCCTTCGGCGTTCTCCGGGCGGTCCTTGCAGGCCAGGCCCTTGCGCCAGCACTTCTCCGCCTCGTCGCCCTGCTTGTCCTCCAGGGCGATGGTGCCCAGCCCCTTCCAGGTGGAGGCCGAGTCGGGGTTCAGCTCCAGCGCCCGCTGGAGGTAGGGCTTGGCGATTTTATATTCCTTCGCCTCGCTGTACACGATCCCGACGTTGTGATACGGCGAGAAGTTGCCGGGGGCCTCCATCAGCGCCAGCCGGTAGCAGATGCAGGCCATCGCGAGGGCCGCGGTGCGATCGTCGCCCTCCATGCGCCTGGCCAGCATCCAGTAGCGGGCGCCGGCCTTCTCGTATTCCCGGCATTTCTCGATGTCGCCCTTGCGCTCGACCAGGGGCTTGAAGGCGGCGCGGTCCTTCAGCTTCGCGTAGGGGATGGCGAAGCCCAGGCCCTCGGCCTGATCGATCTTGAAGGTCACGATGCCGACGAGCTGGCCGGCGGAATTGCACAGCGCGCCGCCGGAGTTGCCCGGGTTGATGGCCGCGCTGAACTGGACGTAGGACAGCCCGTCCACGGGCCGGTCGGCGGCGCCGATGATGCCCGTGGTGATGCTGTTCGAGAGGGCCTGCCCTTCCGCGCCGCCGGGATTCCCGATGGCGTAGCAGTTGTCCCCGGTCTCGACCGCGCCGCCCGCGGCGATGGCCATGGGGAGGAAGCGCGCCGAGGCGGCGTCGACCTGGATGAGCGCGGCGTCGTACTGGGGATGCACGCCGATCACTTTCGTCTTCTGGAAGGTCTTGGTCACGCGCTTGCCGCCCTCCTCGACCTCCGCGACGACCTCCAGGGGCAGCGGCGTGTTGACCACGTGCATGTTCGTGAGGATCAGGCCCCGCGGGTCCAGCACGACGCCGGAGCCGAATCCCTCGATGTCCTTGATCAGGACCACGGACGGGCTCGCCTTCTTGAACACGTCCTTGGCCTCGCCGGCCTCGAGCCTCGCGGGCAGGGCCAGGGCCGCCAGCGCGAGGAGAAGGCGGCAGCGCCGGATGCCGGATTTCCGTCCGTCCCGAAACGGCCTCGTTCCGCTTCCTGTGGTCATGACGCCCGATTATTGGCGCCCACCGGCGGAAGGCGCAAGGGCCGCGCGGCGAGGATGCGGGGACGGGCGCGCGCCCGCCCCGGCGTCATAGCGATTCCAGCCGTTCCGCCAGTTCGAGCCACAGGCGCTCGCGCTCTTCGATGAGCCGGCTGACGGCCGCATGGCGCTCCTGGCGGCTCCGGGACCAGGACATCGAGCCGTCCATGAACTCCCGGTGGATCTCCTGGCGCTCCTTCGTGTAGGCCGCCAGCTCCGATTCCACCTTCCGGATGCGCGCGACCAGTTTTCTCTTCTCGAGGTCGTCCTCCTTCGCCGGGCGCGGCTTGGGCTTCGGCTCGGGCTTTTCGGGCGAGGGCTCGCCGGAGTCCGTCCGGCCCAGCTCGGCGCGCAGCGCGTGCTCGAGGTGATAGACGTAATCCTCGTAGCCGCCCGGATAGCGGCGCACGGCCCCGCCGCCCACCTCCACGATCTCGGAGGCGACGAGGTGGACGAAGGTGCGGTCGTGGCTGACGAAGAACAGGGTGCCCGAGAACGTCTTCAGCGCGCGGCCCAGCGCCTCGACCGTCTCGAAATCGAGATGGTTCGTCGGCTCGTCGAACAGGAGCACCGGGCTTTTCGCGAGGAGCAGCCCCGCCAGGCAGAGCCTCGCGCGCTCGCCGCCGCTCAAGACCTTCGCCTTCTTCCGGACGTCGTCGCCCTTGAAAAGGAAGCGGCCGGCGATGTCCAGGATCTCCTGGCGCGTCACCCCCGGGGCGGCGACCTTCGAGAGGTGCGCGTAGGCGTCGGTGTCGGGGTCCAGCGCGGAATAGATGTGCTGGGCGTAATAGCCGACCGTCAGCCCGACTCCCCACCGAAACGCCCCGGCCCTCGGCTTCAAGTCCCCGGCCAGGGTCCGCAGCAGCGTGGTCTTGCCCTGCCCGTTGTCCCCCAGCACGGCCACGCGGGCGCCCTGGGGGATCTCCAGGCGGATTCCCTGCGCGACCGAAAGCCCCGGATAGCCGATCTCGAGGCCCTCGCAGGAAAGCGCGGTCCCGTTTTTCCGCTCCACGGCCGGGATCCGGATGCTCACGTTGGCCAGCGGGTGGTCCGTCTCGATCTTTTTCATCTTCTCGATCTGCTTCATCTTGGATCGCGCCTGGCTGGCCTTGGACGCTTTTGCGCGGAACCGATCGACGAAGGCCTGGAGCTGGCGCTGCTTGGCCTCGACGTTTCGGTTGTGGCTCTCCGCCTGCGCCTTCTGCTCCTCCTTGAAGATCAGGTATTCCTCGACGTTCCCCGGATAGAGCGTGCAGCCGCCGTTCTCGATCTCCAGCGTCTGCTCGCACGTCCTCTTCAGAAACTCCCGGTCGTGCGAGACGATCAAAAACCCCCCGTTGAAATCCCGCAGGAACTCCTCGAGCAGGATCAGCGTCTTCAAGTCGAGATAGTTCGTCGGCTCGTCGAGGACGAGGAAGTTCGGATCGGAGAGCAGCATCGCGGCCAGCTTCACGCGCGTGCGGAATCCCCCCGGAAGGGACCCGATGGACGCGTCCAGGATCTCGTTTTTCAACTGAAACCGCCCGGCCACCTTCCCGCACTGCCACTCCTTCCTCCCCGTATGCCGCTTCAAAAACCCGATCACCGTCTCCCCAAGCCCGTAGGGATCGTCCTGCGAAAGATAGCTGAGCCGCAGATCGGACGCCCGGCTCACCGACCCCGCGTCCGCCTCCTCCTGCCCCGTCGCAATCCTGCAAAGCGTGGTCTTCCCCGCCCCGTTGCGCCCGATCACCCCGATCTTCTGATCCTCCAAAAACGCGACGCTCGCCCCGTCCAGGATCGTTTGCGGGCCGTACTTCTTGTGGATGTCGTTGAGCTGCAGCAGGACCTTCACCCGCCACCCCTTTCCGAGCGCAAGCCGTCCCCACCCTAAACGAAATTCCCCTCGCCGCCATGGGGCGGGGGGCCTTCCCCGTTGCCTACCGGAAGAGATGCAGCGCGGCGACGAGGAGGATCATGAACACCAGGAAGAAGAGGATGAAATTCATGCCCCGCCGGCAGACGGGGCAATATCTCGCATTGGCCTCGCCCGCCAGAGAAGGGATTTGAGGGCGAGCAGCGGGAGCGTGACGAGCCGGCGTGCGACGTTCGGGCGCCGAAGGGTGCTTTCCGGGTATTCGCGCCGGTAGAGGGCGTAGCGGTTGATATCCGCCATGTCCAGCGGGCGCAGTCCCGCGCCTGCTCGCACGGATGGGCGTGCTCGATGCCGTCCACCCGGACGTTGCGGGAGAAGCCGTTCTCGAGCTCCGCCGACGACCATTGCTTGAGCTCCAGGACCACGGCCCTCTCGCGGCCGTCCCGGCCTCGGCCGCAGAGGAGAACGTCGACGCGCTGGCCCGAGAGCGGGAGGTGGTATTCCGCGGAGACGCCGATACCCGTGGATGCGGCGCCGGCTCCATCGGCCGCCCGAAGAGCGCCTGCCGGGAGGCAATGGCCGGCATCGATGATGACGCCGATGTCCGTTCCGCCAAAATCACGGAGCGCCGCGGCGAGATGGGGGAGGGAGTTGTCCCAGCTGACGATCTCGCCGCTCGAGGGGGCGCGCCGGTAGATGTTGACGAACTGGCCCGTGAGCAGGCCCGGAAGTTCCCCGCTATCGGTGGTTCGGACGAACTCGACAAGAGAGCCGCGCCAAAGGTCCATAGATTCTCCTTGGAAACTGGCGGCCCGGTCCGCCTGCCTGGCGGCGGCTCTCTAATCGGGCAATGAAGGAATTCTATCCAACCCGCGGGACAGCCGAGGTCAAGGTTGCCTCTTCCGGGCGATAGGGAGGACAACCGGCTGCCGTGCTGGCATGATTGGGGGGTCTTCCTTTAAACGCCCGCCTCCAGAAGCCGCTCTTGGGTCTTCGGAGATGGGCATGGAGCTTCTACTCTTGAGCACGGCCGAATCGGGGTCGGGATCCGGGCGGGACGCCGATCGGGGCTTGCCGCGTGACCGCTCGCCGGATCCGGTGTCCGGGCGGGAGGCGGGAGCATCCCAGGGCCGGGCCGAGGAGGCCTCGCCGTTCGCCGACGACTGCGCGCTGGTGGTGCGCTGCCGCGCGGGCGACGAGCTGGCGTTCGCGAGCCTCGTCCGGCGGTTCCACCGGGGGGCATTCTCGACAGCCTACCGGATGATCAACGATTTCGAGGACGCCACCGACGTGGTCCAGGAGGCCTTCCTCTCTGTCCACAAATCCATCTCCCGGCTGCGCGAGCCGCGGGCGTTCCGCGCCTGGTTCATGCAGATCGTGACGAATCTCTGCTACAGCGTTTTGCGCCGCCGCGCGCAGGCCTCGGTCCGCTCCCTCGATAGCGCCCACGAGGAAGCCGACGGCCTCGAGTTCCCCGGCGGGCGCTGCCGGGTCGATACGCCGCCGGAGCGGGCCCGCGCGGAGGAGTTGAAGTCGCGCCTCATGAAGGGCATCGAGCGGCTGCCGCCCCAGCAGAAGGCCGCCCTGGTCCTGCGGACGATGAAGAACCTCCCGTTCCGGGAGATCGGGCGAATCATGAAGTGCTCGGAAAAGACCGTTCGCGCGCACGTCTTCTTCGCCCGCGAGAAGCTGCGCCGGGACGTCCGGCGCTACGAGGAGGGTTTCTGATGCGCTGCTCCAAGGTCCGTGAATCCCTGGCCGACTATCTCCGCGCGTCCCTGCCGGACGGGCGGCTGCGGCGGATCCAGCGCCACCTCGCCGGCTGCGCGGAATGCGCCCGCGAGGCCCGGGAGGCCGCCTTCGTCGAGGACGCGCTCGCCGCCTTTGCCCGGAAATACGACGCCCCGGCGGATCCCGCGCATCTCGATCGCGAGACCGCCCGGATCCTCGCCCTTGCGGGTGCGGGGTTCGGCGAGGCGGTTTTGACGCCCGGGTCCGTCCAACGCTTCCGCCTGCCCCTCGCGGCGGCGGCGGCCGTAGCACTGGCCGTGGGGCTCGCCTGGGCGATCGTCGGGACCCGGCCCACGACCCCGGCGGCGCCGGAGACGGCCTCGTTCCAGAAGATCCGCCGCTCGATCCAGGACGACCGGATCCTGGAGCGGATGGAGATCCTGCGCGGGGCGCTCGAGGGGACGGACCCCTCCGCCCTGGAGGACTTAAACACCCTGCGGTTCGTTCTCGAGATGGCCCTGCGGGTTCCCCCGGATGAGGGGGAGGCGCTCGAGATCGTCCGCTCGGAGGCGGAGAACGAGGACGCCCTCGATGGGATCCGGAAGATCCGCGACACGCTGCGCGATGCGGGCCGTGCCGATCTCGATCCGTCCGTCGAGGACATCCGGCGCGTCTTCGAGGCCATCATGGGGGTGTCCTGACATGAACCGATACGCCCTCCTTGCCGCCGCGTTCGCCTTCCCGCTCTTCGCGGGCCCCTCGTTCGCCGCCAAGCGCGTTTCGTCCGGCCCCGAGGCCATGCCGGAAAAGGAACTGCTCTCCTGGATCCGGTCGAGCATGGGCCGCAAGCAGTTCCCCGAGGCGATCCAGGGGGCGAAGGTCCTCGAGCGGCGGTTCCCCGCCTCCGTCACGCTTCCCAAGGTCCGCTCCGAGATCTTCGTCCGGATCGGGCGCACCTACCGGAAGCGCTACGGGGAGGCCGCGGGGCTCTACGAGGCCTACCGGGAGGCCTTCCCCGGCTCCTCGTTTGCCGGCGCGGCCGAATACAAGGCGGCGTTCTGCTGGGAGCGCGCGAAGCGCTGGGGCGATGCCGATCGGGCCTATCAGCGGGTCCTCGAGCGCGACGACGGAGGGCGGTTCCGCCCGGGCGCGATGCTCCGCCTCGCCGAGGTCTGCCGCGCCCGGGGGGACTTCACCGGGATGTCGGCCTTCGCCGAACGGGTCGCGACCGAGTTCCCGGATTCCCCGGATGCGGTGACGGCGCTGTTCGTCGTCGCCGACAGCGAGCGGCTCGAGAACCCGGCGCGCGCGGCCGTCCTCTACGGCCGCGTCCTGTCGGGGCGCAAGCACCTCCCCGCCGGGCTCGTCGAGCGGGCCTCGATTTCGCTGGGGGATACCTACGTCGCCCGGAAGATGTATCCCGAGGCGGCCGAGGCGTTCCGGCAGATTTCCCAGGAGACCGGCTCCCGCGAGGCCGGCTTCAAGCGGGCGCGTTGCCTGGAGATTTCGGGCCTCTCCGAAGAGGCCCGTTCGGCCTACTTCGATCTTTTGCGCAAGGAGCCCTGGTCGGGCCGCGCCCGGGATCGGATCCTTGGACGTGTTCCTGCCGTCGTCCGGGCCGCCCGGGTTTCCTCCTTGCCTCCCCTTGCCGGCGGGGAGTGGCGGCCCGAGGCATATCCGGGCGCCTGCATGCTGCCGGCCCTTCAGAACCACCAGGATGCCGCGCGGCGGCCGGACGAGCCCGGAGAGGCGCAGGTTTTGGCGGGACCGGATTCGATCCGGATCGCCTGGCGGTTCGACGCCCGCGCCCGGCATCCGGAACCCGCCAAGCGCCGGAAGCCTGCCGAGATCTCCGAGGCCTTGGAAATTCACCTGGACCCCGGGGACACCTGCAGCGCCTTCTTCCGGATCGTCGTGGGCCCCGAGGGGCTCTTGTCCGCGGAGCGCCAGCTCGCCCTTTCCGCCGGCAAGCTGCCAAGGAAAACCGTCACGGTCGCCTGGCCCGCCTCCTCCCGCTGCGCCGCCGCCGTCAAAAACCTTCCCGACGGCGGCTTCCAAGGCGAGCTGGACGTCCCCTGGGAAGTCCTCGGGGGGCTCGCGCCTTCGGCCGGCGACGCCTGGGGATTCAACCTGATCCGGACCCGGAAAGGCCCCGGTCCCGACCGCATGTCCCTCTTCCCCTCCTATCCCCGGACCCTCGATCCGGTCTATCTTGGCACCCTGACATTCGAGCCGAATCCCCCTTTCGGGGGTTGAGCCTTCGATCCGGGGTCCTATAATCCGTGAACCGGGGCCCCATCTGAACGTTTGTACGAACAAGGGGTTCTACGCCATGAAGCCAGTGAAGGATCGAGAACGGGAGGACAATTCCGTGATGCTCCGCATCCGACGGTTCGCCGCATTCGCTCTGATGGGGTCCCTGTGTCTTTTCTCGGGCGTCTCTTTCGGCGCCGGCCGGGGCGCCAAGCCCCCGGCCCGCCCGGTCGCGAAGCCTCCCGCCCGCCCGGAAACGCCGCCCCCCGCGCCCGCCCCGGCCCCGTCGGGCCTGTCGGGCAGCGTCCAGGACCTGGTGACCCGGCAAAGAGAGGACTTAAAACAGCTCTCCGCCGCGAACACGGCCGCCGACGCCTTCCGGATCCTCAAGGAGCAGAACCAGAAGACCGAGGCCGAGAAGTGCTACCAGGCCGCCACCGCAGGCCACGAGAAGGTCCTGGCGGCCGTCAAGGCGAAAGTTGCGGCGGGGGATCCGAGCAAGGGCGGCCTCCGGACGGCGGAAGCATTGCGGGACGAACAGACCATCCAGAACATGGAATGGAACGTCTCCTTCGAGCTCGCCCAGATGTACATCTTCTGGGGCCGGCTCTATCCCGACGACAACTCCGATGCGGAAAAGGGCAACGAGAAGGTGGAGCGCGGCAACGATCTGCTCAACGAGATGCGCAAGCAGATCGTGGAGCGCACCAAGGCTGATCGAGAAACGGTCGTTGGCGACATCATCCCGGCCTCCTTCTACTTCCTGAAGGCCGTCATCATGTGGCAGCGCGGCCGCGACGACGAAGCCGTCAAGCAGTTCAACTACGCGGTCGAGAAGATGAAGCCCAAGGCCGACATGGCCGGCGCCCTCGTCCAGACCTACTTCAACAAGGTCGACTTCCTGCTCGAAAAGTGCTCGAAGGAGAAGGACAAGTCCCTTCTCGCCGACGCGCTCCTCACGGCCGCCGATCTCATGAAGTCCACGACGGACACGAAGTACGCGGCGATGCACAAGCGGGCGGAGCTGATGAAGGGCAAGATCCTTCTTCTCCAGGGAAAGGAGAAGGAGGCGATGGACATCGCCAAGCAGTACATGGACGATCCCCAGAGCCGGATCCGCCAGGTCCTGGCGATGGAGATCGCCTCCGCGACGGCCGTGAAACTGCCGTTGGAGGAGCTGCCCCTCCGGATGCTGCAGGACAAGGCAATCCAATACCGCAAGGCCGCCCAGGCGGCGACCGGGGACGCCAAGGTCGACCTGCAGAAGAAGGAGCTCGAGGTCCTGTTCGTGATGCAGAAGAAGCTCGCGAACCCCGACAAGATCGATCCGGACACGGTCAAGCGCCTCGGGGCCTGGACGCTCTTCAACTTAGGCCCCCGTCTCTACGAGCTCGGCCGCGCCGAGGAGGCCGGCAAGATCTTCGACGATTACCTCGTGAAGTTCCCCGCGGAGGAGAACGCGAAGCTCGCCCTCTACTATTCCTACGTGTCGTGGCGCTCGGCCTACCGGAAGAACGAGAAGCAGCCGAAAAAGGAGATCAACGCGGCCTACGAGGCGGGCCTCCGGCGCTTCATCGAGAAGGAGCCGAAGCACAAAACCATCGACGACGCGCGTTTCGACTTGGCGGACCTGCTGGCCAAGACGAACCGGCCCAACGACGCCCTCGAGATCTACCGCCTGGTCTCGCCGACGTCCCGGCACTACCGCTACGCCCAGTACAAGGTCGCGGACGTCTTCTGGACCCGCTACGAGGTTGCGAAGACCGATAAGAAGCAGAAGGACGCCGACGCTGCCCTCGCCGTCGCGGAGAAGGCCTACCAGGTCGTTTCCGCCGGCAAGGTGGACGACAAGATGCTCGAGATCCAGGCCTTCTCGATCTTCCGCATCGGGGAAATCGCCTCGATTCGCAAGGACGCCCCCGGGGTCGAGAAGCAGCGCAAGGCCCTCCAGGCGCACGCGAGCGCCGCGGGGAACAAGACGAAGGAGATGATCAACAAGACCTACACCTTCCAGCACATCCTGATCCTGGGCGAGAAGCCCTACGCGATGAAGACGCTGGACGCAGGCGAGGCCTTCCTCAAGGACGTGATCGAGAAGGAGGCCGATCCGAACGACAAGGAGAAGCTGCCCCAGTGGGGCGCCCATGGCCGCCTCCAGAAGGCCTACAAGGAGACGCTCCCGGAGGGGCTCGATGATCCGGAGAAGGCGAAGACCCAGGAGGAGAAGGACCTGTTGAGCCGGCAGGCCACCCACGCCCTCTGGATGCTCCAGCAGCGCCCCGGCGACGACTACGCCAGCCACGCCGCCCGCGGCCGGATCTATGCGACCTTCCTCAACGACCAGAAGAAGGCCGTCGAGGCCTTCCAGAAGGCGATCGAGAAGGCCGCGTCCCCGGACGACAAGAACCAGGCCCGGATGCAGCTCGGGCACTGCCTCTACAAGCTGGCGACCAAGGAAGGGGACCGGACCCGCTGGAAGCAGGTCGCCGACGTCTACGGCCAGCTCGACACATGGCGGAAGAACAACCCGCTGTTCATGAACCGCCTCGCGGAGGCCCTCATCGCCCTCGAGCAGGGCAGCGAAGCCCTGAAGGTGCTGCGGACGCTGCGCGAGATGGCCCGGGACCAGCTTTCGAAGAAGCGGCAGGTCTATACGGACCTGAAATCGGAGTTCGATCGGAACAAAGAGGGAAAGTCGGGGATCGAGGTCGGCGCCGCGAAGATGAAGCAGGCGGAGGACGAACTCCTCGCCGCCCGGACGACGTTCTTCGAGACGATCTACAACACGTCGCTCGCGCACGTTCAGATCGGGATGCCTGCGAACCTGGAGCAGGCCTGGACGATCGTTACGAACTATTGGGAGCTCTACCCGACCGACGACCTCGGCGGCGATGTTCTGCGAGCGAAGTTCCTGACGCTCCTCGACAATCTCGCCAAGAAGGTGCCCGCCGAGGCCACCTGGACGATCGCCTCGAAGCCCGTCTCGGCTCGAGAGCGAATCTCCTGGCTCAAGGACCGGATCGAAAAGAGGGTCCGAGGCGAGAGCGAGGAGGAGAAGAAGGCCGCCCGGGACAAGATGGAGAAGGCGGTCGATGACAAGAAGGCCGCGGAGGAGAAGAAGGCGCCCGCCGGGGACGCCAAGAAGGCGGAGGACGCCAAGAAAGCGGCCGACGAGAAGAAGGCGGCTGACGAGAAGAAGACGGCTGAAGCCAAGAAGGCGGCTGATGAGAAGGCCGCCAAAGAGAAGAAGGCGGGGAAGTAGCCGGGCCTCGGGTTTCGTCCATGGGGGATTCGTCCGTCGCGCCGCCGGAGGGCGCGGCTCCGCCCGCGCCATTTCCACCTCGCGCCTGCGGGTCGCTCGTTGTCGCCGTCGGGCTGCCCCTCTCCGGCCTTCTCTGGTTCGGGGCGGCCTGGGAGGATGGCCGCTTCCTCCCCTACGCGAGCCTTTTGATCCTGGGGATCCTCCTCGTCGTGACCGCCGTCCTCGCCCGGCGGCTTCGTTCCGCCGTCGAGGAATCCGACCGGCGCAACGTCGCGGCCGAGGCCTCGGTGCAAAGGCTGCAGGAGATGGACCGGCTGAAGAGCGACTTTTTAGCGTCGGTCTCCCACGAACTCCGCACGCCGCTGACCTCGGTGCGCTCGTTCTCGGAAATCCTGCTCAACTACCCGGACGAGGACCTCGAGACCCGCACCCGCTTCCTGAAAATCATCAACGAGGAGAGCCAGCGGCTCACGAATCTCATCAACGACG
>CAYHQZ010000120.1:0-12128 GCA_964358555.1 uncultured Planctomycetia bacterium
TACGACTACTACCAGCCGGAGGCCTACGTCCCCTCCTCGGACACTTTTATCGAGAAGGACGCCTCCATCAACGACGCGATCGACAAGCTCCGCCACGCCGCCACCCGCTCCCTGCTCGAGCGGCCGGACACGATCATCGTGGCCTCGGTCTCCTGCATCTACGGCCTCGGCGCCCCGGAGATCTACTACGGCATGACCGCCCGGATCCAGGCCGGCGAGACGCGCGATCGGCAGGAATTCCTCTCGCGCCTCGTGGACATCCAGTACGAGCGCGCCGACATGGACGCCCGGCGCGGGACCTTCCGCGTCCGCGGGAACATCGTAGAAATCCTCCCCGCCCACTTGAGCGACGTCGGGATCCGGGTCACCTGGGATGGCGACGCCGTAGCCGCCCTGGAGGAGGTCGATCCCCTGCTCGGGACCGTGCGCCGGCGGCTCGACCAGTACACGATCTTCCCCGCCTCCCACTACGTGACCGGCCGGGAGCGGCGGGAAACCGCGATGGCGGCGATCGAGCTCGAGCTCGACTTGCGCGCAAAGGAACTGGCCGCCGCCGGCAAGCTGCTGGAGGCCGAGCGGCTGCTCCAGCGCACCCGATTCGATCTCGAGATGCTCCGCGAGACCGGGTATTGCGGCGGGATCGAGAACTACTCCCGCCACCTCACGGGACGCGCTCCCGGCGAGCCCCCGCCGACGCTGGTCGACTACCTTCCGAAGAACGCGCTCCTCTTCATCGACGAAAGCCACGCAACGGTCCCCCAGCTCCAGGGGATGAGCCGGGGGGACCGCTCCCGCAAGAAGACCCTCGTCGATTTCGGGTTCCGGCTGCCCTCCGCGCTCGACAACCGGCCGCTCACGTTCGAGGAGTTCGAGGCCCGGACCCCGCACACGATCTACGTCTCCGCGACGCCCGCCGAATTCGAAATCCGCGCCTCGAAGGGACACGTCGCCGAACAGATGATCCGCCCGACGGGCCTGATGGACCCCGATGTCGTCGTGAAGCCCGCCCGCGGACAGGTCGAGGATCTCGTCTCCGAGATCCGCGACCGCGTCGGACGGACCCAGCGGGTGCTCGTAACGACGCTCACGAAGCGGATGGCGGAGGACCTGACCGAATACCTCGCAGGATTGGGCTTCCGCGTCCGCTACATGCACGCGGACGTCGAAACCCTCGAGCGCTCGGAAATCCTCCGCGCCCTCCGGGCGGGCGAATTCGACGTCCTCGTCGGGATCAACCTCCTGCGCGAGGGGCTGGACCTCCCCGAGGTCTCCCTCGTCGCGATCCTCGACGCCGACAAGGAGGGATTCCTCCGAAGCCGCCAGAGCCTCATCCAGACGATCGGCCGCGCCGCGCGGCACGTGGACGGCCGGGTCGTCCTCTACGCGGACGTCCGGACGGAGTCGATCCGAGAGGCCCTGGCCGAGACGGAACGACGGCGGCGCGCCCAGGCCGCCTACAACGTACTCCACGGCATCACCCCCGAGTCGGTGAAAAAGGACATATCGACGATCCTCTCGTCCATCTACGAGCGGGACTACGCCCCCATCCCGGAACCGGAGGCCCCGACCCTCGACATCCCCCTGGAAGCCATCCCCGGCCGGATCGCGCAAATGGAGGCGCGGATGCGATCGTGCGCGAAGCGCCTGGAATTCGAGAAGGCCGCGAGGCTTCGCGACGAGATCAAGCGCCTCCAGGCCGCCGATCTCGGCGTGCGGATGTAGGGGCTCTACGTCAGAAGCCCGCGGCGAGGATCGCCTCGGCGAGGCGGAGGTCGTCCGGGGTCGTGATCTTGATGTTCGTCTCGTGGCCCTCGACGATCGCGACGGGCCGGCCGATGCGCTCGACCGCGGAGGCCTCGTCCGTAAGATGCGCCCCGCCCGCGCGCGCGCGCTCGAGGGCATCGAGCAGGAGCGAGCGGCGGAAGGCCTGGGGCGTCTGGGCCCGCCAGATCCCGTCCCGCGGAATCGTCTCGAGGATCCGGCCGTCCCGGTCGGCGCGCTTCAACGTGTCCTTCAAGGACAGCGCCACGATCGCGGCCCCCGTCCGGACAGCGGTCTCCATCACGGCCCGGACGGCCGTCTCGCGCACGAGCGGGCGCGCCGCGTCGTGGACAAGCACGAACTCGCAGGACTCCGACAGGGCGCGCACGCCCGCGAGGACCGAATCCTGGCGCATCGCCCCGCCCGCAACGACCCGGACGTTCGCAAGGTCGGCGGCCCAGCGCGCGGAAACGCTGCCCGCGTCCTCGGGGCGCACGACGAGGACCCGCTCGGAAATTTCGGAAATCCTCGCAAACGCGTCGAGGGCGCGCAAGACAATCGGCCGTCCGGCCAGAAGCCGGAACGCCTTGGGCGGGCCTTCCCCCATCCGGCGCCCCTCTCCCGCCGCGGGCAGGACAAGGCCGAAGGCGGGCATGCGCGAGCCTATTTCACCTTCCCGAACAGCATCTTCCCCGCATGGGTCTGGATCATCGAGGTGACGGTTAGGCCGACCTCGGCCCCGACCTTGTCCCGCGCCCCCTCGACGACGACCATCGTCCCGTCGTCAAGATAGCCGACACCCTGGAGCGGCCCCTCGCCGGACTTCACGATCTTCACCTTCATCTCCTCGCCGGGCAGGATCACGGGGCGCAAGGCGCCTGCCAAGGCGTTGAGGTTGACGACGGGGACCTCCTGGATTTGGGCGACCTGGTTTAAGTTGAAGTCGTTCGTAAGGAGATAGGCGTTCAACTGCTTGGCGAGCCACACGAGCTTGCCGTCCACGTCGGGGATGTCGGGGATGACGGCCTCGTGGATCCGGACGGCGACGCGGGAGCCCGCCCGGAGGCGCTGGAGAACCTCGAGGCCCCGCTTGCCGCGGGCGCGCCGCATCTTGTCCGCAGAATCCGCGAGGCCCTGGACCTCCCCGAGAACGAAGCGCGGCACGATCAGGTCCGCCGTCAGGACGCCCGTCTCCGCGACGTCCGCGATCCGCCCGTCGATGATGACGCTCGTGTCCACGACGAAGGGCCGTTCGACGTGCCCCTCGCGCTTGAACTCGAAGAACGGGATCACGAACTTGAAGGAGTCCTGCAGCTGGAACGAAAGCGTCGTGGCGATATAGGAGGCCAGGTACACGACGCCGACGAACATGAGCCCGAGGACCGGCAGGCTGCCGGCGAACAGCAGGTGATCGAGAAGATAGAGGAAGGGCGTCGCGAGCAACGCCGCGATGAAGCCGGCCGCGACCCCGAACAAAAGCGTCGGGATGAAGGAGACCATCCGGCGGGCGAGAACCGCCTCGATGCCGACCGTGATCGTCCCGAGAAAAAGGCCGACCGCGAAGCCCGAGAGGTCGTAGCGGAGAAGCTCGTCGAGCGCCGGGTTCTCGCTCGGCAGGAAGAAGTGCGCAAGCCCGAACCCGAACACGGCGCACAACGTGACGAAGACGGACCGCCCGAGCCGGACGCCCCGAAGCCTCGACGTCGGGATGCCCGCCGCGATCCCGACCGCGAGCCCCGTCCCGCAGTAGAGCAGGAGCCGCTCGACCAGGAGGACCTCGCGCGGCGCGAGGGAGAGGATGTAGCCGATCGTGAACCCGATCAGGGCGAAGAGCCCGACGATGAGAAGGGGAAACAGGCGGGACTTCATCTCATATCCTCTCGAACGGCCAGAATAACCGCTTGTATTCGTCCTGCACGAACCGATCCGTCATTCCGGCCACATAATCGGCGACCGCCCGCCGGACCCCCTCGCGTTTCGCGCGCGCCTGGTGTTCGGGGGGAAGCTGGCAGGGATCCTCCGCGTAGCGCCGGAACACCGCCGTGAGGATGTCGCAGGCCTTCCGGGCCATCCGCACGAGGCGGAAGTTCCGGTAGAAGTTCTCGAACAGATAGCCGGCCATCTCGCGGCGTTTCGCTGCCATCCCCTCGGAAAAGCCGACGAGCGGCCCGGGGGCCGACCGGACGTCGTCGACGGAACGGACACGGGCGTCCGCGAGCCTCGCCGCCGTCGACCCGACGAGGTCGGAGACCTGCGCGTTGATGAGCCACACGACGGCCTGGTGGCGCCGCGCCTTGGGGGACAACCCGGGCTCGGCCGACGCCAGGGCCTCCTGCCACAACACCGTCGCGCGCAGGCCCTCCTCGTCGAGGATCCCGTAGGCGAGGCCGTCGTCGATGTCGTGGTTGTCGTAGGCGATGGAGTCCGCGATGTCGGCCGCCTGCGCCTCCAGGAGCGCCCGACGCCTGTCGCCGTATTCCCGGAGGGGGGCCGGAACGTCCTTCCACCCCCAGGCCTTCGAATGCTTCGCGATGGACTCCCGCACCTCGAACGTGAGGTTCAGGCCCGGAAAGCCCGGGTATCGCTCCTCCAGGGACTCGACGACCCGGAGGCTCTGGAGGTTGTGCTCGAAGCCGCCGTCGGCAGCGAGGAGTGAATGCAGCACGTCCTCCCCGGAATGGCCGAACGGGGTGTGCCCGAGGTCGTGGGCCAGCGATATCGCCTCCGTCAGGTCCTCGTTGAGCCGCAGGGTCCGGGCGATCGTGCGCGCGATCTGGGAGACCTCGAGGGTGTGGGTGAGACGCGTGCGGAAGTGATCGCCCTCGTGGTTGACGAAGACCTGCGTCTTGTATTCGAGCCGCCGGAACGCCCCGCAGTGGATCACGCGATCGCGGTCCCGCTGGAAGTCCGTCCGGAGCGGATGCGCAGGCTCGGGATGAGCACGCCCGCGGCTCTCGCCGCTCCGCATCGCGTAGGACGCGAGCCACGCGTCCTCCCGCTGCTCCTGGGGCATCCGCCCGAAGGGCTTGCCCGCCTCCGAATCCGCCATGTCATCGCCTCCGGGGCCGGCGCTTCGCCGGAATGCGCCGGGGCCGGTTCGAAAGAAGGACCCGGACCTGCTCGAGGGACTGCGCGATCACCTTCGTATCCGCGAGGATCGGCATGAAATTCGTGTCCCCGATCCAGCGGGGGACGACGTGGAGGTGCAGATGCCCGGGCAGCCCCGCCCCGGCCGCGGCCCCCAGGTTGAGGCCCAGGTTGAGGCCCTGCGCGTGCAGCCGCTTCCGAAGGCGGCCGCAGAAGTCCTCGGCCATCGCCAGCAGTTCGAGCCGCTCCCCGCTTGAAAGATCGCCGAGGTCGCCGACGTGCCGGACCGGAGCGACGAGAAGGTGGCCGTTGCTGTAGGGAAAGCGGTTCAGGATCGCAAAGGTCTTCCGGCCTCGCTCCAGCACCAGGCGATCGTCTTCCCCGCCGGGCACGGCGGCCCGGCAGAGAAAGCAGGGGTCCTTCGGGCCGGCATGCTGGACGTACTCCAGGCGCCAGGGGGCCCAGAGATTCTTCAACATGCGGGCTACTATACTCTTCCCATGCTGACCTTTCTTAGCCCCGGCGTCCCGGCCTTCGAGGCCGCCCGGCGGCGCCTCGATCGAAGGCTCCTGTCCTTCGAGAACGCCCTCACCGAGCAGGCCCAGGCGCGGATCCTGCAATCGTTCGGGGCGCCCCTCTCGCCCCCCGAGGTTGCCGAGCGCCTGATCGAGGCCGTTCGGCTGCGGGGCGACGAGGCCGTCGTCGAGTGGACGGCCCGGCTGGACGGCGCGGTCCTTTCTCCCGAGACCCTCCGCGTTCCGGAGCAAGACCTCGACGCGGCCCTTCGGGATTGCCCCGCGGAGTTGCGATGCGCCCTCGAGAAGGCGGCCGCCAACGTCCGCAATTACCAGGAATCCCTTCTCGCAACCCGCGAGGGCTCGATCGACCTCGGCGGAATCCGGAGCGGCTGGCGGATCGACCCCATCGACGCCGCCGGCATCTACGTTCCCGGCGGGACGGCCGCCTACCCCTCCAGCGTGATCATGAACGCGCTCCCGGCTCTCGTCGCAGGCGTGCGCCGGGTCGCCGTCGCCTCCCCGCCCCGCCGCGACGGGACGATCCACCCGGGGGTGCTGGCCGCCTGCGCCCTCGTAGGCGTTCGCGAGGTCTACCGGGTGGGCGGCGCCATCGCGATCGCAGCCTTCGCCCTCGGCACGACCTCGATCCCGCGCGTCTCGAAGGTCGCCGGCCCCGGAAACCTCTTCGTCACCCTGGCGAAGCGCGCCCTCTACGGCGTCTGCGGAATCGACCTGCTCGCCGGCCCCAGCGAGATCTGCATCCTCGCGGACGGAACGGCCGACCCGGAGGTCGTCGCCGCCGACCTGCTCTCCCAGGCCGAGCACGACGAGCTGTCGCATTCCATCGTCGTCACGGATTCCCCTACGCTCGCCGAGCGCCTCCCGGCCGCGCTGGAGAAGCGCCTGGCCACCCTGCCGAGGCGCGCGATCGCCGAGGCCTCCATCCGCAAGAACGCCGCCGCCTTCCTCGTCCCCGACCTAGAAGCCGGCTGCGCCCTCGTCTCCGAAATCGCGAGCGAGCACGTCGAGATCCTCGCCGCCGATCCGGAACGCTGGCTGCCGAAAATCAGCAACGCCGGCGCCATATTCGTCGGCGCTTCCGCCCCCGAGGCCCTCGGCGACTACCTCGCCGGCCCCTCCCACACCCTCCCGACCGGCGGCGCCGCCCGGTTCTCGTCCGGCCTCTCCTCCCTGGACTTCGTCCGCCGCACCAGCATCGTCCGCGCCCCCCCCGCCGCCCCCGCCTCCGCCGCCCCCGCCGTCATCGCCCTCGCCGAAGCCGAGGGCCTGACCGCCCACGCCGAGTCGGTCCGGGTGCGGCTGCGGAACAAATAGGACGCTGGCGTCCTTCCCGAACTTACGGCCGCACATTCTTCCGGAACCGCTCGAAGAGCCAGTCCAGGAAGAACTGGGAGAACTTCTGGTCGTCGGTGACGCGCTTGTAGAACTTGAAGTTGGTGTCGACGAGGTCCTGCAATCGGTCGCTCACGACGTGGTCGAACGTCAGGCGAGCGTTCTCCGGGGTGTTCGCGCGAATGCTCGCGATGAGCGTCTCGTCTCCAGCCAGCCGCTCTTCAAGGTGCAGGACGCAGACCCGGTCCTCTTCCGAGAAGTCGGTCCCGAAGCGCTCGTTGAGCTCGCGGATGATTTCGGACAGTGGTTCGAGTTCCTCGGCAGAGAGGCCGCGCTCCCCTTTCGCGCCGGCCGGCTTGACCTCGCCCTGCCCCCGTTCGAGCGGAACCTTGCCCTTGCTCATCTCCTGGACCCGATAGGAATCCATGTCGATCTTTTCCTGGACTTCCCGGGGGAGGTCCTGCTCCTGGACGGGCAGATAGCGGCGGAGCAGGCGGGCGAAGTGGTAGAGCGTCTGCAGATCGGAATCCGTGAAGGTGATCACCTGCGAGAGGAAGGCGAAGAGGCGGACGTAATCGACCAGGGCGCTTCGGAAATCCGCCTGTTCTTCCGGTGAAATCGCATTGAAGCGTTCGAGGTGCGGACGGAGCAGCGCGTAGAGCTGGTCCTGGGTCGCCCTTGGGAGGTAATAGGTCCGGGCGAATGCAGTTACATCGGCCTCGGCGTAGACATGGAATTCGAGGAGCCGCCTCTGCAAGTCGTAGAGAAGGTTGGGATCGGTCTTCTCCTGAAGAACCGTCTTCTCGTAGTACGGCTGGAACGCCTTCTGGATGTCTTCCGCCTCGTTCGCAAAATCGAGGACCATCGCCTCGCCCTTGTCCGGATGGACCCGGTTCAGCCGCGAGAGCGTCTGGACCGCTCCGACACCGCCGAGCTTCTTGTCCACGTACATCGTGTGCAGGAGCGGCTGGTCGAATCCGGTCTGGAACTTGTTCGCGACGACGAGGATCCGGTACTCCGCCTGCTTGAAGACCTTGGCGGTCTGGGCCTCCGGGAAGCCGTTCATGTTCGCTTCCGTGTAATCCCGGCCGCCGTCGCGGACAGTGCCGGAGAACGCAACCAGCGCCTTGAACTTGTGCCCCTGCTCCTTCAGATAAGCATCCACCGCCAACTTGTACCGAACGGCATGGAGGCGGGAAGGCGTCACGATCATCGCCTTGGCCTGTCCCTTGATCCGGTGCGCCACCTGGCCTACGAAGTGGCCGACCATGATTTCCACCTTCTTCCGGATAGCGTGCGGGTGGAGGCCGACGAAGGAACGGAGCAGGTAGGACGCCTTCTGGCGGTCGTAGCGAGGATCGTCCTCGATTTTCTTGAGAAGGCTCCAGTACGTCTTGTAGGTGGTGTAGTTCTCCAGGACGTCGAGGATGAACTTCTCCTCGATGGCCTGGCGCATGCTGTAGAGGCTGAACGCCTCGAACGAGCCGTCCGGGAGCGCCTGGCCGAACATCTCGAGGGTCTTGGATTTCGGCGTCGCGGTGAAAGCGAACGCGCTCACGTTCGGAAGCCGCCCGCGGCTCTTCATCTCGGCGACGATCCGGTCCTCCGGATCCTCCTCTTCCCCTCCCTCTTCCCGCGCGGCCTCATCCAGATCATCCGTAGAAAGAACCTGTTTGAGGCTCTTCGTGCTCTCGCCGGATTGGGAGGAGTGCGCCTCGTCGATGATCACCGCGAACCGCTTCCCCGGCAGGTCGCCGATCTGGCCGGCGATCACGGGATACTTCTGGAGCGTGGAGACGATGATGGTCTTGCCGGCCTCCAGCGCCTCCTTCAGCTGCCGACTCGTCTTGTCGATGTTCTCCACGATCCCGGCCGTCTGCTCGAATTGCCGGATGGTCGCCTGGATCTGCCGGTCGAGGATCCGCCGGTCCGTGATGACCACGATGGAATCGAATACGCGGCGGTCCTGCGAATCGTGAAGGACCGAAAGCCGGTGCGCCAGCCACGCGATGGAGTTCGACTTGCCGCTCCCGGCCGAATGCTGGATGAGGTACCGCCGGCCCGGCCCGTTCGCGCGTGCGTCGGCCACAAGCCGCCGGACCGCGTCCAGCTGGTGGTAGCGGGGAAAGATGACGACCCGCCCCCGGTCCTCTTCCCCTCCTCGTCCTCCCCCCTCTACGTCCTGGATGAAGTGCTGGATCAGCTCCAGGATGCTGTCCTTGCTCCAGACCTTCTCCCAGAGATATCGGGTGGCATACCCCTTCTCGGTCGGCGGAACCGGCGGATTCCCCGCCCCGCCGAACTTTCCCTGGTTGAAGGGCAGGAACCGCGTCCGGGCGCCCTCGAGCCGCGCCGCGACGTAGACGAGGTCCGGATCCACAGCGAAGTGCGCGAGACACCGGCGGAACGAAAGCAGCGTCTCCTTCGGGCTCCGATCGAACCGGTACTGCCGGATCGCCTCCTCCACCGTCTGCCCCGTAAACGGATTCTTCAGTTCCGCCGTGAAGATCGGAATCCCGTTCAGGAAGATCCCAACGTCGAGGCTCTTCTCCTCCTTCTGGCTGTAGTGCAGTTGGCGAACCACCGCGAACCGGTTCGCCTCATAGAGCGTCTGGATCTCCTCGTTAAGCCCGCTCGACGGCCGGAAGAAGGCGAGCCTGAACTTGCACCCGGAGTCCTTGACGCCGTTCCGGAGGACGTCCAGCACCCCGCGACTCTCAATCTCCCTCGCCACCCGCTTCAGAAACTGCGCCCGGATGTCCTCGCCGTGGAATTCCTTCAGACGCGACCACTCCTTGGGTTGAGTCGAAACGATGAACGCGACAACCTCTTCCGGAATCAGGCAAAGCCCCCGATCAAATGAATCCGGCTCCCTCCGCCGGTACCCCCCGGCTGCAAACTCCTCGAAGGCATTCGGTGCCTTATAAGGCTTCGACAGCGACCGGAATCCCGCTTGGCCTGATACCACCACATCCGGCCCGTCGGCAAGGAGCGCCTCCTCGATGGCCTCCTCCAGTTTTCGCTCGGAGATCTCCACGGTCTGCCTCGGAGGCATCCTACCCGTTTCCTTTCTGACGCCAGCCAGTCCCGGGCTCCCAGGCACTGGCAAACGCCTCGGCTTCGCTGGCCGCCGCCATGAGCAACGGCTGGGCGAATTCCCGCAAGCGTTCTCCGAGGGTTGAGAAGGAAGGCGGCGCTTCCCGAAAGCCTCCCTTCCGAACGAAGGCATTCCATTGGATTCGCTTCTCATCGTTGTCGTAGAAGCCGGCCGTCAGCCCTACCGGAAGTTCCGTCGGCACCGGCGTCCCGCGCCGGACGAACGTGGCCCGCACGGCCCTGGCGAGAAGTTCGCCGTCGTACCCCGCGTGCCGGGAAAGATTCCAGAGGTCGAAGAAATCTTTCATCCGGCTGTTTTCCACGCCCAGGCTCACCACCGCCTCTAACTTCTCCGCCACCACGGTCTCGCGGGGATAGATCCGAAGGCGCGGCATCGGAAACGAAAGCAGGGAAGGAAAATCCGCATCCAGAGCCCCAGGGGTGATGGCGTCGCCGAAGCCAATGTCCACCTGGAGAGGGATCCTCGCCTTCTCCAATTCCGCCTCCAAGGTGACTCGAAGGCCTTCGTACCGCTCCCCCTCCCGGATCGCCTCGACGCGGATCCCTTCCGGATCGAAACGCAACCCATCATCCTCCGGCGTTTCCATAGCGATAAGCGCCCGGAACACATCTCGGATCCTCGCTTCGTCCTTCGTCCCGAACCCGAGCAGGTACAGGTCCAAGGTAGGCCGGAGCGGTTCCTCTCCCCAGGCGTAGAACAGCATCGCCCCCTTCAGCACGAAGCGCTCCCGGTGCTCCGAAAGGGAAAGCCGGAAGAGGAGCCGTTCGAAGGCAAATCGGCGCAGGATGAGAACGAAGTTTTCCTCCCGCTGCTTGCTCAAGTTGAGAAGCTTCTGCCGCACCGAGGCCGCCACCCGCGTAACCTGGCGCGCGCTCATCGGCTGAACGCCTCCAGGTAAGGCCGGATCACGTTGGCCGCCCGCAGCATCCCAGCCGCCCGAGCAATCGCGTCCCGCGTCGTCTTCCGCCCCCGAATCGCCTCCTCCAGAGCCTCCAGCGCGACATCGAGGCCGATCTTGTTCCGGTACCGGAAGCAATCCACAACCGTCCGCGCTGGATTGGTAACCCGCACAGGAACGCCGTCGAAAACGCGCTCCTCGACGCCGTAAGTCAGGGCGGCCCCGGAGAAACGCACCACCCGGATCGGCAGCCCTCGGGGCCGGGGCTTCCAAGCCTTCCGGTTGACCGCAATCCAAATCTCGTGCGGATCCTGGGTTCCGATTCCGTGCAGACGGAGAGCGGAGAGTAGGCAAACGATGGCTTCCGGAACGACCTTGCAGACGGCAGCCATGGTGAACTTTTCGCTCGGCGGCTGCTTCACCCAGCGGTAGAGCCCCCTAGCCACCCGTTCCGCCTCCCCCCGCCGAAGGAGCATAGGCAGCCGTCCATGGCTAATCCCCATCCCAGGCAGATCCCGAGAGCGGAAAAGGACTTCCTTCGTCTTACCCATGCCCAGAGGATAGCAGATACCTCGGCTTTTTCAAGAATTAGCCGATGTTTTCATTCTCACCCGTCTCTTACCAGTCCGGGTCCCTTATCCTGTCCTTCTAACTTGACCGGTGGGTTCCCCTCGACCGTTTCTCGTCAATTACTTCGATTCGAATAATTCACCATCTATCTGTTGCTTGAATACGCCTCGACGAATCAACTCTTGGATCGCTGCCGATACAGTTCTTGGCTTGCAACCCATCCTTTCGGCGACCACCTTATGTACACCCTTTGGCCACGGTTGCATTGGAAGGCTTTCCTTCACGCGCAACACAATATTTTCGTCAATCGGAATGCCTGGCCCTGCGTCCATACCCGTAGAGCTCATTATCTTTGCGCTAAAATGTCCTTTCTTGCACGCATGCTGCACATTTTTTATATATGCTTGGAGAACTTCCTTTTTAGCCACCAACGACAGCAATTCTTGCTTTTGCCTTCCATGCTTTCTTTCGGATATAATATCCTTAAGTGAATACAATTCATCTCCCACCCAGAACTGATATTTACCCGAAAATATCGCTGGGTTTTCGATGTTGTGCAATTCTACGCCATATACAATGCCGGGTTTTTCTTCTTCTATGATGCCGCGATTTGACCATTGCCGTAAACGTTCATGCAACTTTTTGTCGATCACTTCAATGCATTTGGCCATTCCATCAAATGCATTTTCCAGGTAATCATCTTCAACCGAGAGGCGTGATTCGAAATATTTGTACTTCTTCCTATACTGCGCGTCTGGCTTTCCAAGGTGTGGCCACTGTCGAAATTCTGATCAAATCAGGCTGATTTTTCCGGACGAATTCG
>CAYHQZ010000121.1:0-12098 GCA_964358555.1 uncultured Planctomycetia bacterium
CTGGCTCGTTAACGTCCGCGACTGGTTCGGCTCGCGCCTGATCTGGTGGGGGCACCGCCTCCCGGGGTGGCACTGCCGCGCCTGCGGGCACATCCTCGTGAGCCGCGAGGACCCTTCGGGCTGCTCGCGCTGCGCCTCCGCCGACATCGTCCAGGAAGAAGACGTCCTCGACACCTGGTTCTCGTCGGCGCTCTGGCCCTTCTCGACGCTTGGCTGGCCCGAGGACACCGGGATGCTCCGCCGCTACTACCCGACGGACGTCCTTGTGACCGACCGCGGGATCATCTACTTCTGGGTGGCCCGGATGGTGATGATGGGCCTGGAGATGATGGGCAAGCCCCCATTCTCCGACGTCTACATCCACGGGACGATCCTCGACGAGAACGGCGCGAAGATGTCGAAGAGCGCCGGCAACGGCATCGACCCCATCGTGATGATCGACGGGGGCAAGCAGCCGTATCTCGGGAAGGAATACGAGTCCCCCGGCTACGGGGCGGACGCCGTGCGCCTCTCGCTCTCCTTCCTTTCCACCGAGGGCCAGGACGTCCGGCTCTCGCCCACCCGCTTCGAGCTCGGCCGCAACTTCATCAGCAAGGTCTGGAACGCCGCCCGGTTCGCCTCCATGCACTTGGGCGAAAAGCCGCCCGCCGCCCTCGTAAGTCCACTGCCCTCGGACGCCCCGCTGGAGGACCACTGGATCCTCTCGCGGCTCGATCGGACGATCGTGGCCGTGACGGGGGAGCTCGACCACTTCCGGTTCCACGCCGCCGCCACCGCCCTCTACGACTTCGCCTGGCGCGACTTCTGCGACTGGTACGTCGAGGCGTCGAAGCCCCGGCTCAAGGCGGGGGGGCCGCCCGCGGACGACGTCCGGGCCGTTCTTTCCACGATCCTGGACCGGATGCTTCGCCTGATGCACCCCTTCGCGCCCTTCGTCACCGAGGAAATCGCCTCCCTCCTGGGCCTCTCCGGCAAGCCCGGCCGCCCCGACTGCCTCATCCGCGCCCCCTGGCCCGTGCGAATCGAGGCCTGGCGCGACGAAGCCGCCGAGCGCGAGATGGAGATCGTCCAGGGCGTCGTCGTCGAGATCCGCAGGCTTCGCACCGAATCGAAAGTCCCCCCGATGGCGCGCGTCGCCGCGTCCGTCGCCGGCGGCGCCGCCCCGGATCGGGCAATCCTCGAAAAGAACCGCGCGCTCCTCCACGACCGCGCCGGGCTTTCCGAGTGCGACATCGCCGGGGGGGAGGAGGGGGCCTTCTCCATTTCGCTGCGCCAATCCGCCGATGATGCCGCCGCCGCCCGCTCACGCCACGAAAAGCGCCTCTCCGAACTCGCCGCCGTCATCGCCGGAATCGAGACGCGCCTGGCCGACCCTTCCTTCTCCGCGAAAGCCCCGAAAGCCGTCGTCGACCGCGAGCGCGCCCGCCTCGCCAAGTTCGTCGAGGAGAAGGCGGCCGTCGAGAAGGCTCTCAAGGGCGCCTAAAGCCGTATGATCCCGTTCGATAGGAAGGGGTCAGCCGACATGTTCAACATCGACGAAGTCTTCGCCCTGGCCGAGCAGATCGAGCAAAACGGCGCGCGGTTCTACCGCAAGGCCGCCGGCCAGGTTTCGGACGAAAAGGCCCGGCACCTCTTTGCGCACCTGGTCGAGATGGAGAACGAGCACGAGCGCACCTTCGCCGGGATGCGCAAGTCCCTCGGCGGCGGGGGGACGTCCGCGGCATTCGATCCCGAGGGCCAGGCCGAGCGATACCTGCAGGCCCTGGTCTCCGGGCAGGTCTTCGACACGCGCAGCGATCCGACGACCCGGTTGAAGGGGAAGGAAAGCGTGGAGGCGATCCTGCGGATGGCCATCCAGCTCGAACTCGACTCCATCGCCTATTACGCCGGAATCCGCGAGGCCGTCCCGGCCGGGCTGGGCAAGCCAACGGTCGACGCGATCGTCCGCGAGGAGATGGAGCACGTGTCGATGCTTTCCGCGGAACTCGCCCTTCTCGGCGCCTGAACGCGGCCGTGGCCAAGAGGATCCCCGACCTCGCGCGGCCCGAGGAGTCGGTCCGCCTCGTCGCGCACCCGGACGACGACGGGATGCGGCTGGATTGCTTCCTGAAAAAGCGCTTCGCCCGGATCTCGCGCTCGAAGTTCCAGGTCTACATCGACGCGGGGCGGGCCAGGATCAACGGCCGCGTCGCGAAGTCCCACAGCCCCGTCCGGGAGGACAACACCGTGGTCGTGGACTGGCCGCTGTTGCGCGGAATCCCGGCGGACCCCGCGAAGATGCGCTTCGAGATTCTCCAGGAAACCGACGACATCGTCGTGATCAACAAGCCGCCGGGGCTCGTGGTGCATCCGGCGGGAAAGCACCGCTACGACACGCTGATGAACGCGCTGGCGACGAATCATCCCGAGGGCTTCGAGTCCGACGAGGGAACCTGGAGGCTTCTGCACCGGCTGGACAAGGACACCTCCGGCCTGGTCCTGGTCGCCAAGGGGCTCGCCGCCAAGCGCGAACTGCAGCCGCTCTTCGAGGAACGCCGGATCGAAAAGGAATACCTCGCGATCGTCGAGGGGGACGTCCGGGGAAGGGAAGGCGTCATCCGGCTGCCCATCGGACACGACCGGCCGGTGCGCGGCGGGGTGCGGATGAAGATCGACCACGTGGAGGGCAAGCCCGCCGAGACGGCCTGGGAAGCGATCGAGCGATTCGAGGGATTCGCCCTCGTCGCCGCCCGCCCGAAGACCGGCCGCCAGCACCAGATCCGGATTCACCTGGCCGCCGCCCTCGGCACGCCCATCGTAGGCGACGTCCTTTACGGCGGCCGGCGGACGCTGTCGGCGGAGGACCTGGGGCTGCCGGCGCGGGACTCGCCGCTGCTCGCCCGTCAGGCCCTGCACTGCCGGCGGATGTCGTTCGTCCATCCGCGAACGCAGTCGCGCACGGAGTTCACGGCCGCCTTGCCCGCCGATTTCGCCGCCGCCCTGGAGGCGCTAAGGGCTATGACTTGAGGAGCAAGTCCAAAGTCCTAAGTCCTAGGTCTGGCCGGCGGCCTTCGCCTTCATTTCGAGAAATGCGTCCAGTTCCGCCTGGCGTTCCTTGTAGATCTTCCAGCGCTCGTGGGACCAGAGGTATTGCGCCGGGTATCGCCGGATGAGCGAGCCAAAGGCGTCGTTGGCGGCCTGGACGACCGCCCGGGCGCGCGATTCGCGCGTGCCGTCGGGCGGGGGGGGGAGGGGGGGGCAGAGGATGATCCGCCAGCGATTCGAGCCCTCCCGCACGCAGGCTCCCACGACGATGGGAAGGCCATAGCGGACCGCCAGGATCCCGTGCGTGTCGACGCTCGTCGCGGGATGGCCGAGGAAATCGGCGAAGATCCCCTCGTGGCGCTGGGCCTGGTCGGCGAGGAACCCGAGGTTCTGGCCCGCGCGGATCGTGGCGAGAAGGAACCGGGCGGCCCCGCGCTTGGGGACGACGTTCTCGGCGCCGAGGGCCCGGCGGCGGGAGAGGTACTCGGCCAGGCGGCGGTTCTGGGGGGGGCGGACGACGACCATGAAGGGGAATCCGTGGGTCCGCAAGGCGGCCGGGGCGATCTCCCAGGCGCCGAGATGGCCCGTCACGAAGACGAGGGGGCGGCCTTCCTTCCGCGCGGCCTCCAGGTTCTCCTTGCCCTCGATCTCGACCTCGGACGGCGGGCTTGTTGCGCGCGCAAAGCGTTCGAGGACGGAAAAATCGAACATGGCGTGAAGGAAGGAACCGAAGGAGGCGCGGGCGATCCGGCGCTTTTCGGCGCTCGTCAGGGAATCCCCGTAGACGAGATCGAGATTCCCGAGGGCGCGGCGGCGGCGGTTTGAATCGAACCGGAAGGTGAGGAAGCCTGCCAGGGAGGCCACGGCGCCGCGGAAGCGCGCGGGAAGGAATCCGAGCACCCCCAGAAAGGCGCGGGTACCGTAGTACTCGAGGGCGAGGCGTCCCGGAGAGCCCTTTGAAAGGGAGAGCCGCCAGCGCGGCGAGTGCCAGGCGATCTGGCGCCGGGCGCGCGCCCAGGCGCGGCGGATGAAGTCCTTATCGCCGCCCGCGTAGCCGCGAAGGATCCGGAGCATGTCCGTCCTTCCGACCGGGACTTCCTGCATTGCCCACTTGGCGATGGATCGCAGGAGCCTCGCCAGCGCCCGCTCGCGAACGGCGCATGGGACGATCGGGTAGCGCCGGGCGCGATCGAAGTCGAGCAGGAAGACCCGCAGCGAAGGGTGCGAGCCTGGGGCGAAGGTTCCCGGAAGCGGCTCCTGGAGCAGGATGTTCTCGAGATGGAGGTCCCGGTGGTGGATCCCCGATTCGTGGAGGGTCCGGACCGCGCGCCCGACGTCCGCGAAGACGTTCGCGCGTTCCCGCTGCTTCTCGGGACCCGCGTCCTCCGGAAACCGCGTGAGGTAGTGCAGCAGGCTACCGGCGCCCGGCTGGATGGCTTCCGTCGCAAGGAATTCGCGCCGGCCGAAGCCGAGGCGGCCCCGGGCGCAGGCCGCGAGAAGCGGCTCGGGCACGGGAACGCCGCTGCGGCGCGCGAGAACCAGGGCCGCAAGTTCCGCGAACGCCCGCGAGCGCCCGAGATGGAAGCGCCCGAGCAGGGGGCCCAGGAGGCCGCCGTGCCGGTAGTGCTTCCGGATCGCAAGCCGGCCGGCCGCCTGCACCCGCTCCCCGCGCCCCCGGGGCACGAAAGACCCGGCCGCCCCCTCGAGCAGGGCGGCGCGCGCCTCCGGGGTCAGATCGGCCCGGAACCGGACGAGGAACGGGCCGGTCCGGATCTCCTCGAAGGCTCCGTCCTTCGTCATGGGAAGGGTGGACAAGATGTTCCCAGTGTAGCGGCGGGGCGCGTCATTCGGCCGTGAAGAGGGTGGGGTTGATGTCGACGATCAGGAATTTCCCCCCGACCTCCTTGAAATGGACGTATCCCTGGATCCGGCTGAAGCCGCCGTGGTCGATGTCGGAGAGCGCCCAGGTGATGAGCCAGGCGAACCGGGGGTTGGACTTGAATCCGTGCTCCATCAAGGTACGGGTCGCGCCGTCGAAGCAGAGGACCGCCTGGGCGGTCTTCTGCTTGGCGCAGAGATGGTAGAGCGTCCGGAGGGTGTCGTGCGGGGTGGAAAGATTGATGGAATTGCGGAGGAAATCCTCGCGTATGGTGCGCAGGCGCGAAATTAGCGAGGCGAACATCCGCCGAACCCCCCGGTAGAGTTATTCAACACCCCTCTCGGGAAATCCAGTATATCCGGCCAGGGCGGCCAGAATCCGCCGCTCGGCCGAGCGCATCGCCCGGCGGCCGGCGCTCGCATGGTCGTCCATCCCGGCGAGGTGCAAAAGGCCGTGGATGGCGTAGCGGACCATCTCCCGGGAAGGGGGGATGCGTCGGCGGCGGGCCTCGGCGAGCGCCCGCTCGGCGCTCACGATGACCTCCCCGTCGAAGCCCTCGCCGCAAGGCTCCGCCTTCCCGCTCCGAAGCGGGAAGGCCATCACGTCGGTTGCGCGAACGTCTCCTAGGAATGCCTCGTGGAGCCGCCGAAGCGGTTCGTCGGATACGAACACGAGGCTCACGCGCCGGCCCCCGAGCCTCCGCGAGAACGCCTCCTCGAGCCGGCGGGGAAAAGCGGGCGGGATTGGGATGAACCGCTGACGGTTGGAGACCTCGATCCGGAGGGGCGGAAGGGACGCGCGGGTCATCCGGTTTCCGGGGGCAGCGCGAATTCCTTCGCCTCGCAATCGGCGTAGGCCCGGACGATGTCGCGCACGAGGCGGTGGCGCACGACGTCGACGTCCGTGAGCCGCACGAACCCGACCCCGGGGACGCCGTCGAGGACCCGCTGGACGTGGACGAGCCCGGAGATCTCGCCGCCGAGAAGATCGATCTGGGTCGTGTCACCGGTCACGATCGCCTTGGAACCCTGGCCCATCCGGGTCAGGAACATCTTCATCTGCTTGGCCGTGCAGTTCTGCGCCTCGTCGAGCAGGATGAAGGAGCGATCGAGGTTGCGGCCCCGCATGTAGGCGAGCGGCGCGACCTCGATGATCCCGGACTCCATGGACTGGCGCATCTGGCGGGGATCCATCATGTCGAAGAGGGCGTCGTAGAGGGGACGCAGGTAGGGGTCCACCTTCTCCTGGAATCCGCCCGGGAGGAACCCGAGCCGCTCGCCCGCCTCGACGGCGGGCCGCACGAGAATGATCCGGCGGACGTTGCCTGCCTTCAGCTGCGAGACCGCGGAGGCCACGGCAAGGTATGTTTTCCCCGTGCCGGCGGGGCCCATGCAGAACACCAGGTCGTTCTTCGCAACGGCATCCAGGTAGATGGCCTGGCCGTCCGTCCGGGGGCAGATCTGCTGGCCGGGCTGGAACGTCGAAATCCGGTGGTCGGCGCTGATCCTTGCGGCGGGCCGGCCCAGCGCCTCCTCGACGTCGCCTTGCGAGAGATCCCCCGTCTGGCGGGCGATGCGGCGCAGCCCCTCCAGGGCGGCCTCGGCTTTCGCGACGCCTGCCTCCTCGCCGCGGATCCGGATGCGGTCCTCGCGGGCGACGATCTCGACCCCGCATTCGTCCCGAACCCGACGGAGGTAGCGATCCTGCTGGCCGAACAGCAGCCGCGACTCCTCGGGGGAAAGGTTCAGGATTTTTTCGGACATTCGGAATCCCCTAGATTTTCCAGGTCCAGTCCCAGGCGACGGGGGAGAGGGCCAGATACAGATAGGCGGCCGGGGCGGCGACCAGGAGGCTGTCGATCAGGTCGAGGAACCCGCCGGCCTCGCCGAACAGAGAGCCGGAATCCTTGACGCGGAGGCATCGCTTGAGGAAGGACTCCGCGAGGTCGCCCGCCTGCCCGGCCGCCCCGAGGATCGCCCCGAGCGCGAGCGTGTCGATCGGGTGGGCCTTCCCCCAGCCCCAGAAGATCGCGAACGGAACGGCCAGGAGCATCCCGCCGAGAACGCAGCCGGCGGCGCCCTCCCATGTCTTTTTCGGGCTCACGCGCGGGGTCATGCGGTGCCGGCCGAACAGCGTCCCCGCGAAATAGGCCGCGCTGTCGCCGCCCTTCACGCAGGCGATGATCATCCAGCAGGCGGTCTCGCCCTCGGGACAGAGCCGGATCCGGATAAGGAACCCCACGAGGTAGCCCAGGAGGAAGACCCCGAAGAACGCAAGCGCGAGCCCCTCGAGCGTTTCGCGCTCCAGCGGCATCCGGCTCGCGCGCCACAGCAGCAGGAAAAAAGCGCCCGCCAGGGCCGCCTCGCGCCCGAACGAGGCGGCGGGCTTCGCAAACGTGTCGGCCCACGAGGCGGCGAGCACCATCGCACCGGCGAGAAGCGCAAGGGCGCGGAACGGGGCGACACGATCCGCCGGAAGCATCCCGAGGAATTCGTGGAGGGCGAACGTCCCCGCGAGGACGGTCAACAGGATGAACGCGAAGGGACGGTCGGTGATCTCGTCGACCGCCAGCAACCCGATCGCCAGGACGAGGATGGAGACGCCGAGGACGACCCGGAGGGCGTGGACGCCGTCGGCCTTCGGAGGGACAGGCGAGGCCCCGGGCGCAGGCGCGGCCTCGGAAGGCGCGGGATGGGCGTCCATGGGGGGAAGATAGCCGCGGGGATACACTTGCGTCCATGAAGCGCATCCGGCGAACCGAAGCGAATCGCACGCTCTTCGACCCCCGCGTGAGCCCGGCCTTCTCGGTGAAGCCCGGCGAATCCTTCGTCATCGAAACCGAGGACGCCCTCTCCGGAAGGCTCCGGGACGAATCCACGCTTCCAATCCCGGAAAACCTCTTCTCGCCCGGGACCACGCCGCCGCTCTCGAACCCGATGGGGGGGCCGATCTACCTGGAGGGGGCAGGGAAGGGCGACCTCGTGGCCGTGAATATCGAGCGGATCGAGGTGGACGCGCAGGGAGTCACCGCGATCTTCCCGGGCGCAGGCCCCCTTTGCGACTCGATCCGATGGCAGGCGCTCTCCAGGCCTTTCACCAAAATCATCCGCCACCTCCCGGGCCCGTCCGGGACGACGCGCGACGGGACGGCGATCCTGCGGGAGGGCGTCTCCTGGCCCCTTGCGCCGTTCATCGGCTGCATGGGCGTCTGCCCGGAGGTCGAGATCGAGACATCGTCCATGGGCCAAGGGCCGTGGGGGGGCAACCTCGACGTCCGGGACTTTCGAGAGGGTTCGCGCGTCTTCCTGAACGCCTATCACCCGGGCGGCCTCTTCTACGCCGGCGACGTCCACGCCGGCCAGGGGGACACCGAATTCACCGGCACCGCCGACGAGACCCGGGCCGAACTCCAGCTGTCGCTCGAGATCGTGAAGAACAGGCGCTGCGCCTTCGTCCGAATCGAGCGCCCCGACGTCCTGATCTCCGTGGCCGCCGCGCGGCCGCTGGAGGACGCCGTCCGCTCGGCCATCGTCGATCTCATGGACTGGATCGTCTCCGACTACGGAATCGATCCGCGCGAGGCCTACATGCACGCGTCCGTCAACCCAGACTTTCGGGTCCGGATCTACCAGATGGCCCCGCTGGGGCGCCTTCGCTACACGGCGGGGGCGGAGATACCGAAGCGGCACGTAGCGAAAAAGTCCTAAGTCCTTGGTCCTAGGTCGACGGAACGATCCACCGACTGGACTTAGGACTCACACCCACAGTGCGCCCGACTTTGCTAGGATGATCCCCTTCCATGAAGCCCCTCATCATCTTCGACACGACGCTGCGCGACGGCGAGCAGGCCGCCGGGGCCAGCCTCCAGAATCAGCAGAAGCTCGAGATCGCGAGGGCGCTGGAACGGCTGCAGGTGGACGTGATCGAGGCGGGCTTCCCCGTTTCCTCCGAAGGCGAGTTCGAGGCCGTCCGGGCCATCGCCCGGGAGGTCCGCGGCTGCCAGATCTGCGCCCTCGCGCGAACCGTCGAGAAGGACATCGAGCGGGCCGCCCAGGCCCTGGAAGGGGCAGCCTCGCCCCGGATCCACGTCTTCATGGCGACCTCGAAGATCCACCGGGAGCACAAGCTGAAAAAGGACAAGGGCGAGATCCTGGAACAGTCCGTCCGGATGGTCGCCTTCGCCCGGACGTTCGCCGACGACGTGGAATACTCCCCGGAGGACGCGACCCGGACGGAACCCGAGTTCCTCCACCAGGTCCTCGCCGCCGTCATCGAGGCCGGCGCCACGACGCTCAATATCCCCGACACCGTCGGCTGGACCATCCCGGCCGAGTTCACGACCCTCATCACGGGCATCCGGAAGAACGTGAACGGCATCGAGCGCGCCCGGATCTCCGTCCACTGCCACGACGATCTGGGCCTGGCCACCTCGAACTCGCTGGCTGCGCTGCTCGCAGGGGCCGATCAGGTCGAGTGCACCATCAACGGACTCGGGGAACGCGCGGGCAACGCGGCCCTCGAGGAAGTCGTCATGGCCGTGAAGACACGACCCGAGCTCTTCGCCCGGGACGTTCGCGTGGAGACCCGGCGGCTCTATCCGACGAGCCGGCTCGTGTCGAGGCTCACCGGGATCCACGTCCAGCGGAACAAGGCCATCGTGGGGGAGAACGCCTTCGCACACGAGTCCGGCGTCCACCAGGACGGCTTCCTCAAGAAGAAGTCCACCTACGAAATCATCTCGCCGGAATCGGTCGGCTACGCCGGCGCCCAGCTCGTCCTCGGGAAGCTCTCCGGAAGGCATGCCTTCCAGGAACGCCTCCGGATCCTGGGATTCCAGATGGACGATGCCTCCCTCGACCGGTCCTTCGCCGCCTTCAAGGCGCTCGCCGACCAGAAGAAGGAGGTCTACGACGACGACCTCCTGGCCCTCGTCGAGGAGAGCCTCGCCGATCGGCAGCAGACCTTCGAGCTCGTGAGCCTCCACATCTCGAGCGGCTCGGGCACGATCCCCACGGCCACCGTCGAGATCCGGAAGGACGGCAAGATCTTCCGCGACGCGGCCTGCGGGGACGGACCGGTGGACGCGATCTGCCGGTCCATCGATCGGATCACCGGCATCTCGGGGCGCCTCGTCCGCTACGAGGTCCACAACCTGACCGGCGGCCACGATTCCCAGGCGGAGTGCGTGGTCGTGGTGGACCACGAAGGGAGGCACATCCAGGGAAAGGGCCTCTCCCCGGACACGATCCAGGCCTCCGCGCGGGCGTATCTCCAGGCCGTGAACCGGATCGCCGGCATGGTCCGGGGCCATGCCGGCGATCCCTCGATACGCCCCCCGAAGCCTTGACCGGGTTCAAAAGGGATAGAATCGGCCCTTCCCGCGTTCGAAAATGATCTGCACATCCCTGGCCGCGCCCACCCCGGCGGAGATTTTCCGCGACCTCTCCGACGTCGCGCAGGCCTCCGACCTTGTCGAGATCCGGCTGGACACAATCGAAGGGATCGATCCCGCCGCCGCGGAAGCCCTCTTCCGGACCCCGTGCCGGATTCCGCGAATCGCAACCTGCCGCCCGCACCGGGAAGGGGGCGAGTTCGGCGGCTCCGAGCCGGATCGGCTCGCAATCCTCCAGGCGGCGGAGGCGGCGGGGGCCGAGTACATCGACGTGGAGACTTTCGCCTGGCCGAACTTCCCCCGCAAGGGGAAGGCAAAACGGATCCTCTCCTACCACAACTTCATCGAGACCCCGGCGGACCTGGCGACCCAGGCCGCCCGGATGGCGGCCATGGAACCGGACATCGTCAAGATCTCCACGTTCGCCAAGGATCTCCGGGATTCGATCCGGATCCTGGCCATTCCGAAATCCCTCAAGAAGCCGTGCATCGCGATCGGGATGGGGGATGCGGGCTTCTTGACCCGGATCCTCACGGTGGCGCACGGAAGCGTCCTCACCTACGCCTGCGTGTCCCCCGAAAAGGCCTCCGCGCCGGGCCAGGTGCCCGCCCGCACGCTTCGCGGGATGTTCCGGATGGACCGCCTGAACCGCTCGACCCCGCTCTACGGCATCTTCGGAAATCCCGTCTTCCACTCCTTGAGCCCCGCCGTCCACAACGCGGCCCTGGAAGCCACCGATCTCCCCGGGGTCTACCTGCCGCTCTTCGCCGAACGCCTCGACGGGATCGTGGGCGACCTCGTGAAGGCCCTGCCGTTCCAGGGGTTCTCGGTCACCATCCCGCACAAGGAGGACGCCCTCGCGGAAATCGATGACGCCGACCCGATCGCCCGGCGGGCGGGGGCCGTGAACACGATCACCCTCGAGAAGGGGCGCCGGAAGGGGACCAATACAGACGCGCCGGCCGTCGTGAAGGTCTTCCAGGAAGCGTTGAAACGCGACCGGTTCGATGGCCTCCACGCCCTCGTCATCGGTGCCGGGGGCTCGGCCCGCGGAGCGGCCGCCGGCCTTTCCGAAGCAGGCGCCCGGGTCACCATCTGGAACCGCAACCCCGAGCGCGCCCGCAAGGCCGCCTCCGACATCGGATGCACGGCCGTGCGGGACCTCCAGGCGATCCTTTCCCTGGATTTCGGAATCATCGTCCAGGCCACGCCGGTGGGGATGAACTCGGGCGAAGGCCTGCCCCTGGACTCGAAAATCTTCCGGGCGGGCCAGGCGGTCCTCGACTTCGTCTACACGCCGCCGGAGACGGAATTCCTCGCCGAGGCGAAGCGCCGGGGCGCGATCCCGCTCTCGGGCCTTTCGGTGTTCCTCCTTCAGGCGGCCCTGCAGTTCGAGGCCTGGACGGGAAAGCCCGCGCCGATGGCAATCATGGAGGAAGCCGCCCGGCGGGCCCTCCGGGAACGCGGCCAGCCGGCCTGATCAGGCCTTCTCGGGAGGCCGGAAGAGGCTTTCCACGGCCCATTCGAGAAGGGTCATTTCCTGCTCTCGGTTGAGCTTCCCGAGTTCGAGCCCGGAACGGAAGAATTCCCCGTCCGGGCGGCACCACACGGATTTGCACGGAAGCTTCAAAGGGTCTTCGAGCTCGACCCGCGCGGGAATTTCCACGATGAACTTCTCGTCCTTGCGGGTCTCCTCGGGACCGATCAACTGGACTCCAATCCGGCTGACATCGAGGATCCGGGCGGCGAATCCGCGCGGGGAGCCCGTACCCACGCGGGATGCGAAGACGATCAGTTCCTGCT
>CAYHQZ010000122.1:0-7776 GCA_964358555.1 uncultured Planctomycetia bacterium
CAGCGCGAGGACTACTTCGGGAACGTCAATCCCATCGGCCCCCGCGGCGGCTACGACGAAGCCAAGCGCTTCGCCGAGGCCCTCACGACCGCCTATCGGAAAAGCGAGGGCGTCGACGCCCGGATCGTCCGGATCTTCAACACCTACGGCCCCCGGATGCGCCTGGAGGACGGCCGGGCGCTGCCCGCCTTCATCGCTTCCGCGCTGAAGGGAGAGCCGATCAACGTGTTCGGGGACGGGAAGCAGACCCGCTCGTTCTGCTACGTCTCCGATCTCGTGGAGGGGATATGGAGGCTTCTTCTGTCCGGGGAGCCCGAGCCCGTGAACCTGGGAAATCCCGAGGAAATCACGATCCTCGATTTCGCGAAGGAGATCCTCGCGCTCACGGGAAGCCAGAGCCAGGTCCGTTTCTCCCCGCTCCCCGTGGACGATCCGAAGGTCCGCCGCCCGGACATCTCGAAGGCGCGGCGGGTCCTCGGGTGGGAGCCGAAGGTCTCCCGGCACGATGGCCTCTTGAAGACGATTCCCTTCTTCCGGAACGTGCTGGGGCTTCTGCCCGCCGCCGCGGCCCGGTAGGGAGGCCTTTCCCATGACGATTCGCGTGATCTGTCCGGGCTGCGGGGCGACGCTGCAGGCACCCGCCGCCCTCGAGGGCTCGGAGATCGAGTGCGGCGAGTGCGGGGGCAGCGTCCTCGTGCGCAGCCGGTCGTCCGGCCCCGAGCGGCGCTCCTTTGGCCGCGGCCTCGGTCGCGCCGGGACGGGGCCCGGGAACGAGGAATACGCCGCCGACGAGGAGGATGGCGGCGGGGAGGGGGAGGACGAATATGCGCCCCCGCCGCGCCGCGCGCCGCGGCGCCGGCCGCTGGGCCGCCGGCCGGGTCGTTCTCTCGCGGCGGCCTCCCGGGGGCCGACCTTCGGCTCGATCATCGCCATCGGGGCCGGGTCCTTGCTGCTCTTCCTCGGGATCTTCCTGCCCTGGGCGACGCTCTCGGGCGACAACGGCGGGACGGCGCTGGACATGAAGGCCGGATTCGATCGGCACTGGGGCGGCATGCTCGTCCTCATCGCCGCGATCGCGGGCCTCGTCATCGCCGCCGCCGCCTGGTTCGATCGCCGGATAGGGCTCGTGGCCCTCCTGCCCGCGGGGGCGGCCGTGACCGGCGCCGTCGTGGCCATCCTCGCCTTCTCGTCGCTCGACAAAATCATCCAGGTCCTCGACGTCAAGCCGGCGCCGTCGCGTTCGCTGACCGGCCATTCGGGGTTCGGGATCCCGGTCGCGCTCCTGGGGGCGTTCGTGCTGGCCGCCGGGGGGCTCGCCGCCTTCCAGGAGGGCCAGCGCCTCGCCCGCCGCCGCCCGCGCGAGTCCGAGCCTTTGGAGGACGAAGAGGGGGAGGGCGACGGGGAGGAAGACGGCGTCGGCCCGCTCGAATACGATCACGACGAGGAGGAGCGCTAGGTCCCGTCCGGGGCTTGCGACGACTGCCCGATGAATCCCGCCGACCCGTCGGCCCGCTTCCGCCGGTTCCGCCTGGTTTGCACCGCCGCCTGGCGGCGGCTCTGCGAGGATCGCCTGGGGCTGTGGGCCGCGTCGCTCTCGATCCGATCCCTTTTCGCGATCGTGCCGTTCCTGTTCGTGGCGTCCCTGCTCCTGCCCCTGGTCGAAGGAGAGGGCTTCCGCGAGACGATGATCCGCTGGATCGTCTCCGTGATTTCCCTCGGGAAGGCCGAGGAGATCGAAAAGGCCCTGCGAGGGTTCCTGGGCCAGATCCACTTCAAGACGGCCGGCTACATCGGAATGGGCTTCCTGATCCTCATCGCCATCGATCTGGTCGGCGAGATGGAGAAGGCCCTGAACGCCGTCTTCCGGATCCGGACGCGCCGGCCGCTGTGGCGGCGGTTCGCCTCCTTCTGGACGGTCGCGACCCTCGGCCCCCTCTGTCTCCTGGCCTCGATTGCGTTCACCGGCTGGGTGGAACGCTTCCTCCCGTCCTGGACGCCTTCCGTCGGGGGCTGGCTCGTTCCCATCATCGTGTCCACGCTGGGATTCTCCGTCGCCTACGCGTTCGTGCCCCACGGCGGCACGCCGATGCGAGGCGCGATCCGGGGCGGGATCGTGGCGGCGCTGGTGTTCGAACTCGTGAAGCGCGGCTACGGGATCTACCTGACGAGCGTCGTTCCCTCCGACGCGCTCTTCGGCTCCCTTGCGGCGCTGCCCCTGTTCATCTGGGGCGTTTACGTCTCCTGGCTGGTCTTCCTCTTCGGCGCCGAAGTCGCGCGCTTCCGCCGGCCCTCGGAGGAGATCCGCGAGAGCCTCGAGCCTTCCGAGCGCGAGGTCCTCGGGCTCGACATGATGCGCCGGATCGCCGAGGCCTTCCTCTCGGGCCGGGGGCCGCTCTATCAGGCGACGCTGGCCCGCGAAATGCGCATCACCGCCGAGGTCCTTCGCAGCCTCCTCGAGCCGCTCCTCGCCCGGGGGCACATCCTCATCGGCGCCGACGGCCTCTGCCAGCTGGCGCGCGATCCCGGCCGGATCCCCGCCCGCGAGATCCTCTCGACCCTGCGGGGCCCCGGCCTTTCGTCTAGGGACGTTCCGGAATCGCTGCGCGCCTTCTACGCGCGCGTGGAGGCGGGCTTCCACGAAGCCAGCGGCGAGATGACGCTGCGCGATCTCGCCGAGCCCGGCGGCCCGCCTTCGCCGCCGTCCGCTTCCGTTTCGTCCCCGAGCGTGAGCCCGCAGTCCGTTCCGGAGGGGGACAAGCAGGCCAAGGACATTCCATAGAGGGACGCGAAGGGCCACATCCGGCGGCGAGTCGGGCACAATGCCCGCCATGAGACGCCGCGGCGCACCGGGGGCCTGGGTCCTGCCGAAGGGGCTGGCGATCGTGCACGAGGACCCGGACGTTCTTGTCGTGGACAAGCCGCCGGGGCTTCTCACGATCGCGACGGAGCGCGAGAAGACGAACACGGCCTACGCCATCCTCACGGACTACGTTCGGAAGGGCGATCCCCGCTCCCGCCGGCGGGTCTTCATCGTGCATCGGCTGGATCGGGAGTCCTCGGGGCTTCTGGTCTTCGCGAAGAGCGAGGAGGCGAAGTTCCGGCTGCAGGGGCATTGGGACGCGACGGAAAAGAAATACGCGGCGGTCGTCCACGGCCGCCTGGAAAAGAAGGAAGGGACGATCGAGGCTTTCCTCGCGGAAAACCAAGAGGGAACCGTCTTCGAGCCGTCCAATCCCTCGAAGGGCAGGCCCTGCCGCACCGCCTACCGGGTATTGAAGGAGGCGAAGGATTTCTCGCTTCTCGATGTGAACCTCATCACGGGCCGCAAGCACCAGATCCGCGTGCATCTCGCCGGCATCGGCCACCCCATCGTCGGCGATCCGCGCTACGGGCGGGCCGGCGACGCCCAGAAACGCATGGCGCTCCACGCCTCCTCCCTTTCCTTCCCGCACCCCTTCACCGGCCGCCGCCTCGCCTTCGCCTCGTCGCCTCCCGGCCACTTCGCGGCGCTGATGGGGCGGAATCAAAAGGAAGAGCATTGCGTTGTCGTCGATTTCATCTCGAAATCTAAGCAGAAGAAGACGTAACCTCTTTATTTTGCGCTGGATGCGAAAAATAAACGCAAATACTTGATTTTTGCGGATCGGATCCGCAAAATGGCAGACATGTTCCTCGAGCGCTCGGCTTCAAAGAACTTTCTCCGCCTCCTGGAAGACTTCCCTGTTGTGGTCGTAACGGGGGCGCGGCAGGTCGGCAAGAGCACCCTTGTCCAGCATGCGTTCGCCGGGAAGGCCGACTTCGTGACCTTCGATTCCGTCCTGGACGTCGAGAACGCGAAACGCGAGCCCGACCTCTTTCTCGACAACCACCGCACGCCGCTCGTCCTCGACGAGTTCCAGTATGCCCCGGAGGTCGTTCCCGCGTTGAAGCGGCGGGTGGATAAGAATCGCTCCCCCGGTCAATACGTTCTTACGGGCTCACAGCAGTGGGGCGTCATGAAGTCCGTCGCGGAAAGCCTCGCGGGGCGAGCGGTGTTCCTGGACCTGGACGCCTTTTCGCTCGCCGAAACGGCTGGCGCCGCGGGCCAATCGTGGCTTTCCGCATATCTTGCGGACCCGGCGGGCTTCCTCGGATCAAATCCTTCGCGCCTGTCGCCTCGGTTTCCTCTCTGGGAGCAGATATGGCGGGGCTTCCTGCCCGAGGCGCAGTTCCTGCCCATTGAGTCCGTGCCCGCGTTCCACGATGCCTACCTTCGCACCTATATCGAGCGCGACGTCCGGTTGCTCGCCGACGTCTCCGACTGGCACCTCTTCGGCCGGTTTGTCCGGCTCTCGGCTGCGCTTTCCTCGCAGGAGGTGAACGCAAGCCAGCTGGGCCGGGAACTGGGATTGCATCCCGGCACGGCGAGGCGCTGGCTCGACGTGCTCGCGGCCACGTTCCAGTGGTTCGAGATTTCTTCCTATTCGGGCAACGCCGTGAAGCGCGTGAGCGAAAAACCCAAGGGATATATCGCCGACACGGGGACCCTCTGCGCCGCCCTGGCCGTTTCGGCGCCTTCGGCCCTTCCCGCGCACCCGCTCTTCGGGGCGGTGTTCGAGACCGCGGCGGCCGGCGAGGTTCGTAAGCAGGCGGGGCTTCTTTCGCCTCGGCCGAATCTCTACCACTGGCGCGCCCACGGCGGGGCGGAGGTGGATCTCCTCCTCGAGCGGGACGGGACCTTCTTTCCCATCGAGGTGAAGGCGAAGAGCGCCCTCTCCCGGTCGGACGCCTCCGGGATCGGCGCCTTCCGAAAGACCTACCCGCAACTGAAGGTCGCCCCTGGCCTCCTCCTCGCTCCCGCCGAGAAGGCCTTCCCCGTCACCGAGCGCGACTGGGCGATGCCGTGGGATGCGGCGGGGTAGGGAAGGCTTTGCCCGCCGCGGGTCACTTCTTCCTGGCCAGCCCCAGCGCGATCCGGTGCATCTCCTCGAGGCCGCGGATTTTTTCGGGCAGGGGGATGGCGGCGAAGCGGAGAATCTGCGCCCGTTCGTGGCCCTCGAAGCCCCGTTCCCAGAGGCGCCGGGGGGCGCGGGGGCTTTCGCGAGACGCGGCGCCGCCTTCTTTCCGCCGCCTTTATTCCTTTTCATGGCGTTTCCTCTTCCGCAGGATTTCGAGCACCCGCGACGAGGTAGCGGATGCCGGCGCCGTTCAGGGCGCCGAAGACGGCGTCGAGGCTTTTCCGGTCCATCGCATGGGATCTTACCCGAAGCGGTTCCCGCCCCTGGACGATTTCCCGGCGAAAGGTACGCTCTCACGACCATGAGCAAGAAACTCCACATCGCCATCCTCGGCTGCGGCGAGATCGCCGAAGAGCACGTCAAGGCCATCAAGAACTCCCAGCGCGTCGAACTTGTCGGGGTCATGGACGTGAACCTGGAGGCCGCCAAGGATCTCGGCGGCCGGTCCGGCGTGCCTGCGTTCGCGTCGGCCGAGGAGGTCCTGAAGATCCCCGGCCTCGACGCGGTCTCCATCGCCGCCCCGCACCACGTCCACGAGCCGCTCACGATCCAGGCGCTCGAGGCCGGCAAGCACGTGATCTGCGAGAAGCCGATGGCCATCTCCATCGCCCAGTGCGATCGGATGATCGACACGGCGAAGAAGAAGGGGCTTTTGCTCGGGACGTGGTTCCCCGCCCGGTTCACCTACACCTCGGAAAAGGCCCGCGAGCTCTACGCGGCGGGCGTCATCGGCCAGGTCGCCCAGACCTACATCAACTTCAACACCGCCAAGGCCCCCGAGTACTGGGCCCGCGGCTGCTCCGGGAAGAACCGCCCCACGGACTGGCGCGCCTACAAGGCGAAGGCCGGCGGAGGCGTGCTGCTCATGAACTCCGTCCACAATATCGACAAGCTCCGCTACATCACGGGCCTCGAGGTCGTCCGCGTCTCGGCCGAGATGGACACGCTCGCCCAGCCCGTCGAGGTCGAGGACGTGATCAGCGTGGTCGTGCGCTACTCGAACAAGGGCATCGGCAACTACAACGCGACGACCTGCGTCAAGGGCCCGAGCCGCGACAACGCCGGGATCCTCGGCACCGCGGGCCAGTTCACCCTCGATCCGACGCTGAAGGTCTGGAGCGAGAAGGGCGCGCCCGGTATCAAGGCCGGCGAGTGGGTGGACCCCCCGCGCGACCAGCGCCCCCAGGCCCGCGCCATGGCCGCCGACGACTACGCCGCCGCCATCTTCGACGGCAAGACCCCCCGCATCTCCCCCGAGGACGGCAAGAAGGCCGTCGAGATCATCCTCGCCGCCTACCAGTCCGCCGCGGAGAAGCGCCCGGTGGATCTGCCGCTGAAGGCGTAGCTATCAGATATCAGCTTTCAGATTACGAACCGGCGGGGAACCGACGGGGCGGTGAACCCTCCCGGCGGGCGTTCGTTATCATTCAGGGCGTCGCGTGTTCCGTGAATGGGGGCCCGTTCGTTTGAAGGGAGGCGCCGTGAACCGTCGTCCGCGAATTCGTCCGCTCGTCGCCTTGGCGATTTCTGCTATGGCGCTCGTTTCGCTTTTCGGGGGTTGCGCGAGCCCTCCCGGCGAGACGAGCGCGGCCGTCCCGCCCGTCGCAGACGGGAAGCCGGGGCCCCTGTCGGGACTTTCCGTCCGGGTATTGGACGCAAAGCGCAAGGAGGGCCTCAAGCACCTCTCCGCGGCGAACACGAACGCCGACGCGTGGAGGATCCTGAAGGACGACAGCCTCCGCAAGGAGGCGGACGCCGGCTACCAGGCCGCCGTGAGCGGCCATGAAGAACTGCTCAAGGCGATTCGGGCAAAAATTCAGGCCGCCGATCCGATGCAGGGCGGCATGCGGACCGTCCAAGCCCTTCAGGAGGAGCATGCCGTTCGGGGAATGGAATGGAACCTCCAATTCGAGCTGGCGCAGATGTACATCTTCTGGGGCCGGCTCTACCCCGACGACAACCCCGACCCCGACAAGGCCAACGCCAAGGTCGAGCGGGGCAACACTCTCCTCAATGACTTGCGCCAGGGCATCATGGAACGCCTGAAGATGAGCAAGGCCGAGATCGAACGGGACGTCATCCCCCCCTCCTTCTACTTCCTGAAGGCAATCGTCACGTGGCAAAGGGGAAAGGTCGACGAAGCCCTAGGGCAATTCAACAAGGCCATCGAAGAGATGAAGCCGAGGCCCGAGATGGCCGGCGCCCTCGTCCAGACCTATTTCAACAAGGTCGAGTTTCTTCTCGAAAAGGCGTTGGGGAACAAGGAATTGTTCGGGGAGATTTTCGGGACGGTCGACGCCCTCCTGAACGCCACGAAGGATTCCAAGTACGCCCCGATGCAGAAGCGCGCGTTGCTCATGAAGGCGAAGGTGCTCCTCCTCCAGGGCAAGGCCCGCGAGGCGCTCGATCTCGCGAAGCCCTACCTGGGCGATCCGGACAGCCGGATCCGGCGCGTCCTCGCCGCCGCGATCCGCGAGGAGGCTGCGAAGGTCCTGCCGCCCGCCGATATCCCGCCGCTGCCGCCCGAGCCCCCGGCCCGCGACGGGATATCGAACCTTCCGGTGCCTGCGAAGAAGTAATGGCTGGGCGTTAGCGCCCGCCTTTTCTGTTGCGGCATGGCGGCGCCGATGCCTGTATTCCCGGAAAAAACAACCATCGAAGGGCTCGGGGCGGGGGATCGGATTGGAGCGACCTGTTGAGGAGCGGTCCAACGCCATAAATTAGTATAACGGCCGTGGACCGCGACGAGACCGGGCGCGCGCGACGAGCCCCCCCCCCC
>CAYHQZ010000122.1:7786-12072 GCA_964358555.1 uncultured Planctomycetia bacterium
CCCCCGAGCCCACGCAGACATCCATCCTCGGCGCAACAGTTGAGCCGTAACCGGGTTTCTACGCTGGTCCGGTAACCGTTGATCGAGTCCGTTTACGGCTGGATCACCGGCAGGCGCCCCTCGGACAGGCGGCCGAGGAGGACGATGCCGCTGCCGGAGAGGGGCTGGCGTTCCAGGAGGCCCTTCTGTTCGGCGCAGAACTTCGTCCAGAGATCGCCGCCCGCCTTCCGGCAGGAGAGGGCGGCGAGCAGGATCGCGTCCTCGCCGGCGAGCCTGGGCTCGGGCGCGAAGACGATCTTTCCGAGCGCGTCGGCGTCCACGCTCTTCGCCGAATCGGCGAGCAGCGCGCTTGCGAGCGTCCGCATGGGGGCGAGCGGCGATTCGGGCTTCGCCGACGCGGGGAACATCGCGGCGCGATCCTGCTCGAGCCGCGTTTTCGCCTCGGCCTCCGGGACGAGGCCTAGGGCGGCGGCGTTCCGCCGGGCGAGGGCCGTGTAGAGGACGGTCGCGAAGGCGGACGGGTCCTCGGGGTTCTTCTCGAGGGCCTCCCGCGCGGGCGGATAGGCGGCCTGCGCCGCGGCGAGCGCCTTGGCGGCGAGGGCCTTCCACTCGGGCGCGCCGGGCTGGGCGGCGGCGGCCTCGGCGAGCGCCCAGGCGGCGCGGCAGGCGATCGGCGCGAAGCTCGCGTCCTTCAGCGCCTCCCCGAGCGCGGGGCCCGCGTAGGCCTCCTCGAGGGCGGCGACGGCCTCGGGGTCCGTCTCGCGGAGCGCGGCGTCCGCGAGGATCTTCCAGGGCGACGCGGCGAGGACGCCGAGGGCCTCGAAGCCGTCCCGCGCGGCGCGGGCCTTATCGGCCGCGGCCTTGCGGGCCTCGGCGCGCTTCGCGGTCTTCGCGCGAAGCGCCGTCGCCTCCGCGGGGACGGGATCGGTCCCGCCGAGCGCGGCGCGGAGCCCCTCGTCCGTAGGCTTGGCGAGGCCGGCGAGGAGGCGGCCCATCCGGTCGTGCGCCTCCGCGCCCCCGAAGATGATGATCTGACCGGGCGCGAGCCATACGGCCGCGGCCTTGGCCGGGAGGACCGCGCGGACGGCGGCCAGGAATCCCGTCGCGTCGGCCTTCGTCTGCTCGTAGGGGTTCGCCTTCCGGAGCTCCTCCTGGGAAGCGAGCGCGAGGTCCGAGACGTCGTAGACCCAGGGGGCGTCGAGACCGAGGCGGTGCGGCGTTCCCGCCGTGACGCCGTCGGCCGTCGCGCGCCACTCGAGGTGGAACGCGGCGAGCGTCCAGTCGAGGGCCTCGGCGGCCGTCGCGCGCCGCAGGTCCAGGTAGGGCACGCGCAGGGCGTCGCGGCCGAGGAGCGTCCGGACCTCGGCGGCGCTTTCCGGGGACAGCGTCACGCGGATCCCGGCGGCCTTCCCGATGTCCGAGACGGCCTCCTCGAGGGAGCGGTTCTTCAGGACGAGATCGAGCCGCTTTTCCAGGGCCGGCAGCGTCTTGGCGCGAAGCGCCCGGAGGTCCTTGCCGATTGCCTCGATGGCCTCCAAGGCCTTATCCGCGACGCCGGCCGAGCCGAGCGCCGCCTGATCGAGCAGGTAGGCGTGCTGGCAGAGGGCGCGCGCGGCGTCGAGGTCGCCCTTCTTCCGGAGCGCCTCGGCCGCGTCGAGAGCCTCCTTCGCCTCTTTCGCACGGGCCGCGGCGTCCTGATGGAGCATGCCCATGGACAGCCGGGCCGCGTAGGACTCTTCGTGGTCGTATCCGGAATCGTCCCTTTCCGGGGAAGCCATCTCGATCTTGGCCTCCGCGACCTTGAGCACCGGCAGCGGGGCCGGGCTTAGCGGCGGGCCGGGGGGAGCCGTCGAGGTCGGCGCCGGGGGAGCCGCCGAGGGAGGCATTTTCGCCGCCATGGCCGGAGCCGCTTGGAACATCCGGGACCTGTCCTTCTTTCCCTTTCCGCCTCCGTGCCCCGAGGCTCGCGACGAGGCCTTTCCGGGAGCGGCGATCGAATAGCGCAAGCGCACGCCGACGCTGGCGTCCGGCGATTCCTTGGCCCTCTCCAGGCCCGCGAGTCCGAGCATGGCGTCGGCGGGGGCCGCGGGCTCGCCGAAGACGCCCTTGAAGCTCACGCCGTGGGGCAGGGGCACCGGGATGGCGAGGCGCCGCGGGACGGGCGCGCCCTCGACGGGCTTCTTCGACTCGTCCACGGCGACGAAGCTCGTATACGCGCTCATCAGGCTGTGCTTGAGCGCGATCTTCGTCACCTCCTCCTCGACGGTTTCCGAGCCGTCGAGGCATGAAGCGTCGGTCAGGTTCTCGATCTTCCTGCGGGCCCAGACCTTCGTGAGGACCGCATGTCCGGGCTCCTCCGCGGGGAGGCGGACCTTCACATCGAAGGAGACCGGCTTGCCCTCGGCGTTGCCCGAGATCCGGATCGTGTCCTCGCCGCCGTCCTCGTAGCGGCCGACCAGGACGATCGGCCGGCCGGTCCACAGCTCCGGCACGCGGGAGGGATAGGTCTCGAAGACGGCGAGCCTGCCCCAGTCGATCTTCACGTCCGCGAGCTGGGCGCGGTGGATCCGCATGACGATTTCCTCGACGAGGTCCTTGGGGTCCTCGTTCAAGGCGATCGCCTTGCCCATCCCGCCGCCCTGCTTGGCCACGCCGTCGATGAGGAATCGGTTCGGCGACGAGCCGATGCCGACCGCCCAGAACCGGATCCGGTCGCCCGCGCGGCGGCCGACCTCGGCGATGATCTCCGCCTCGTTGCCGATGAAGCCGTCCGTCAGCATCACGACGATCCGGACGCGCGCGGGATCGGGCGGCTCCTCCAGGACCATCTTGATCCCCTTGAGCATCTCCGTCCCGCCGCCGCCCGCGATGCTCTGCGTGTAGTCGAGCGCCTTCGTAAGCGTCTCGTCGTTCACCGGGACGGGCTTCTCGAAGAGCTTCTGCGCCTGGCCCGCGAAGGTGATGACCTGCAATCGGTCTTCCGCCTTCGACATCGACAGGAACTTCTTCATGATCCGCTTGTTCATCTCGGTCGGCTCGCCGGACATCGAGCCCGACACGTCGATCAGGAAGACGACCTCCCGCGGCGGGGCCTTCTTCAGCGCTTCGTCCTCCTTCGGCTGGACCATGAGCAAAAACGAGCCGCCCTCGCCCTTCTTGGCCGTCGCGAGGACGGCCATCTCGGGCTTCTTCCCGACGACCCCGTAGCGGAGGACGAAGTCCTTGTTCGGGATCGAGTCCGCCCGGTCGAGGACGGCCGAGACGCGCGCCGGCCCGCCGGCCTTCAGGGTGGCCTTGTGCTGGACGACCTTCACGTCCTGGATCGGCACGCCGGCGTCGACGTCGACGGAGATCGAGACGTCATGGCCGGTGCGGAATCCCGGCTTCAGGACCGGCGGGGTGATGCGGCTCGCGTCCGGGACGCGGCTCGTGTCCGGCGACCAGCCGGTGCCGCTCGGCGCGCCGCCCGCGCCGGGGCCCAAGACCTCGCCAACCTTGCCCCGAAGTTCCGGCCCGACGGGGGGCTTGGCCGAGATGGGGGAGCCCGGGATGTAGCGGGGCCCCACGACCATCGGGAAGTGGAACTCGTAGACGCCCATGTCGTATTTCAGGACGTCCACGTAGCCGATCTCGATGCGGACCTCCTGGCCCGGCTGGATGTTGCCGACGGACTGCGTGAAGATGTTCGGCCGCTCCTGCTCGAGCAGGCTCGCGGTCTGGCCCGCAGCGAGGGCCGCCTCGTAGATCCGGCGCGCCTCGGCGCGGCGCTTGATGACGCCGACGACCCGGCGCTCGCCGATGACCATCGTCATCTCGTCCACCGCCGACTCGTGCGGCAGCGGGAAGACGTAGACCGCCTCGATGGGTTCCTTGAAGGGGTTGAAGAAGGTCTGCGTCACCCGGACGCGGGCGATGAAGCCCGAGACGTCCGCCTTCACGTCGGTGTGCTTCAGCGGGCACTCGACGACCTTGCCGTCCTTCTCCTTGACCCGCAGCGCGCCTTGGGTCACGTCGGCGTCGATCTCGTCGGCGGGTTTCGCGGCCGCAGGCGTCTCCGCCGCGCGGGCGGGGCCGGCGAAGGCGCCGAGCCCGGCGAACAGGGCCAGCGCCGCCCACGCGCAGATGGCCGGGAAGAACCGTGTGGCCGTTTGCGTCCGTCCGTTCGTGTCCGTCATCGTCGTTCCTCCTTGGAGCGTTCCATGTCCGAACCCGCCTCGACAATCGGTTGGACGCGCGGGAACGGCGGAAAAGTGCGCCGCCGGCTTGCGGACGCCGCCGGAGGGCTA
>CAYHQZ010000123.1:0-12029 GCA_964358555.1 uncultured Planctomycetia bacterium
CGCGCGGCCTTTGCCGATGAAGAAGGCTAGGAACGGGTCCAGGTCTTGGGGGGACTGGGGGGAAGGTTCGATAGGCTGAGAGGCCCTCGTACCAGTTTGTTTCGCGCCGTTCCGCGGACGAGGCGGACGGCTTTCTCCACACGGCAAGGGCGGTTCCACGTCCCCTCGACGGCCCCCGGGCGCTCAGACGAGGACGTCGTCGAGGGAGAGCTTCGGGACGTGGTGGACGTCGTCGGGGGTGCGGTAGTAGGCGAGGGTTTGGCCTGCCTTGGCTTCGTCGAGGATCACCTTCTCGGCCGGGCGGCCGACGGCGAGGACCAGGTCGATGCGCCACTCGGCGGGGAGGGCGAGGGCCTGCTGGATGGCGGGGCGGTCGATGCTGCCGAGCTGGCAGAGGCCGAAGCCGGCGGCGGTCGCGGCGAGCTGCATCGTCTGGGCGGCGATGCCGACGTCGGTCAGGGGCGGGTTCTTCTGCGCGGCCGGGGAGAGGATCAGGATGTAGCCGGTCGGCCGCTCGCCCTCCTTCGGCCCGCCCCAGCCCTTGAGCCTGGCCGCCCAGCGCAGGTGCGGGAACACCTTCGCGCACGCCGGGCCCAAGACGATCCGGTATCGCAGCGGCTGGAGGTTGCCGCTGCACGGCGCGATCCGGGCGAGATCGACCAGCGAGCGAAGGAACGCCTCCCCCAGCGGCTCCTTCTCGACGAAACGGCGGAAACTTCGGGCCTTGCGGACGAGATCGGGAAAATCGTTCATTGCCATCGCTCCCTGATTGTATAATCCACCCCGGATTTCCGGGCGCGCGGAAGCGCCTCGAAAGCATTCGAGTCACCTCGAGGCGGGCTTGTCCACGACGATCTGCTTCTGGCGCTCCCGGCGCTTGGGGTCCTTCTCGACGAATATCGGCCGGAGCGTGAAGGGGTCCAGGCCGGTGGCATACATGAGGCTTGAATAGGTGGACGGCGAGGGCGTGAAGAGCTGCACCTGCTCAGGCGAGATGCGCAGGTCCCGGCTGGCGAACCGCTTCAGGTTCTGCATGTCGGTCTCGGTGCAGCCGGGGTGCGCGGCGATCAGGTAGTAGGTCAGGAACTGCTTCTTCCGGGCACGGGCCGAAAGATCGTCGAACCGCTTTTTGAACCCGACCAGCGATTCCCGCCCGGGCTTTCCCATGGCCGCGAGGACGCCTTCCTCGGAATGCTCCGGGGCGACCTTCAACTGGCCGGAGACGTGGTGCGAGGCGATATCGGCGAGGTATTCGTCGCCGTGGGCCGAATCGGCCAGGACGAGGTCGGGGCGGATGCCCGAGGCGACGAACACCTTCTTCACCCCCGGAAGGGCGCGCAGGCGGCGGAGCAATTCGATCTGCGGCCGGTGCGTGGGCTTCAGCATCCGGCACACCGACGGATAGAGGCAGCGGCGATCCTTGCAGGGGCCCGATGCCTGCTTGCGGCGGCACTCGAAACCGTACATGTTGGCGGTCGGGCCGCCGACATCCAGGATGTAGCCCTTGAAGCCGGGCAGGCGCGTCAGGATTTCCGCCTCGGCGACGATCGATTCGGGGCTTCGCCAGCGCACGGTCCGCCCCTCATGGACGGCGATGGAGCAGAAATTGCACTCGCCATAGCAGCCCCGGTGCGATTGGATGGAAAAGCGGATCGTCTCCAGCGCCCGGACCGGGCCTTGCCGCTCGTAATACGGATGCTGGGCGCGCCGATACGGCAGGGCGTAGACGGCGTCGAGCTGGGCCTGCGTGGGATGGGCGGCCGGCGGGTTCTGGACGAGAAAACGATCCCCGTGGCGCTGGAAGAGCCCTTTCGCCGTGGCGGGATCGCTGTTTTCGGAAAACAGGCGGAACATGTCGATGAAGGCCCGCTTGTCCGCCGCCGCCGCCTCGTAGGACGGAAGCTCCAGGTACCCCGCGGGCGGCGACTTGGAGATATGGCACAGCCCGCGCAGCGCCTCGATCGAATCCCCGGCTTTGAGCGCGTTCGCGAGCGACACGACGGACGGCTCCGCCATGCCGTAGAGCAGCGCGTCGGCCTTGGCGTCGAAGAGGATCGAGCGGCGCAGGGAATCGCTCCAGTAGTCGTAATGGGCCACCCGGCGCAGCGAGGATTCGATCCCGCCGAGCACGATCGGGCGGGTGTTCTTGAAATAGCGACGGATCAAGGCGGCATAGACGATGACCGCCCGGTCCGGCCGGCGGTCGTTCGCCCCGCCGGGGGTGTAATCGTCCTCCTTCCTTCTTCGCTTGCCGGCCGTGAAGTTGGCGATCATGGAATCGATGCTGCCGCCCGTGACCCCCCAGAAGAGAAGCGGCTCCCCCAGGCGGGCGATGTCCGCCGGAGTTTCGACGTCGGGCTGCGCGATGATGCCGACGCGGTAGCCGGCCGCCTCGAGCACGCGGCCTACGACCGCGACCCCGATGAAGGGGCTGTCGATGTAGCTGTCGCCCGTCACCAGAATGACGTCGAGCCGCTCCCAGCCGCGCTCGCGGAGTTCCTCCGGGGTCGTGGGAAGAAAACGCGCGTCCATCAACACGGTGCGCCCATTGTACGCGGTCGCGCCGGAAGGCTTGGCCTCCCGGGAGCCGGGGTCCGAAACCTCCTGGCGCTACCCTGGACCATCGCCTTCAGGCAACGCCGCCCCGCCCCTCCCGCGCTACTTCGCTCCCCGCAGCCGCTTTTCCGTCGCCGGGACCTGCAGGCCGTGGGTGATGCCCTTGTTGTTCGGCTCGGGCGGCCACTTGCCCTTGAACTCGAGGTAGGCCTTGTCGATCTCGTCGCGCGGCATGCAGCCGGCGCCGGTGGTCTCGGAAAGCACCGCGTCCATCGCGGTCTTGGCGTCGGTCTGGCCGTTGATCGGCGGGGCCGCGAACAGCGCCGCCGGCTGGCTCTCCTTGCGCTCGGTGCAGCCGATGAACTGGTTGCCGGACGCGTAGAACTTCCCGCCGGCCGCGGTGCAGACGGCCGCGTCCTCCTTGCCCAGGTCGAAGGACTTGTCGAAGCGCCAGGTGTTGTTGATGAAGTTGATGAGGGCCCCCGTGTAGGGCTTGCTGCCCCACATCTGCCAGTGCTGGACCAAGTTGTTCCTAAAGTCGCACTTGTTCCCCTCGCCCTCCAGCATCGGCCCGCGCATCCAGTAGTGGCTCAAGATCGTGTGATGGATCGTGATGTCCGTCGCATCGCCGTACTTGATGAAGACGGCCCGCGTGCAGCCGAGCGCCGCCGACCAGCGGATGGTCGTATTCCTCGTCCCATAGGAAGGCGAGAAGCCGTCGTCGCCGCTGCCGCTCACCGTGACGCGCTCGATCAGGGCGTCGCTCGTCTTGCGCCACGACGAGTTGCCAAGGTCGATGCAGTCGCCGGCGTTCCGGATGCGGATGTTCCGCAGGATCATATTGGTCCCGAACATGCAGACGCCGGAGGAGTTGTGGCCGGTCCCGGGCAGCCACAGCGTCGCCCCGCCGCCGTCGAGCGTCACGTTGCTCCCCATCACGATCTGCCCGCCCGCGACCTCGTAGTCGCCGGGGGCAAGGAGGACCTTGGCGCCGGCCTGTTTGACCGCGGACGCGAGTTCGGCAGCCGAGCCGGCCTTGACCTCCTTCGTCCCGCCGGTGGCCTTGTTGCCGAAGCCGTCGGCCGGGCCGAGATCCGTGCCGCCGCCGGGACCCCCGGCCCCGGGATTCGCGGGCGGCGGCGGCTCGACGGGCTCCGATGGCAGCGCCGGCTCCTTTCCCCCCTTCGTCTTCGGCGGCTTCGCCGGGCTTTTCGGCTCTAGGGTCGCGGGGAGAGGCTCTCCGCCGGCGGCGGGCGGGAACTTTTTGAAGGCGACGGCCACGGCGTTCACGTCGAGGCCGGCCTTCGTCAGCGCGACCTTCATCTCGGCCGTGAGGACGGCCTTCGAGACGGTCCTCGGGGCCTTGACCGTGGATGGGTCGATCCCCGCCGCGCGCAGGACCTCGCAGGCCTTCTGCGCCAGCGCCTCGTCCGACTCCGCGCCGGCCGCCCGAACGACCCGTCCCGTCGCGAGCGCCAGCACGAACGCGCACAGCCCCGCAAGCAGCCACCGGCTCCGGCCGGCGCCAAAAACCCTCTCCGCCTGCATGCTGGTCATCCCGATCTTCCTCCTTTGCCGGCCTCCGTCGCCGGCGCGGACGGCGTCCCTGCCAGGAAATCCATCAAGGCTAGCGCTTCCCGCCGTTTGCCAATACGTCGAGGATGGGCCTGCCGTCGGGCCAGTTTTCGAGAAGGGAGGCGTGCGGGCGGATGACCCCGATGAGCTCGTCGTCGTCCGGCGGGATTGCCCGGAGGACTTCCTTCAGGTGCCGCCGCAGCGCTTCGGCCTGATCGGACGCGAGCGGCGGGGCGTGCCGCGCGATCGCGCGCAGCTCCGGGAAGGCGCGGTTGGCGGCCTCGCGGGCCTCGCGCCGGCGGGCGAGGGCATCGACCGTCCGCAGTTCGCTCGTCTTCGCGTCGCGCTCCCGATGCGCGCGGCCGGATTGCGCCGCCGCGATCGCGAGCCTGTGCTGGGCGTCGGATACGTAGCGGTCCCAATCCGTCACGTAGGAGCGGTTCAGCCCCTCGACGACGCCGCACCACAGATCCTTTGAAAGCGTCGTGAGACGCCCGAAGACCCAGCGGACGTGCCGGATCTCCTCGGTGTTCAGGGCCATCCCGTCCTGGATCTTGCGGGCCTTCCCCGCCCAGATGCACAGCTGCGCGAGCTGCTCGTCCTTTGAAAGGGTTTTGATGTACTCCCGGGCGTTGTCGATCTCGGCCGCAAGCCCGTCGATCCGGTCGATCAGGATCTCGAGCGCGCCAGCCATCGGGCCCGCGCCGGAAGCCTGGGCCGCCCCTACGGCCGGGGGCGCGGGATGGGCAGCCTGGGAGGCGTAGGCTGCGTGGGCGGCGAACTGCGGGTGCAGACGGCCCCGGTATTTCTCCTGGACCTCCCGGAAGCGGTGCGCGGCCTCTTCGTAGGCGGCCTTGGCCTTGCGGGCCTCCTCGTCGGCATGGGGCAGCACCTTGTCCGCCTCCGCGATCCGCCTTTCCGCCTGCTCGCGGGCCGTGATCACGAGGCTCGGGACGTCGATGGTGGGTGCCAGCTTCTCGCGGATCCGCTGGGCCCTCGCGACGAGGTCCTCGATGGCCTTGAGGTCCGTTTCCTTCTGCTCGATCGCCTGGGTCCGCCGCCGCTTGATCTCGAGCAGTTTTTCGGAGGCCTCCTCATGGCGCTTGCGCGTCTCCTCGTAGCGCTTCGAGACCTCCTCGATCGCCTTCTTGGCCTCCTCCTCCCGGATGGTCTGCTCCACCTCCGTAACCGCCTTCGTGAGGATCTCGAGGGCCGACAGCGGGAGGGAGAACCCCTCCTTCTGGGACGTTTCCAAATCGCACCTCCATTCCTTCCAAAGCCTCCATAAAAAAACCGGGGATCCAGCGTGGCTCCGCCGTCCCAAAGCGGGTCGAGTCTAGCCGACAAAAAGCCGAGGCGGCAAGCCCCCCCAGACGGCCCTTGCCTTCAACGGCGGATGCCAGATGCCTCCCGTGAGGGCGGGGGAACCCGGGTGGATGAAAACGGAACCATGTAGGGGCGAACCTGCGTGTTCGCCCCCGCCGCATCGGGCGGACACATGGGTCCGCCCCTACACGTTTCGCAATCCGGCCGGGCCGATTTTCAAGGCAGACCTTAGACCCTTCCCCCAAGCCGCTACCGAGACCCCGCCGTGACGACGCCCAGCGAAACGTCGTCGCCGGCGACGCCGCCCTCGTCGATCCCGTCGGGGCCGACGGAGTAGATGAAGAACGTCCCCGAGTTCGGAAGCGGCTCGCCATGCATGTTCAACACCGTGCCGCTGTCCTTCTGCTCGATGTAGACGTAGGGCTTGCCCCACGGATCCAGGTAGACCTCGCCCTTAAGCGCGGAGAGGCCCACGGACTTGTAGAGGGACTGCCAGTCGAAGGACGAGGACGGCATCTGCGGCACGGGCATCCCGCCCGGAGCCGTGATGGGCTTGTACTCGCCCAAGAGGTTCGCGTACTGGTACGAGTCCGCGCGCTTGTCCTTGGCCAGCTCCCCTTCGACGGTTTGAAGGATGTTCTTCAACTCGTAGAGCGCCTGCAGGTCGTTTTTGTACTGGTCCATGAGGCTGTCGATGGCGCCGTAGTTGTTGCTCGCCAGCGCGTCGCGGACCTGCTGCTCCATCGAGGCGTAGCGCACCGGATCGTACGTCCCGCCCGGCGTGCCCGAGACGCCCAGGTAGGCGAGCCGCGGATCGCCCGCGAGGTAGTTGCTCGGGGTCGTAACCGGGTTGGTGCTGCTGGTCCCGTAGACCGAGTCCGTGATCTGCGAGTTGCCGATCCCGTCATAGAGGTCGGAGGGATTCTGGGCGCCGGCCGTATTGAGACTCGATTCCGGCGAATAGGCCCTCTGATCGATCGAGGCACCGGCAGTGGCATAACTGTTCACCGGAGGAGTCGACAGCACCGGGAAGGTCTTCTGCGTCACGCTATACAGGCCCGTGGCGCTGTTCTTCGTGGTCGTCTCCAGCGTCGCGCCGCCATTCGTGTATGGATCGGTCCCCCAATTGATCGCGTACCGGGTGCTCGAGTTCAGTTCGTAGAGCGCCCGGCCGTCAGGAAGCGTCCCCACGAGCGCCTTCTTCGTGCCGTTGACAAGGATGTACGGAGGAGGCGCCGAAGTGCTCGCGCCATAGGGAATGCTCAACGTCGTATCCGTGGTGCTCGAAGGATTGTCGTACGAGGTCGTCTTGAAGAGAGCCCCGCCTCCATACGTCGAGGGAGGAACAGGAGACGCCGGGTCGTACGGCTTCGTCGTGCTTGTTTGGGAACCATCCGCCTTCAAATACGACGCCGTCTGGTTTCCGTAATAATTCCCCTGACCATCCGAGGAATTCAGTTCGTACGTCGCCCGGTCCACTTCCGAGAGCCAGTATTCCAACTCGTCCTGCAGCGACCGGACGGCGGGGTTGGAATTCCGGTAGGTGAGCCGGATGACCCAGTTCGCGCAGCCGAACGACATCTGGCGGATCTGCTCTTCCGTGATCCCGTAGGCCTGCTGGTACTCCTGGAACGTCTCGGTGACGCTCTTCGAGTAGCCGGTCAGGAAGTCCTGCATCTTGGACCACTGATCCGCGGGAATGCTGGAAGCGGAGGTGTTGTTGCCGTTGTAGAGGCTCAACCCCGCGTCCTTCATCACGCTGTCGATGGGATAGACGTCGGCGTCGCGGCCGAGGGCGCCGGCCAGGTTCGGATCCTGGCCCTGGCCCTGGAGCATCGACTGCATCTGGGAGAGGTCGAAGTTCGGGGAGTTCTGGATGTGGAACACCATGTTCTCGAGGAGGATCGCATCCAGCGCCTCGCTGCTTCCGGCGATGCCCTTCGCGATGGCGTCAATCGCCGCCTCGGCGCGGGCCTGGGCGTCGGCCAGCCTCGCCTCGGGAGGCCGGGTCAGATCGAAGCCGGTCGCCGCGGCGGCGTTCTGGCGGGCCGCGAGGTAGGCATCCACCTGGGCCTGCTCGGCGGCGGTCGTCGCGTTCGAGGCATTGCCGTCGACCAACGAGGCGTCCTGGGCGATGAATGCCTTGGACTGCCTTCTATCGCCCGCGTCAGAACTCGCGTTCGCCAGATCGTAAGTCCAACCGCCCTCGAAGGCCTGGAACATGTCCGCGACACCCGCGATCGCCTGGTCGAGGTTGGCCCCGTTGACCGGCGATGTCCGGCTGCCGATCTCGTATGCGCCGAACGGATTCTCGGGGGCCGCGCCGCCCATCGAGGTCTCGAGACCCGAGATGAGGCCGTTGACCCCGCTCGCTCCGCCGAGCCGGGAGTTCAGGGCGTTGTAGTCGGCGGCCGTGTCGTAGTAGCGCTTGGCGAGCTGTTCGGCCTTCAGGATGGTCGCCAGATCGTCCACCGGCCCGAAGGTCGGATCGGCGAGGTGGGTCAGGGAATCGCCGTTGAGGGTGTAATCGCCGGAATTCGCCTGGAAGTTGATGGGCTGGCCGTCGAGGATCGCGAGACGGCGCTGCTGATCCATGAGCCGCGCAGGCATACCCTCGCCCTCGCTCTTCCAGGTGAGCGCGCTGCCGAAGCCGGTGCTGTAGGTCTTGTTCGTCGTGGAAGTCGGGAGGTCGCCGAAGCCGGAAAATCCGGTCGAGGCGAGATTCGTCCCGGGCGCGTAGGCTTCCTTCGCGGTTCCGTTCCAGAAGAAGAGCGTGGAAGCGCTCGCGTCCCAAACAACCGCTCGGCCGTTCGTGTTGTCGTAGCCCAGCAAGTCCCCCGTGTTCTGATTGACGGCGCTCCAGAGGTTCTGGACGTTTCCCGTTCCCGGAACCATCACGGCCCTCTGGTTGGCCGAATCCCAGGCGTAGAGGGCGCCCTTGCCGCCGTCCGCACCCGGAATCCACGTCGTCCAGCGATTGTTCCCGCGATCCCACATCGGCCAGTAGGTGTAGACCTTGTCGTAATCGCCCGGATTGGCCGGCTTCGAGGACAGCAACGCCCACATCGAAAGCGCCAGCCGATCCTGCTCGTTCTGGATGTCCGTCCGGGGCTGGGAAATGAGGCTCTTCAGCTTGTCATAATCGAGCCCCGTAATCTGCGAGGTGCCGCCCGAGAGGGTGACGCTCTTCAGGCGATCCATCTGGAACGGGAAATAGCCCCTCTGCTTGAGGGCCGGGACGAGGTTCTCGACCCCGTCCTTCGGATACACACGGTAGTCCTGGTAGTAATTCTGGACGGCCATGTCCAGCATCGAAAGTTCCGTGTGGGTGAGCTCGGAGAGGGAGCGGTTCTTCGCCCACGAGCCGACGGTGACGAGGAGCGACACGAGGAAGAGGATGATCCCGAGGACGACGAGAACCTCGTAAATCGTGAACCCCGACCGATTCAAATTGCGCCGGCTCATATTCGGCTCCTCTCTAGGATGGAAAACGTCTAGGCTCCGGAATGAGAACCACCGAACTTCTCGGGAGACATGAGTGTATCTGGTTTGGAAGCCCTTCCGCAAGCGAACTTCCGAAGATTAAGACTCGAAAAGGAAGGCCACGTTAACCCCCCAAGGGCACGGATGGCCATAAATCGCCCATCTCTTTCAGCGAGAACATGTTACGCCGATCGAGTAAATGAACTTTCCAGCGCCCCGTCTTGCCCTTTGTTGCGCCTTTAATCCCCGCTTCCGATAGCACGGAATCGGACAACGTTTCCCCCCTTCACGCATGCCGCCAAAAGTCGCCCGCCCTGAAAGTGATCGGGCAAGTCCCCCCCGGCCGCAGGTGATGGCCGCCGCCCGGATTTCGCTGGGCACCCGCAACATACGCCACGAATCCGAACCGGGCGGTGGCCGGGTCCTCCTCTTCTGCGAATCCGGCGGTCTTTCCATCTCCTTCGATCGGGTGCGGATCAGGGCTGCGGCCGGGAACCTGGTCCTTTTGCCCGAAGGGGGCTCCCCCGCCGTTCTCGACGCGCCCGCAGGATCCGCGGAGGCGATCGCCGTCCGGTTCGTCCCGCGGCCCGGCTGGGAGCGCCGCCTCAACGCCTGGACGGCGGCAGGCCAGGGCGTCCGCCTGTGCCTCGTTTCCGATCCGGCCGCCATCGAGCGCCTCCGGGCGACGTTCGGCTATCTCCTGGAGGACGCGGCCGCTCTGAACGATCCGATATCGCGGGAACTGGCCATGAACGATCTCGGCGAGATCGTGTTCATCGGGGCCCAGTCGCTGGCCCGACAGTCGGCGGCCAGCGACATCTCGGAGGCCATCCGAAAGGCCCTCGACTGGATCATCGATCATCTGGCCGAGCCCATCCGGATCGCGGATATTTCAAAGGTGGCCGGGCTCTCCCCCGCCCTGTTCACCGCCCGCTTCCGCCAGGAAACCGGGATGCCGGTCCTGCCCCACATCCTGCACCAGCGGCTCGGGCGGGCGGAAAACTACCTGCTCTCGACTGACATGAGCATCGCCAAGATCGCCCGCCGGACCGGCTTCAACTCGGCCGCCTATTTCACCCGGATGTTCCGGCGCGCCTACGGCGCCAGCCCGCGCGAATACCAGCGACGGGAAGGTGATAAGTGTCTAAAGTCCAAGGTCTAAGGTCTCGGGATTCCGAACCGACGGCGGCGCGGCCTTTCGCATTCCTGGATTGCACGCACGGTAGCCTTGGGGCGGGAGCGCTGTCGGGGCCCGGAAGGCCGGGCCCCGACGCCGGCCTCCTGCCCTACGCCGGCCTCCTGCCCCTACGCCGGTTCACGGGCCTTGCGCAAAGGCCGCCCCTGCCATTTCAACTCCGCACGCTCGAGGCGCAAGCCCTGGCGGATAAAGGAAAGGCCACAGGAATACGCCCATCGGCGCCGCAAGCCGCGCCCGAAAAAAAGGCGCCGCAGGCGGAACGAATCCGCCCGCGGCGCCCGGTGTCCGGCCGCGGCTACTTCTTCGCTCCGCCGTAGATCGGCAGGTAGCGGTAGTAGACCTCGAGGCTCATCGCCCCGAGGGCGGTCGTGTAGACCCGTCCGCCCTCGGCGCCGTAGCGGTCGGGCTCGGGCGCCCAGGAGCCGTCGTTGTCGCTGCCATCCTTGACCTGCGAGCCCACGAGGGCCTGCTTCATCCCGTTGTTCCAGGCATCCCAGTTCGGCCCGCCGACCTGGAACATCGCGAGCGCGCCGTAGTAGATGTAGTAGAAGTTGTTCTGGAGGATCCCCTTCTTCACGGTCTGCTCGGCCGCGTTCAGGACCCACGGATGATCCGGGGCTTGCCCGAGGTAAAGCATCGCAAGCGTCGCGATGACCGTCTGGGCATCGCCGCTGCCGGGGTTGGGGCTCTTCTCCTTGCCGCCCGCCGCGCCGATCGAGTAGAAGACATTTCCCTGCTTGCTCGACTCGCCGGCGCCCGCGGCGGTGAAGTGCTTCATCGCGCCGTCGAAGATGGACTGCGGGACGTTCAGCTCGGAGAGTTTCGCGGACTTGGCCGCCATCACGCCCCAGCCGGTGATCGACGTGTCGGAGCGGGAACCGGGCTTGTTGTAGTCCCATCCGCCCTTTCCCGTCTGCTGGCTGGCCATGTGGTTGATGGCCTTCTGCGCCATTTCCTTGTGCTTGCCCGACATCCCATAGGCCTCGGCCGCGGCGAGCGCGCAGATGTTGTGGGTGTAGTTGCTGCCCTTCCACGAGCCGTCGCCCTGCTGCTGCTGCTCGAGCCAGTAGACGGCCTTCTTGACGGTCGGGCCGTACTTCGGGGAGTCCTCGGTATAGCCGGCGCCCAGGAACGCAAGGACCGCCAGGCCCGTCACGGCCTCGTCGAAGCCGCCGTTCAACTGATCGCGCTTGTTCCCGCCGCCGCCGTACTTGCCGCAGTCCCAGCGTCCGTCCGGCTCCTGGTGCTTGAAAAGCCAGCGCAGCGCCCGCTCGACCGCGGACTGTCCGCCGGCCGAACCGCCGCCCCGCTGGACGAGGTTCCGCCGGCCGCCGCCGTTGCGACTGCCGAACCGGCCGCCGCCGCCGCCGCCGACGCCCATGGTGTCGAAGACGCCCGCCCCGCCGAGAGGCACGTTGGAGATCGCATCCTGTTCGCCGCGGGCGAGGGCCTGCATGTTCACGACCTCGTCCTGCGTTTCCATGTGGTCGGCGAACTCGACGCTCTTGTCCATCACCTGGACGGGATGCTCGACGGGCTTCTCGTCGGACTGGAACTGGACGTCGAGATTCGTTTCCTCCGCGACCGGCACGGGGGCCGGCGGGGCCTTTCGATCCTCGATGTTCGCCATCATCGCCTCGGGCTGCGGCTTCTGAAGGCTCTGCGCAGCGAGAAGAGACAGGGCAAGCAACAGGACCGTGTGGAACCCGGCGGAGATGAGCCAGGACGGCGCGCCCGAAAGGTCGGCCGTGCTTCCCGCGGTTTCCTCTTCCTCTTCTTCCTCGAGAAGTTCCCCATCCGCCCCTTCGCCATCGAGAAGATCCTGGTTTTCATCGAGATCATCGCGCCTAGGCATGGCCTCTGAACCTCCTTGTTACTCCAAGTGGGCGGA
>CAYHQZ010000124.1:0-11974 GCA_964358555.1 uncultured Planctomycetia bacterium
AGCTCCCGCCCCGCGCCCGTGCTTGGGTTTACCCCCCGACGCAAAAGTTCAGTAACGAGGCTCCGAAAGCAGCGGCGGAGACATGCAACAAGCCCCGTCCGCCGCTTCGGGCCGCCCCTCCCGGACTGATTGGGCTCATCCATGATTGCGTCGAGACGGGGCGTTTTTTTCGGCCGGAGCCGGAACGTTCCACCCCTTGCGCCGACGCCGCGCGGCGCCGAAGATCCGCCGGATGCGAAGACTCTGGTTCGCGAACGTCAGCCGCTTTCTCGGCCGGATCGCGGGGCTCGGAATCCTCGGATACCTCCTCACGCAGATCTTCAGCCACGGCGTGTTCCTCAATACGCCCGACCTGAAGGATATCGGCGCATGGCTCTGCATCTTTCTCTACATGGAGGGTCTCGTCCTCGCCTGGGCGTGGGAGCTCGCCGGTTCCATCATTGCCTTCGCGACGGCGTTCGGTTTCTACCTCCTGCTTTCCAGCTTTTTGTCCCGTCCATCGTATTTTCCCTGGTGGTTCTATTCGTCCGGCGCCCCCGTCCTTTTCCATCTGCTCTCCGTCTTCCTCCGATCGCCCGGACCGGAAGAAGAGGCGAAGGCGGCTCCGGAACCGACAGGATTTCCCCTGAAAATCGCCGTCATCGCCGCCACCCTCGCCGTCGCGGTCTGCTTCGGGATCAACTTCCGCGCAAGGTGGCAGCCGTTCGGAGTCAGCAAACTCCACGCCAACGAATCGAGCGCCATCGCAAGCCTGAAAACCCTCGTCACGGCCGAGGAGCAGTACATGGCGACCTCCGGCACGCCGGTCTACGGAACCCTCTGGGAATTGTCGGGGACCGCTCCTCCCTACGTCGACGCCATCCTCGGCCGCGGGAAGAAATCCGGCTATTCCTTCGTCCTGACCGTCGGAACGCCCGCCGGGTCGCGCTGGTTTGCCACCGCCCGCCCGACCGTGCCGGCGAAGACCGGCAATCGCTACTTCTTTGCGGATTCGTCCGGCATCATCCGATTCTCGAGATCGCGCCCGGCCTCCTCGGCCGACAGCCCCCTCGACTGAACCCGCCCCGCGGAACCGGCGCCGCCCCGGGAATTCCTATAGGACGAGGACGGCCGCGATTCCGTTCCCGAGGATCGAGAGGCCGGGCAGGAGCAGGCGCATCAGGCTCATCGCGGCGCTCCCGCACCGCAGGCCACCCTCCGGATCGATCGCGGGCGAGCCGGGAAGGGCGTCGAAGAGAACGGCGTCCTCCGGGCGGGCCGGGTCGTAGAGGAGGCGCTCCCGCGCGTCGTCCTCGAGAACTTCCGGGCGGTGCGTCTTCGCCGTCGCCGTGTGGGTCTTCTTGTCGGCCCCCTCGAACTTGAACGTCAGGCGGTAGACGGGATGCTTGTTGATCCGGACGTTCGTCGCCTCCCTGGAAACCAGCGTCCCCTCGGCCTCACGGCCCCAGGTCAGCAGCCGGATGGCGCGGAATCCGTTCCGGAAACCCGCGAGGGCGAGCCCCAGCCCGATGAGCGGGTAGAGGACTACGATGGCCGCGAACGGCCCGAACGGGGACGTCCGCATCCCCTGAATCCGAGAGACGGACGGATCGCCCTTGGGAAACTCGATCGTCACCTTCGCCCCCTTGGCAAGCGTGCGGCCCGTCGCGTAGGAGACGCCGGTGCGCGCCCGGCCACCGGCTTTGAAGGAATACCGGGTCGCGTAGACCGGCGTCCCGTGATGGTGCTTCGACCCCCCCTCGGAATAGTTCGTCCGCACGCTTTCCTCGACGACGCCCTCCGCCGTCTCCATATCCCCCCGGAACGCAAACGCGCTCGACAGCCCCGCGGCGGGCAAAAACACCCAGACGAAAATCATCCCGAACCCGAAAAAGATCCACCCGAACTGGTTCAAGGCCCCGCCGAAGATCAGATCGGATCGCACGGCGAGCGGAACGGGCCTCGGCGGCGGCGACAGCCTCGGCCCCGCCCCCGCGCCCCCCCCGCCCCCGGCCGGCTTCAAGGCGATCTGCATGGTTGCCCTCCCGGCCGCCCCTTCCGCTACGGGATCGGCACCATGTGGTTCACGGGGGCGAAGTCGTCGGTGAGGACTTGGCCGGCGGCGGGCTCGAGGCGCTCGGGCAGCATGGTCTTCGCCTTCGTCTGCAGGCCCTGGTAGTCTGCGATGCGCCTGGCCTCGATGCCGGCCTTCACGGCGACCTCGAGTTCGGAGAGGGACATCCGCTTCTTGTCGCGCGTCGCGAAGAGCATGACGTTGCGCACCCGGGCGCGGTCCAGCCGATCGATCCGCTCGTCGTAGCCGGGCACCGGCATCACGTAGACCGTCGGAAACGTTAGCTCGAGGGTCTTGAGCAGGGAGTGCAGGAGATCCTTGCCCTTGCCTTTCCCCTTGTCCCCGGGCGGCGGGTTTTCGAGGGCCGCGATCAGGTTCTGGACGATGATCCCGTCGTCCGTCAGGTGCTCCTTCAGGAGGGCGAAATACTCCTTCGTGAGCATGTGGAACGGAAGCCACGAATGGTGGTAGGCGTCGAGGAGGATGACGTCGTATTTCTGCTCGGGGGGCGCTATCCGGAAGAACCGGCGGCCGTCCTCGACCGTCACCTTGAGGCGCTTGTCGTCCAGCGGGAGCTTGAAGTGCTCCTTGGCCACCTTCACGACCTCGGGGTCCAGTTCGACGACCTGGAGCTCGATGTCCTTGTAGTTCTTCAGGAACTCCTTCGGGGTGGAGCCGCCGCCGCACCCCACGAGGGCGATCCGCTTCGCCTTGGGGCGCAACGCGAAGGCGAAGTGGAAGTAGTCCGTATAGGTCAGGCAGGAGCGGTTCGGATCGGACAGCATCATCCCGCTCTGGTAGGTCTGGGTCCGCTCGCCGTCCTCGCCCCCGGTCTTCCGGTTGGCTCCGAAGATCAGGTAGCGCTTTCCGTCGATGTCCCGGACGGTCAGGTGGTGGTAGAAGGTGTCCTTCTCGTAAATCGTGGCGTCGGAGTGGGTGGCCTCCGTGGCCGCCGGGGCGGCGGCGGGCCCGAGGAGGAGCGGAAGGGCGAAGGCGAGGGCCATCAGGGGAAGCCTCGATACGGGCGCGGCCGCGGGCGACACGCTCACGGCGGGAGGCAAACCCGCGCCCGCCGACGCCGGGCGGGCGGCAGCCGCGGCCAGGACGGAGGCGAGGATCCCGAGCACGGCCGAGGCCCCGAGGACAACCGAGATGAAAAAGAGCTGTTCTGAAATCGGATAATTGAAGCCGACGAACGTCGTCAGCAGGGCGCCGGCGTTGCTGCCGACGGTGGACACCATGAAGACGCGGCCGACGGTCCCGCCGACCCCCTTTCCCCCCGCCGCGAGCCGCGCGGCGATGAACGGGGAGACGAACCCGAGAAGGACCGAGGGCAGCAAGAAAAGGGCCGCCGCGAACAGGAACGCCTCGAGGGCGTGGGACAGCGGCGGCTGGCGAAGAACCAGGTTTTCAACGGGGCCCTTCAGGGAGGGAACCGCGGCGACGAGGCCCGCAACGATCGCGATCGCCGCGACGAGCGGCAGAAAGCCCCGGCTCCGATCCCCCATCCGCCCGCCGACGTAGTAGCCCACGCTCAACCCCATCATGAAAACGCTCAACACGGCGCCGTTGACGTAGATGTTGAGCCCCACGCTCGGCGCGAGGACCGAGAAGGCGACGATCTCGAGGGCGAGGCAGGCGAGCCCCGTGAGAAAGGCGATCAGGTAGAGGAGGGAGCGGTTTGCCGGCAGGATCGGATTCGTTTCGGCCATCGGTTTTCCCTTTCTAAATCGGTCTTCGGATCATACCCGAAAGGACGGCGCCCCCGCCGGGCGGGCGTTCAGCCGGCAGCGGGTTCCAGGACCTCGCGGAACCAGGCCTCGAGCCATAAAAGCGACCAGAGGCGCGCTCCGGCCTCGATCCGGCCGGATTCGTGGGCGGACATGAGCGACTCGACGGCGGCGGGGTCGAAGAGACCGCGCTCGCGGGCGCGCGGCGAGAGCAGCAGATCACGCGCCATCGCCTTCAAGGGGCCGCGGAACCACGCCCCCACCGGGACGCCGAAGCCTTTCTTGCCGCGCGCGGCGATGCCGGGCGGGAGGCGATCGGCAAGCGCCTCGCGGAGGATCCGCTTGCCCCGGAAGCCGTCCCTCTTCCACTCGAGCGGAAGCGAGAGGCCGAAGTCCACGACGGCGGGGTCGAGGAAGGGGCAGCGGACCTCGAGACCGACGGCCATGGAGGCTGCGTCCACCTTCGCCAATATGTCGCCGGGGAGATACGTGAGGACGTCGAGGGCGTTCGTCCGGGCGGCGGCGCCGCTCCCGGGCGCGCTTTCCCAGGCGCCCGAAAGATACGCGACCGGGTCATGGCCGGCGAGGCTTTCTTGGAACGCCGGGGCGTAGAGCGCCGTCCGCTCCTCGTCGCGCCAGATGGAGATCCATCGCCGGTAGCGCTCCAGCGGCGAAAGCGGCAGGCCCTCGAGGAACCGACGGGCATGGGCGCGGCGGACGGCCGAAAGGAACGGCGCGCGCGCGGCGAGGCCGGAAAGCGCCGAAAGGGCGCGGCGGACGAACCGCGGGAGAACCCGGTCGAGCGACGCCGCGAGCCGCACCGCGGGGTAGCGCTCGTAGCCGAAGAAGGCCTCGTCGCCCCCGTCGCCCGAGAGCGCGACCGTCACGTGCTCGCGGGTCATCTTTGAAAGGTAGTAGGTGGGGATCGCGGAGGAGTCGCCGAACGGCTCGCCGTAGCGGCGCACCAGCGTCGGCAGGACGTCGGCGGCCTCGGCGCGGACGACGAATTCCCTGTGGTCCGTCTTGAACGCCGCCGCCGCCTCGCGGGCGTACGCGCGCTCGTCGAAGCCCGATTCCTCGAAGCCGATCGAGAACGTCTTCACGGGATCCTTCGAGAGCGCCGCCATCGTGCCGACGACGAGCGTGGAATCAATCCCGCCGGAGAGGAATGCGCCGAGCGGAACGTCGGAGATCAGGCGCTTTTGGACCGCGGCCTCGACAAGCCCGCGCAGGCGCGCCTTGGCCTCCGCATAGCCGCCCGCGAACGCCGCCGTGCCTTCCGCCCCCGGCGCCCAATACCGCCGGACGGACGCCTCCCCTCCCTCCCACGTCAGCACGCTCGCCGGCGGCAATTTGAAAACGCCCTCGAGGATCGTCCCCGGCGCCGGGACGTACTGGAGCGCGAGGAAATCGTCCACCGCCCCGGGCCGCAGCCGCCTCGGAATCGAGGGATCGACGAGGAGCGCGGAGAGTTCGGAGGCGAACGCGATCCTTCCAACGGATGCGTGCCAGTAGAGCGGCTTCTTGCCGAGCCGATCGCGCGCGAGGACGAGCCGACGCGAGCGCGCGTCCCAGGCCGCGAACGCGAACATCCCGTCGAGCGATTCCACGGCGTCGGGCCCCTTCTCCTCGACGAGATGGACAATGACCTCCGTGTCCGAACCCGTCCGGAACTTGTGCCCCCGCGATTCCAATTCGCTTCGCAGTTCCCGAAAGTTGTAGATCTCGCCGTTGAAGACGACCTGGATGCGGCCGTCCTCGCTGCCCATCGGCTGGGCGCCGCCCGCCAGATCGATAATCGAAAGCCGAGCGTGCCCCAGCGCCGCGCCCGCCCCCGCCCACGCCCCCTGGCCGTCCGGGCCGCGATGCGAGAGCGCGCAGGCCATTCTTCGCGCGAGCGCCTCCTCGCACGGCGCGGAAGCCTCCGCCCGAATGACGCCCGCGATGCCGCACACGGGGGCAATCCTACCGGATGCGGTATGTTGGCGGGCCATGACTCCGTCCGGCGGCGGCGCCCCCGCCTCCCCCAACCCCGGGCTCGAGCCCCCGTCGCCCGGCGGGCGACTCATCCTCGCCTCGGTGGGGCTCGGGACGTTTTTGAGCGCGATCTCGGGATCGACGATCAACCTGGCGCTTCCGGCCCTCGGCAAGGAGCTCCATCTCTCGGTCGGAGAGTCGAGCGGGGTCATCCTGTCCTTTCTTCTCGCCATCGGGATCGCGCTGATTCCCGCCGGGCGCATCGGCGACATGTTCGGACATCGGCGCGGCTACCTGGCGGGCTTCCTGCTCTTCGGGGTGGGCTCGATCGGCGCGGGCGTCGCCTGGGGATACGCCTCCCTCCTCGCCTCCCGCGTCCTCCAGGGCATCGGCGGCGCGATGGCGCTGGCAACCAGCACGGCCATCCTGACGACCTCGTTCCATGAATCGCGGCGGGGAGGCGCCCTCGGGTTGCTCGGGTCGGCGACCTATGCGGGGCTCACGCTCGGCCCCCCGGTCGGCGGGCTCATCCTCTGGCTGGGCGACTGGCGCTGGACGTTTCTCATGAACGTCCCGGCCTGCGCCGCGATCCTGTGGATGGGCGCGCGTTGCCTGCCGCGGGATCCGGAGCGGAAGCCCGCGGGATTCGACCTCGCGGGCACGGCGGCGGATTTCCTCGGCCTCTTCCGATCGCGCGTCTTCGCCGGCGCGGCGGCGAGCGCGCTGTGCAACTACGCCGGCCTCTTCGGGGCGATTTTCCTGCTGCCCTTCTACCTCATAGAAGGCCTCGGGAAATCCCCGAGGGAGAGCGGCTTTCTGCTCATGGCCCAGCCGATCGTCATGGCGCTCGTCGCCTTCCCCGCCGGGCGCCTCTCCGACCGGATCGGGACCCGGGGCCTCGCGACGGGCGGCATGCTCGTCCTCGCCGCGGGGCTCGCCGGCCTCTCGACGCTCGGGCCGGATGCCCGAACGCCCGCCGTGGCCTCCTGGCTCGCGGTGATGGGCCTCGGGATGGGGACATTCGTGTCGCCGAACTCGAGCACCCTCATGGGCGCATCGCCGAGGGATCGGCAGGGCGCGGCCGGCAGCGTCCTGGCCGAGGCCCGGATCCTCGGGATGCTCATCGGCGTCGCACTCGCCGCCTCCATCTTCCACGCGGCGGGCGGCCACACGGAGCGCCCCGAGGGCGCCCTCCCGGCCGGCCCGTCCTGGACGGGCGTCGAATTCGCGGCGATGCGCCTGGCGCTGCTCGCCGGCGCGCTGATCACGATCGCCGGCGCCGTCTTCGCGGGTCTCCGCCCGAAGGCGCCCTAGCGCGGCGCCTGCACGATCTTGCAGACGAACATCGTGGCGAAGCTCGCGATCCCGGCGATCCCGATCCGCAGGAGCGGCAGGGGAAGCGCAAGGCTCGCGATGCAGTAGAGCGCCGTCAGGCCGCCCCAGGCGAGCGGGGATCGCTCTTCGATTCTGGCCGCCTTGGCCATGAAGGAGATCGCCGCGGCGATCATGATGATTTCGAGCATGCGTCCTTTCCGGAGCCGGGCCCCTCCTTCGGCGGCCGAGCAACGGGGATCGGGGGGGCGTCGAGGAGCATCTCCTCGTAGACCTCCACGTGGTCCCGGACCATCGAGCCGTACGTGAACCGCTCCCGCGCGACGACGTATCCCGCCGCGCCCATCGCCGAAAGCCGGTCCCGATCGGAGAGCATCTCCGCCATCGCGGCACGCAGCGCTTCCGGATCCTCGGACGGCACGAGCCTTCCCGTGACGCCGTCTTTCACGAGTTCGGGCGTCCCGTCCACGGCGGTCGCAAGGACCGGCCGGCCCCGGCTCATCGCCTCGAGGACCGCGTTCGGCATCCCCTCCCAGCGCGACGCGAGGACGAAGAGGTCGGCCCCGTCGAGGAGGGACGGGACGTCCTCCACGTGCCCGAGAAACTCGAACGACCCGGGATGGGCCTGCGCGAGGCGCTTCAGGCCCGCTTCCATGGGGCCTTCGCCTGCGATCCGGAAGATCGCATCCCGGCGGGATCGCAACAGCCCCAGCGCCGCCTCCATAAAGACGTCCATCCCCTTCTGCGGGTGCAGCCGCCCGATGGTCACGACAACGGGCAGGGGGTGGCGCGGCATCGGAGGGAGCGCGTCCGGAACGTCCACGCCGTTCGGAATCGTCCGGGCCTTCCATCCGGGGATTCCGCCTTCGGCGAGGAAGGCGCGCACCGAGTCGGAGACGCACAGGTAGCGATGGACGAGGCGCGACGTGAGCCGGTCCCAAAACCGGTGCGACGGCCGCTCCCGTTCCGCGACGCGGATCGAGCAGATGACGCGCTTGCCGCTAAGCCTGCCCGCGATCCGCGCGGCCATGTTCGCGTGGAAGAGGAAGGAATGCACGAGCGGGGCCTCCGACTCCCCGAACCGCCTCGCCAGCTGAACCATCCCGTAGGGCGCGCGGAGGGCCGTCCAGCCGAGGCAGCGCACCGGCACGCCGGCGGCGCGCAGCCGTTGCGCCACCGCCCCCTCCCCCTTGAGGCAGAACACCTTCGGGGCATAGCGATCGCGCGGCAGCCTCGTCACCAGCTCGTAGAGGCATTTCTCCGCCCCCCCGCCCCGGTCCAGATCGGTGATCACGTAGGCGATGGGGACCGGCCGGTTCACGGAATCACCTCCGGCGCTGATAGACCTGCGCCTGAAATCATTCTTTGCATAAGGTTGAAATTCTCCCGCTAAGAAATAAATAATGGTTTCACTTATCTACTATTCGAGTTGATACGTAACGCGTAACAACCGATTATTAGTAGAGATTCGCTTGTATTCCTACGAATTGCTCGCGCATATCTTTCCGAGCTCATTACCATTCTTTTGAGTAGCCTAGATACTACCTTGCCTCGCCCTTGGCCAGGCTAGGCGTCCGGCTACCACCCATGATCGGGTGGGAAACGGGGGGAGGGAAGATTACTTGACTATTTGACAGCGTCCCCTATATCCCCGGGGCGAGGAAACGGGAGGGGAAGGCGGTTGCCGACGTGGGCTGCCCGGGCCATCCGCTCTCGTAGCTAGGAGAGCGAACCGACAATTCCCTCTGTCGAACTTTCATCGGCAAGACTACGGCACCTCCTCCCGCGACGCACTTGGCACAGGGCGGCGTTGCACATGAAGGTGGAGCGCAACTCGAAATCCCAGAGTCCCAATATTGCATTTTTGTGAATCTTGGTATCTAAATGCAGAGCGGCAGAGGATTGGATTGAGGAAGCAGCTACCACCACGCAAAACGCGCTCTGTGCCTATAAGGGGACCAATCGGGTCAACGGATAATTGTTCCCCTTCAGGGTATGGTCCGTACCAATCTTTGCACCACTCCCATACGTTCCCATGCATATCATAAAGGCGCCATGCGTTTGGCTTAAAACTACCAACTTGCGATGTCTTGTTACGATCAAGGCCATTATCGACAATGCTACTTGATTGATCCCCGTTAATGTTCGCAGATTTTCTGTCTATATCTACCCCGATATTGAACGGCGTTGTTGTTCCAGCCCGGCATGCATATTCCCATTCCGATTCGGTGAGAAGGCTATATTTCCTACCTTCTTTTTTGCTCAAACGCTTGCAAAATTCAACGGCATCATCCCATGAAACGGATTCAACGGGGAGATTCTCAGCTTGAAAACGGCTCGCATTGCTATCTTTTCCCATTATCGCTTTCCATTCAGATTGCGTAACTTCCGTTGCTCCAACGTAAAATATATTAGAGATGCGAACCAAATGAAGAGATTCCTCTTTGTCACGTCCTACTTCACCCTTGGGACTCCCCATGAGAAAGATACCGCGAGGAATAAGTTGAAGTTTCATGCCAATGGTATTTGTGAGTGTGATTGGCAATTGAGAGTATCCAAAAGACGCACGCAAACGAATTGCTTCGATCGAACGCTTCGCCTCCACTTGCTCTCTAAGCGATGGAGAAGACGTAAATGTTGATTCCAGGACTTTGCATGATTCAGGCGTTCCAATTATTTCCAATATCTGAATTGCCAACAAGCGTTGAAATTGGATCCCAGGGGATGGTGGACATTCACGTAATCGTTCAATAGAATGCATGAGATTGCAAAGGCGACTCTTGGTCTCAGGTGAAGAAATCACGCGTAGAGAGGCGAGAATCTCCGGCTCTAATATCTCTCCCATTGCCTCTAATTCTCGCGAGGATCTTTCTCGAATAAAATAATCCTCAGAATCGAGAGTGGAAATAAGGCGCCTAACATTTTGAAGATCGATCGGAATCGGACGGAGATGCTCGGCAAGGAAGGGGATGGCGGATGGCGTTGCGAGTTCAGTCATCGCATTGTATGTTTTCGCAGGATCAAATCCGGCGAGGTCATGCCAATGCGATTCATATTTAGCTGAGGCTTCGGAAGAAAACACAGGCAAATCACGCAGATCTGTGCAGGAGGGGAGCGAAAGAATAATGACTGTAAGGATCGCGATTAGTTGCCTCCTCCACGCGAAATCGAAATGGACTTTCAGTATTTGCATTCTATGCATTGAATGGAATCGCTCCAGGCGTTCCCATGCGCAAATTTTTTCGCGCCATAATATACGCCCATTTGGGAAAAGACTGCATCGCTAATGTTGACTTTTACTTGCGCGGAAACTTCACCTGGGAAGCCCATGCTTTTCATGAAATCTAACGTTTTCATCTTGTATGTAAAATCGAAGTTTGCGCCAACGTCTGCAACTGGGACCATATCATCTTCCACTGTGAAATCGACCTTGCAACATCCATCGCCATTAGAAACCATTATGTAATCGTAATTAAATCGTCCCATGACAATATTGAGCTCTCTTTCGCGCAAGCTATTTAAACTTCCAAAGACTACGGCGCTTCCAGCTAATCGTTCGCCTTTTTTCATCGCTTGGCATTTACGCGCTAAAGAAGCCATCAGATTTCTATATACATCTGTATCCTTAAGGCGATCAACAGGAACTGGAAGTGGCGTTCCTTTTCCGCTGAGCCAATGCATGAACTGTCCCTTGGCCATCTTGCAGCCCGTTTGATCGAACCCATATTCGATCATTTTGCGAAGCCATTGAAGCTTTTTAAAGTCCTCTGCGACATAAACATTCTTAACGTCCGCAGTCCCCTTGAGAGGCCGGGCCGAAACGCGAATGACAGCGTGATGTAAGAGGCGCCATCGAACGTGAACACGTCCTGGGTCGCGGCGTTTTTCACCACGACCGTGCCCGATGCGGGTTTTATAACGATGGGGTTCGAGGCGGATGCGCCGGGGATCGCGTAGAGCGGCACGGTCCGCTCTTCCATATATGTGCCTGGGTCGGCCAGGACCGTGACGGGGCCGGTAACGGTCTGGACCTTGAGCATCTCGGCGCACTCGACGAAGTTTCGGTAGTTGCCCGTCCCGTCCTGCTTGATGGTCAAGGTGCCTGAAACGGGAGGAAGCGGCTCCTCGTCGGATCCCATCGAAGGGATGGGCGGGCGAGGCGTGCCCTCCATGTCCTCCGTGATGCCGGCGATGCCCGTGCCCCGGCCGAGGACGGCCGAGCCCTGGCCTACGTGGAGGTCGTAGATCGAGACGTAGACGGGATCGCCCGAAAGCGAGTGGGCGTCTTCCCCGTGGCCCGCGCCGCGCCAATCGAGAAGTGTCGCGCGAGCAGAACCATTCCAATATCCCGCCTTGGCGCCATTCGGAATCCAGAAATCGTTGTAATCCGAAACGAAGGCGTTCCCATTATCCACGACATAAATGCAATAATCCGAGGCCGTGGAATCCAACTGGAAAATATTATTTTTCAGGATATTCGCGCTCGTTGTCGAGCCGCCATCGATCTGGACGAGCTGATCGGGCGTGCCAGGGGCCATATCCCGGAACGAGTTGAAGTAGACTTTGGCGCCGTTGCAGGTCTGCAAATGCAAACCATAGTTCGCGCCGCCGCGAATCCAGGAGTTCGAAATCTCGGCGTCCGTTGCGGAGGCGACGAGGATCCCTTCGGTATCGCCCAGGACCTCGCATTTCTGCACCTTGCATCCGATCGTGCCGGATTCGAATTTCACGGACGGGACGGAGGCGCTAAGCCCGACCGACTTGACCTCGGTCGAAACGATCCGACTGGAAGTGGAGGTGCCTCCGAACAGGACGCCTTCATTGTCGGAATTTCGGACGTCGATCCCCTTGAACGTCACATGCGATGCGGAATCGAAATAAA
>CAYHQZ010000125.1:0-11803 GCA_964358555.1 uncultured Planctomycetia bacterium
CCGGTAGACGAATTCATGGCGTTGGACCGTGCTCCGACAGGTCGCTTCGATCCGAGCCCCCATCCCTCACCCTTCTTGTTCTTCGCTTCCAGGAATACATGGATCGGCGCCGCTATGGCCGCTAACGAGAAGTTGAAAGTGAAAATCGGCGGGCCAGCGGCGCCCCACGGAAGTGGGGAGTTTTTCCCCGGCAAAGTAGGATCCCGGGGGACGAGCCGGGCGACGGATTCGCATCTTCCTTCGGAAAAAGGAGATACGCAATCCGAATCCGGGCATTGCCCTTGGCATGCCGCTTGTTCAATAATAGTTGTCCGTGAGGAGCATCTTGTTCGACTCGAAAGGAGAACGACGATGAGGAAGATTGGACTTGCGTTCGCGGGGCTGCTTTTTCTGCCCGTGATGATTGGCGCCCAGGACGTTTTGCCGCCCCCGCCCCCCGTTCCGCCGCCGCCCCCGGCGATCACTCCGCCCGCGGCGGGGGAGAAGCCGCCGGCCTGGCGGCTCGCGCTCAAGGAGCGCTTCGACAAGAACGACGACGGGAAACTCGACGAGACCGAGCGCGAAGCGCTCCGGGCCTGGATCCACCGGCACCGCTGCCGGATCGCCTGGCTCAAGCGCGTCGACACGAACAACGACGGCGTCGTCTCTCCCGAGGAGCGCGAGGCCTTCCGCGCGAAGGTGCTCGCGGCCATGAAGGAGCGGCTCGATCGCAACGACGACGGAAAGATCACGCCGGCCGATCGCCTGCCCCCGCCGCCTCCGCCCCCGGGCGTCGCTCCTCCGCCGCCTGCGGCCGTCGCATCCGAGCTTCGCGACGAGTGGGAGGACGCCTTCGGCTTCCTCTTCGCGCCCCCGGCCAAGTTGCCGCCGCCCAAGTGCATCGACGCGAACGGGGACGGCAAGGTTTCCCCCGAGGAGCGCGCCGCCTTCGAATCCCGGTTCAAGGCGCGGCTCGACCGCGACGACGACGGCAAGATCGAGCCCTGGGAGCGGCCCTTCTTCGGCCCCGCCGGGCGCGACTTCCGCGAGGACGTTCGCGATCGCCTCGAGGACATTCGCGATCGGCGCGAGGACGTCCTCGATCGCAAGGAGGACATCCGGGACGCCAAGCGCGATGGCGGCCTGCGCGATCGCCTCGAGGACATCCGAGATCGGAAGGAGGACGTCCGGGACCGCGCCGAGGACGTTCGCGACCGGAAGGAAGACGTGCGCGACGCGAAGCGCGGCCCGTTCTCCGGCAAGCGCCCGCCGGTCCGTCCGCCGGTCCGTCCGGCTCCCCGGCGCTGATCGTCTCGCTCGAACGATGGGGGCCGCCCGTCTTCGGATGGGCGGCCCTTTTCTTTCCGGGGGCAATCCTTGACGATTGCTAGACTTGTGATCCTGGAACTGCCTCCCGGCGCGCTCGCCTCCGGCCCGTCTGCCGCCGGAGCCGGCCGGCTTCGCCTTCTTGCGTTGCTCCTTTTGCCCGCGCTCCTGCTCTGCCTCCTCCAGGGCCCCGTCCGGCGCGCCCGCGGCCCCGGCTGGGCCTGCATCAACTTCGATCCGGAATACCAGTATCTCCTGAACGGGCTCAACGCGGCGCGGGGCAAGCCGGTGGGGCACGCGGATCATCCCGGCACCCCCGTCCAGATCCTGAACGGGCTCTTCCTGCGCGTCCGCCACATCGTCTCGGGGAAGGGCTCGATCGAGGACGCGGTCCTCGCGGATCTGGAATCAAGCCTGCGCTTCCTCCAGGCGGCCTACCAGATACTCTACGCGGCGGGGCTGTTCTGGCTCGGGGCGTTCGCGCTGGCGCGGACCGGGCGGCTCGCTCCGGCCCTCCTGCTCCAGGCGGCTCCGTTCGTCTCCGCGCATTCCCTGCTCGCCCTGGGGCGCGCGACGCCCGAGACGGGGCTTCTGCTCGCGGACCTCGCCGTCGCGGGCCTCCTCGTCTCCGCCTGGGGCGGGGGCGCGCGGGATCGGCCCTATCGCTTTGCCATCGTCTCGGCGGTGCTCCTCGGGTTCGCCGTCGCGCTGAAATACACCGCCGTGCCGCTACTTGCGCTCCCGCTCATCCTCCTGCCGCGCTGGCTTCCGAGGATCGCCTTCCTCGCGCTCGTCCCGGCATCGTTCGCGCTCTGCACGATCCCCGCCTGGCACCGCGCGGGGGAATCGCTCGGCTGGATCGCGGGGCTTCTCGTCCACCAGGGAGGCCACGGCGGCGGGGGCGTGGGGATTCCCGCGGTCGGGGTCCTGGCGGAAAATCTTGCCGGGATCCTGACGGGCGAGCCGGTGTTCGCGCTTTCGATGGCGCTCCTCGCCATCGCCCTCGCATTGGCGCGATCCCGCGCCCCGGCGGAGGGGGAGGCGGCTCAAACGCCCGTCCGGCGCTGCGCCGCCGCGCTCCTCGCCGCGTTCGTCCTGCAATGCCTCGTCGTGGCGAAGCACCCCGGGATGATCTACCTCGCCCCCGCCATGGGGCTTGTCGGGGCGGCCGTCTGGCTCGGCGCGGAGGCGATCGCGCCTGCGTTGCGCCGCCCTGCCGCCCGGCGGACGGCCGCGTTTGCCCTCGGCGGAGCCCTTTCGCTTGCGATCGGCCTCGGCGTCGCGCGGCCCTTCGCGAGAATGCTGGACGGGATGTCGCAACGCCGCGACGGCGCGCTTGCGGTGCGCGAGCGACTCGAGCGCGACTTCAAGGGTTTCGCCGTCATCACCGCCTGGTGGGGCTCGTCCCCCGAGTACGCCCTCTTCTTCGCGAACGTGAGCGCCGAGGGCCTCTACACGGAACGCCTCCGGCGCGAGCACCCCGCCGCCTTCTTCTACACCCCCGATCCGAAACTCCAAAAGATCCGGAGCGTCCTCGGCTGGGACGGCCAGCCCGTCGATCTCGATTCCCTGCTCCGGACGCACCGAGGCGTCCTCTACCAGGGCATGCGCTTCGGCGGGGGCTACAACCCCTGGCCGCCCCCCTGGTTTCCCCTCCGCGAAATCTTCCGGAGCGGCGAGGAGACGATCTACCGGGTGGAGGCGGGTGCGCGAGATCCCGGGTTCAATCCCTCCCCTGTGGAATGAGGTGGAGGGGCGGAGCGCGGCGCCGTTTTATGTATTCCTGGAACCGAAGAACAAGAAGGGCGCGGAGCGGGGGCTCGGATCGTGGCGACCTGTCGGAGCACGGTCCAACGCCATGAATTCGTCTACCGGCCGTGGACCGTGCGGAGACCGGGAGCAAGAGCCGAGCCCCCGCCCCGAGCCCGTGCTCGGTTTACATCCCAGACGCAAACATTCGATCCCTTCCGTCTCCTACGCGAAGAGGCGGCCTCCTTCTTCCGGCCCTACTTGATCTCCGTGAACTTCGCCTTCGGGGCGTTGCAGACGGGGCAGCGGTCGGGGTGCGCGCCCATGAACGTCTCCCCGCAGACCTCGCAGACCCACATCGGCGCCTCGGGCAGGTCCGATCCGGCCTTCACCGCCTCGAGGGCCTTCGTGTAGAGGGCGTGGTGGGTCTTCTCGACCGCGAGCGCCCCCTTGAACGTGAGCACCGCGGCGGCGTTCTTCTCCTTCTCCGCCTCGGATAGGAACGCCGGATACATCGTCTTGAATTCGTAGGCTTCGCCCTCGATGGCCGCCTGGAGGTTCTCACCGGTGGACTTGACGGCGCCCAGCACCCGCAGATGCGACAGCGCGTGCACCGTCTCCGCCGCCGCCGCCGCCCGGAACACCTTCGCCACGTTCGGCAGCATCTCCGCGTCCGCTTTCCGAGCGAACGCCGTATACCGCCGGTTCGCCTGGCTCTCCCCCGCGAACGCCTCCTGCAGGTTTTTCTCGGTGGACATGGTGCGGCTCCTTTCTGGCTCGCACTATCGTAAGGTGACTCGCCCCGGGAGACGAGAGGGCCTATATGCCCTCGAGCTCGTGTGCGCCTATGGGGCAAGATCCATGAGAAGCACGTCGTTCATGGCCAAGCGGGGTCCAGTTCCTCCCACGGCCAGCGTCTTGCCGTTCGGGGAGAAGGCGAGGCACGAGATGAATGTCAACGGAATCTCAAGCGTTTTCTTTTCCTTGCCCGTGGAGATGTCCCAGAGACGAACGGTGGAAGACGCTGCGGAGGGTTTCATCTCGGCAAGGGCGAGGATGCTTCCGTCCGGAGAGAAAACCGGAGATGCAAAACCCTCGAATCCGGGGGGGAAATAACGGAAGGAGCGGCCCGTAGAAACATCTAGCAAGCGGGTTCCCCTCTCTCGCCCGGTGCCGGCCCCTTTCATTTGCCCTTTCCCTTCGTTGTAAGCGACGCTCTTTCCGTCAGGGGAAAAGGCCAGGGAAGTGAAAGGCAGAACCTCGCTCGCGACGAAAATTCGCTGGGTCGGATGAAACGTCCTTGCGTCCCAAAGATGAATCTCGTGGGGGGGCGCCGAATAACTTGCCCCATCCCTTCCAACGTTCAGGCCGATTGCCAATCGGTTCCCATCCGGCGAGAAGCAAGGGCCGCTTGTGCAAGCATTCGGCGCGAAAGCATCCAAGGGCACCGCTTCCCTGCATTTGCCCGTTCCGATCTCATAGATCTGAATGGACTTCGTGGTGTTGAAGGCCAGAAAGTTCCCGTCGGGCGAGAACGAAAGGCCAGGATGACGTGTCAATTCGACGGGGATTTCCGCCTCTATCGATCCCCGCGAGGAATCCAGAACGCGGATGGCGCCGGGGAATCGGACTGCAATTCGCTTTCCGTCCGGTGATAGCGCGATTTTGGCGGGTCCGATTCCCCAGCCGAAACCGAAACTGCGCCATGTGTCCTTGAACGCGCTCTCCCGTCGGCCCGTTGCCAGGTTCCACAAGTGCACGTACAACCCATCCGCCATGTTCGCGTCCGTGGAAATGACGAGAAACTTCCCGTCGCGCGAGAAGGCTAGGTCGCGAGGCGTGGAGCGATGACTCAAAATCCGTCTTCCATCCCCGGCGAGAATGCGATCGAATCGCTCATCGCGCTTGGAAAGCAGGCGGGGGATGTCCTTTCGGTTGGACTCCCACCATGCTTTCCAGCGCAGAAATTCCTCGTCCTTGACGCGAGGCAAAGGGATGGGCGAGTCAGGAAGGATCTGGTATAGCGAAAACCAGGCATCGCTCCATCGCCATTCCGGCTGGAGCGTAAGATCCCCCAGTGCCTGAACGGCATCTGCGCCGCCCACGTACATAATCTTGAGGGCCGCAAAGCGGCGCGTCTTTGCATCCTGGCCGTGAAGGTCCCGCAGGATCTCGGCCAGCTGTTTCCGGGATCCGATTCTTGCCAGGGCCATTTGCAGAAAATCAAGCTTTCGGGACGGCTCGCTCAATGTATCAGGGGACTTCGCTTGCGTTGCTTGCTTCCCTGTCTCCAGGCGATACTGGCTGCTCAGATAATCGAACGCTTCGCGGTTGGCCATCTCGCCAAGATCAAGAAGGACGCCCCATTCTCCAGATTCCGCTTTTCCAATGAGCTGCTGCGTCGTCAATATCGGCACAATGCGAGAATCGCCAACCCGGAGATGGGCCTCCTTTCGGAAAACGGGTGCCGGCGATGGCGGGAAAAGGAGAAGGAAGAACGCAAGGACCAGCGCGATTGCGGCAGAAGCAAGCGCGATCCGCCGCCAAGGCAAAATCGCCAATAACCGATATATGTTCATTGCTATGGAATAAGTAGCAACTTGTTACGTGACTGAATCCATTGCTTGTGCGTAATACTAGAAGGGTTAGAAGGGATTCCGAACTCATGCATGATGTTTTTCTTGTCGGAAATGTCTTTGAGGGAAAGCACGTGGCCGATTTCATGAGCGGTTGCGTTCTCTGGCGAATTCGAATTCACTGCATCTGAAACACCGATCGTGAACCAAGGTTGGTTGCGAGCAGACACCTCGCGGAAGATTGCTCTTTCGTCTGGATTGATGGCTAATACGTAAAATACCGAGACGCGGGATACCGTGTTAACTCCCGTTCGCACTGTTCCGATCTCCGAGCCAGACGAATCAAAGTCAAGGGCGCCATTTCCATTGCCACCTGCACCGCTGTCGTATGCGATGGGATATGTAATGAGATCCGTTGGCGAGGCTTCTATGTTTGCTTGTTTAAGCCAGACGTTATTAATTGACGATTTTAAATCCGAAAAAATTGTTGGCGCATGCATTGGAATCAAAGGCGGCGGGCCATTATCCGGAATTACCCACGCACACACATCAAGGTTTAGCTTATTTAATATTGATAGCCGGCAAATTCCCTTGGCGTATTCATCTTGATTATCCTCTGGATCTCGGAAGATGGCTTCACCGATTAACAGGGCATCTTCTCCTATAGCGCCTTCTCCGCAGATCTCGACCACTACGTTAGTTGCGCTTGTCGTGAAATGGCCAGAGGCGTCGAGGATTGGCGAAATAATTTTAGCCGATTTGTTATGAACGCCTGGTTTAATCTTAAGATTTCCGCGACCCGTAAAAAGGTCTGGAGGAAACGGATTTAAAACAACTTTGTTTTGTGTGGGATCATCACTGTTTTTCGGCAGAGGGACCATGAGCCATGGGCCGACAGGGCTTGTTGGTTCGCTCGCATTGGGGCGTTCGCTAGAATCAAATCCCGTGCAGGGCTCAAATTCATCAAATTTTGCTTCTGCGACACGGATCATCCAGCCTGGCGGGCGAATTCCGGCTGAAATTCGGAGATCTTGAAATAGGCGAGTGATGATACGTCCTCCGCCTACGCCGACGACTGTTGATTTGTCTGCGCGAACGAAAAGCGCAGGATCCCGCACAACAAAGAATCCTTCACCTGTAAGGCTTGCGAGATGCGCGTCAGGGGCATCATCAATTTTGACCGGTTCGACTTCATCCTGAGAAATCTTTCCGTAGGGATCAAACGTTTCTATTAGGCCTTCAAAAACAGGGTTTCCACTCGCGTCGATTCCGTTAGTTATGTTCCCGTACGAATCATTCTTGGTTTTATCCTCCTGCTCCCAATAATAATGGCCCGTTTTGGCCTGACCGCTTGAGCTTTGAACTGTGGCATTGTCATAGCTAAACAATTCAACATCAACATCGTTATTGTCCAAGCGAGCGGAGAAGTCAGTTGCGTAAACATAGGCATATCGCTCATCATATCGCAGATCTGCGGAATAGTGAGCTGTAGCCTCGGCAATGGTGAAGGGCTTAACGCAGGCTATCTGGGTTCTTTTGGCAAGGTTAGCATTGTCCTTTAACACGGTAGGCCCAATTACAGTTACGTTAATCGTATCCAAGCAACGAATTTTCGTGTCCTGCAAGAAGGTTTTTAGTGTGATGACAACATCTTTTGGAGTGAAGCTCAATTCGACTCCTTCAACCCAAAGAATTTTAGGTAGAATTAAGGGGATTATTGGCAAGCCAGCGGAATCCAAGGCGGCGGGAATTATATTTCCAAGAGCGTCAAAGGCGGTCCCATTCTGAATACTTGCAGCGCGTACAAAAGTCTGTATCGAAGAGCCGGATTCTCCATTCAGGAGAAGAGTTTTCTTGTCGTGAGATTCCCATATTCGAATTCTGCCTTGCTGGCTATTACGGTTTGGAGCTTTTCCAATCTCAATCGTGAATAATTGCCCTATCGGAAGATTGGAATTAATGGTGATCATTTGTAAGTCATCTTCTTCAAACACGACGTCTTTTTGGAAGCTTTCCGGGCTGGCTTGATGAATATATGGAAGAACTGGATTGTCATCTCTGTGCCGATCCTGCAAATTGTTTCGATTGTCATCGTCCGCATTCAGGCCAACATATAAGCCCGGGTCAATATCGCTGGGCTTGGGGGAGTTGTCCGCATCGCCGTCATGAGCATTGTCGGTGAAGTTGTCATCTTCGTGGCGCTCATGGCTGTTGCTTGGATCTTTGACGAGAATTCCCTTATCACCAATAAAACCACGGCCTACCACTGTCACTGCGAACCCCCCAAAAAACACATCATTCATTTCCGGGATTATGAGCGGTCTTCCATCCAAATCAACGCGGCATTTGTGAAGGAATTGCTGCCTCGTTCCCGGTTGTCCGGATTTGCAGTCCTTTACTTTGACTTCGTCTATTCCACGGATATCAACAACGTAAACCAACGCATTATCTTGAGGATAAAGTGGTGGAGTGACGAGGCGAAGTTTTCCGTCGAGCCAAACTTCGATATTCATTGCGATTGTTGAACCGTCGAGACCGCCCGCAGTGATCTCCATAACGTCGAAGTGTTTCCCGACTCTGTAGGTGTAATAGTTCGAGTCGCCAACAGAACCGGAAAACTTGAAGCCTTTTACTGATTGGCCATCGAGCATCATCGTGCCAGGCTTGCCGCCGCGATCGCCATATCGGTCAATGTCACCTTCGTAATCATTCCATCGATAATCGTTCGCCCAGACAGAGACGGGATCGGCCTGCACGTTCAGCCGAATATCCGCACTTCGAGTATCGCCGCGTGAGTCGGTCGCGGTAGCGGTAATCGTGCGAAGTCCTAACGGTAGGTTGGTAAGCGATAATGTTTCTCCAAAAGAGGGGACGGGGATTCCATCCACGCTCCACTCGATTGCTCGGCCGGAAAGAGTGCCATCTTGAGCATCGTTTGCGAGAGAACGCAGAGATACGGTGCGATCCTGCTTTACGGGCATTTCATCGAAGGGGGAAACGATGGAAATCTGCGGCGCGTTATTGGCGGGAGCAGAAACGCCGAGGACGGTAATGGAAACGGCCGCGCTTTCCGTGACGCCGCCGGCTTTGTGCGCCATGAGCGTGATTACATGCTCCCCTACGGAGAGGCATTTCGACATCTTCATGCCAACACCAAGAATCCCATCCAATGAAGAACTCCATTCGAGCTCGGCCCCGTCAAGCCAATGGGGAGTTCCTGTGGCTGGCGCGGTATCCCATGCTTCGCCAATGAACGTAATCGGCTTTGAGGAATAGTGGATTGAGCTCGCCTTTGGCAAAACGATCAACGCCGGCTGGGTTTTCCGCGTTGGATCGTATGGGTAGGGATCTCGTGCATTATCCACGCCGTCTTTGTCAGAATCTGCGGCGACGGCCGGATCCTCGGGAGACTGGTCGGCAGTCGCCTCATCGCCGAAATCGTGTGGATTCTTGGCGCCGTCTCCATCCAGATCGTCATCTGTGTCAATCCAGAAGGAGCCAGTAGTCGTGGCAGAGCCGATGCCTTCGATGGTGGCATTAAGTTCGACCGCGTATTTCCCGTCAGGAAAAGCGGACGAGGTTGTGGTATCACGTCCGTTCCAATTGAGATCTATGGCGTCGCCAGTTCCGGAAAAAGCTTTTACTTCATGATCCGCGGAGTCTTTGATTGAAACAGTCCAGGTTGAAGGGCGGGTAATGGTAGCATGAATGTAAAGAACGTCGAGAATGCCATCGTCGTCAGGCGAGATAGAATCCGGAGAAATCTGGAAGCCGACGATTGAAGGCGCGCGAGATGACGCTTGGATTTGTTCTGCTAATGAAGATTCGTTTCCGGCGCTATCTACGGATGATGCGGAGTAGACGTATTCTGTGCCAGGAACGGCATTCAAATCCGTGAAAAATAGATTTGCGATAGGCGTGGCAGTGATCCTGACGAACGGATCGGTTCCCGTCTTTCGGTAAACGTGATATCCCACAACGTCCGCAGCGTTTTCCTGGGGGATAGAGAAAACGGTGTATTGTTTTTGGTTGGAGGCGGAAGCGCCCGTAGCACAGTTACCGCCTAACGTTATCTCTTCTCCCGCCCGAATCGCCTTTGAATATAGGCGATAGAAACCGATGGAGGAGTCGGTTGCATCTATTTGGGTATTGGTGGGCAGAAAGTTCTGCGACAACCACTCGGGCATCGAGGTTGCCCGTTGGTCGTAGCCGACATAAATCACCGCATGTCGGCTGGTTTTAAAGCGGAGATAGTCTTCCGAGGCGTTAAGCCTGTCAGCATCGACCGTGCGCAATAATCGTGCTCCTACGAATGCCGGAGAGACGTTTTGGGCTTTTACTGACGAGTCCATGTGTAGGAGCAACTGGTCCTGGAGGTTCTCCTCCCTCATCGCCGAAGGCGACCAAACAGTGTAAACGAGGCAGGAAGTGTCACTCTCGGGTGGTGTCCAGGCGAGGCGAATACTTGTCTCGGAAAGAATTTCCGCGGATAAGCTGGTCGGAGCGTCGGGAGCAGTCTCGTCAAAGCGCCCCTTTACGGTGGCAATCCCATAGTTGTAAGAACCATCGCGAGCAAAAACGACGATCGGACTTTCAATTCCACCTACGCAAGAGACGTTGCCTTGGAAGTTGCCGGATGCGTCCACGGGGATCGGCAGCATAGGGCCACCTGCGACCGAAGCGGAAACGAGAATATTCGAGGCTGGAGTGCGATCATCCGAGACAGTTCCCGAAATGGCGATTTCCTGGAGTCTTGTCCGGAAATTCTGGGCTGGAGCGCTAATCGATATCGTAGGCGGAACAAAATTAGCGCTGCCAGGGATTTCATAGTGGTAGCCAAGGTTCGCCACGTCGGAATCGGGGGCCCCGTCGGTTCTTGTCGATCGCGTGGAAACGCCGAGCGTTTCGGCAGGTCCACTGCCCATGTCTAGGCAAGGCGAATTCAAAGATTGGCCGGAGGCGATTTGGGAGAGATGAAAGTTTCCGGCCGAAGGATCCACGTAATTTGGGTCGAGCGAAAAAGAAGCGCTACCAGCGGAAACGCCCTGATAATTGACTGCGTTGCCGAAGACGTCGTTGTTTTTGAGTGTTACGGTGCCGGAAGAGAGCCAAATCCCCTTCTGCGTGTTGGATGTAACGATCGAGTCCGAGAGTTCCCGCGGTGTTGCGGTTCCGGAAAAATAAACGCCGTGTTTATTGGCATGGGAAGTGAGATTTCTAAAGACGCCGCTCGAAGTTCCGGTGACTTTGACCCCCTCGTCAGCGCTCCCTTTGACAAGGACATCCGAAATTGTCGTTTGTGGGGAGTCCTGGATATAGAGCCCAATCCCGCAAGTTCCGGATATTGTGGAGTGAACGATTTTCGAGTTAGTCGAAGACTCCAAAATAATTCCCTTAGCGTCAAACCCATCCATGCGTACCCGGCTTATTTCAACGGAAGGAGCGCGCTCAACGTGAATTCCCTTGTAGGCGGGCCCCTTGAGGCGCATCCCGACAATGCTTACGTTCCCGCTTTTTGGGCTTATGTGGAAGGCGTAAGATTTATTCGTTGCGTCTACAACGACCTCTCCTGTGCGTTCATCTCCGATGAATGCGATACGTGCCGTTTCTGTGCCTGGCGTGTCAATCGAAATGCCGCCAGCGTATGTGCCTGGCTCGATGAACACGGTCGCACCCGCGGGTACGGAAGCGGTGGCTTTCAAAAGCGTGGCCCATGGCGCCTCAAGAGTGCCCAGATTGGTATCGGTACCGCGCGAAGCAGAGACGAAATACGTGCCAAGGGGGACGTTCTCGCTATGGATGGCGTAAGACGCCTCGCCTGCCGTTTCAATAGGTACGCCGGCGGAATAGGCAATAACGTTTTCGGAGGAGAGCCCGATCCGGATTGAGTCTTCGGGCGACAGGGAAATCACGTCCGCGACAAGGACGTAATGCTGAGTGACGAGCAAATGGATCGGCGAAGATGAAGGGCCGATGGCGGAAATAGTGCCGTTTTTCCCGCTCATTGTGACGGTGCAGGGAAAACGAGTGGTTTCTGTTGATTCCGCTGTCCCGTTTCCGTTTGAATCCTCGACAATTTGAACGTTTGTAAGGTCGGTCGCAACGAGATTCACGGCGTCAGAGATCGAAAGACCGAGTCGAACAATATCTACTGGCGGTGTAGATGAGGGACT
>CAYHQZ010000126.1:0-11740 GCA_964358555.1 uncultured Planctomycetia bacterium
ACCTTCCGTGGACCGTGCGGAGACCGGGAGCGCGAGACGAGCCCCCGCCCCGAGCCTTCTTGCCGAAAGGGCACCGAGATCCTCGCACGATTTCCTCGCCCCCCCCGGCACGAACAGCGCCGCCGCGGCGATGGCGGCGGAGGCGTTCAGCGCGTTGTGTTTCCCGATCATCGGCAGAAACCACTCGCGGCCCAAAAATCGCCAGCGCGTCCCGTCGGCGCCGACGCGGACGTTCGCGAGTCGGAAATCGGCGCCCGCGTGCTCGCCGTAGAGAAGGCCCCGGGGCAGCCCTCGGACGAGCCGTCGGATCTCCGGATCGTCGCCGCACCCGAGGACGTGGCCTTTCGTGTTCCGGGCGAGCCGCGCGAACATCTCGAGCGTCTCGTGCTTTCCCTTGTGATCGGTTCCGAGGCTCGTGAGGATCGAGACGGCCGGGCGGTAGGCGGAGAGCGTCCCGTCCGACTCGTCGGCCTCGATGACGACGGGGCCTCCGGCGCGGCCCGTCCGGGCGTTGCCCAGCGCGGCGGGCCCCTCGAAATCGGCGATCGGCGCGCCGTTCACGACGGTCGGGTCGAGACATGCGGCCTCGAGGAGGAATCCCAGGATCCCCGCCGTCGTGGACTTACCCGACGTCCCCGCCACGGCCGCCGACGGCCCGCTCGCCGCGATTCGCGCCAGGATCAGCGACCGATGGAGAATCGGGACGCCGAGGACCTTGGCCGTCTCGATGTCGGGATTGCCGGATTCGATGGCGGTGGACACCACGAGCGCCTTCGTCCGGCGGGTCACCCCCGAGCCGTCCTGGGGCGCGACCCGGATTTTGGCGCGCTGCAGCGTCCGCCGGTCCGCCGCCCGCTCGCCCTTGTCGAACGACCGATCGGATCCCGAGACGCGCAGCCCCCTCGCCGCGAGGACCTGCGCGATGGCGCTCATCCCGATCCCGCCGAGGCCCGTGAAGTGCAGGGGCGAGGGGATCGGGGGTCGTGTCGGCACGGCGACGGAATTGTCCGTCCGAAGGCGCCTGTTGTCGATCCGCGTTCCGGCGAATTGCATCGAAGCGCGCCGCCGATATGATTCGGCCCATGGAAATTTCCCCCTTGCAGCAAGCCCGCTACGCATATCGCCCGAAGCTCCCGCGTGTCTTTTCCGAATGCGGCGCCGCCGTCGAGGCGGTCGAAGGCGCTCCGACGAGCCCCGCCTCGGACGAGGACGCGATCCGTGCCCTGTTTCCGCACACCTACGGCCTGCCCCGCGTGACCTTCAAGCCCGCCCCGGGAAAAGCGTTCGCCCCGATCAGGGCCGGCGTCATCCTCTCGGGCGGCCAGGCGCCGGGCGGCCACAACGTGATCGCCGGCCTGTTCGACGGATTGAAGTCGGCGAATCCGAAGAGCGAGCTGTTCGGGTTCCTCGGCGGGCCGAGCGGCCTTTTGGAGGACCGCTGCAAACTCCTCGACGACTCGACGATCGGCGACTATCGCAACACCGGCGGCTTCGACATCATCGGCAGCGGCCGCACGAAGCTGGAGGACGAATCGCACTTCGCCAAGGTCGTAAAACACTGCGCCGCCCGGGGGATCAGCGCGCTCGTCATCGTCGGCGGGGACGACTCCAACACCAACGCCTGCTTCCTCGCGGAATACTGCCGCAAGACCGGCGCCGGCATCCAGGTGATCGGATGCCCGAAAACCATCGACGGCGATCTGAAGAGCGAGCAGATCGAGATTTCCTTCGGTTTCGACACGGCCACGAAGGTCTACGGGGAGCAGATCGGGAACATCCTGCGGGACGCCCGCTCCGCGCGGAAATACTGGCACTTCATCAAGCTCATGGGCCGGAGCGCCTCGCACATCACGCTCGAATGCGTCCTGAACACGCACCCCAACGTCGCGCTCATCTCCGAGGAGATCCAGGCGACGGGCCGGACGCTGCGGCAGATCGTGGAGGAGATTGCGGACGTCGTGCGGAAGCGGGCCGAAACGGGCCGGAACTTCGGCGTCGTCCTGGTCCCCGAGGGGCTGATCGAGTTCATCCCGGAGATGAAACGCCTGATCGCGGAATTGAACGATCGGATGGCCGATCCCGCCTTCAAGGCCTGCAAGAAGGACGACGATCGCTTCCAGTTCATCAATCGGCACCTATCCGCCGAATCCTCGCAGGCCTTCAGCTGCCTTCCCCACGAGATCCAGCTCCAGCTCATGATGGACCGCGACCCGCACGGCAACGTCCAGGTTTCCCGGATCGAGACGGAGCAGCTGCTGGTCGACATGGTGGGCGACCTGCTCGCGGAGTGGAAGGCGAACGGGAAATACCGCGGGAAGTTCAGCGCCCAGTGCCACTTCTTCGGCTACGAGGGCCGCTGCGCCGCGCCGTCCAACTTCGACGCCGACTACGGCTACAGCCTGGGCACCGCCGCGGCGGCGCTCGTGTGCGCCGGGAAAACCGGCTACATCGCCTCGGTCGGAAGCCTCGTCAAGCCCGCCGCCGAGTGGGTGCCGGGGGGCCTCCCGCTGACGATGCTGATGAACCTGGAGCGCCGCCACGGCTCGCAAAAGCCCGTCATCCGAAAGGCCCTCGTGGACCTGAACGGCAAGCCCTTCAAGAAGTTCTCGGAATTGCGGGGAACCTGGGCCGTCGAGAGCGCGTATCTCTATCCTGGCCCCATCCAGTACTTCGGCCCGACGGAAGTCTGCGACCTCCCGACGGCGACGCTTCGCCTCGAGCGCGGGTAGGCGGGCGCGGAGGCGGGGACGGGTCCCGGTGGCATATACTGGTTTCGAGCCCGCCCCCACGGGCTTTTTCGGAGAACGTCGTAAGCGATTGAACATGCCGACAAGGCCGCGCGCCGCCCGTCGCCTTCCGGCTTTCCTCCTCGCCGCCCTCGGCGTCCTTTCCGGGGGCGCCGGCGGCGCGGGGGAGGGCGCCACCGTCCGGTGGGCTCCCCGGGAATGCGTTGGGGCCTACGACATCTCGGGGAAGGCGAAGGCGGACGCGGGCGGCGGCGTGCGGATCCTCTTCGAGGCGGCCGACGAGGCGAACTCCCTCTTCCTCGACGTCCGCGGCGGGGTCGCGGTCGCCGGCCGGATCGAAAAGGGGAAGGAAACGCCTCTCGCGGAGGCGAAAGGGGTGAGCGCCGAGTTCGAGTTCGCGATCCAGCGCCGCGCGACGGGGCTGGCGATTCGCGCGGGCGGGAGCGTCCTCCGGCCGGCGCCGCAGGCCGCCGCGGGGAGACGGTTCGGCGTCCGGCTCGACGGCGCCTCGAAGCTGCTCGACATCCGGATGAATCCGGTCGAGCCGCCCGTGTTCGCGGAAGACTTCATGAAGGAGCCGGGCGATCCGACGGAATTGCGGACGCTGTCCGGGACCTGGGGGATCGAGCCGTCGCCGGAAAGCGACCTGAACGCGAACCCCTTCCGGCTCGCCGCGCGCGCGGAGCCGGGCGAGGCGCTGGCGCTGGCGGTGCCGGCGGGCGCGGCCGCCGGGGCCGGCTACGCCGGCCGCGCCGCCGTCCGCCCGACGGAGAGGACGGCGGGCGCGGGGCTGGCGTTCTGCGCGTCCGCCGACTCGGACCTGCGGCTCTTCCGGGTCCGCAAAGGCCGCGCGGAGATCGTCCGGCGCCTGGGCGGGAAGGATCGGGTGCTGGCGTCCGCGCCGGCCGCCCTTCCCGCGGACGCCTGGACCGAGATGGCGGTCGCTTCCCAGGGAAACCTCGTCCGGGCGTTCCTGGACGACGCGGAGATCCTCTCGGTCCGCGACGATTCCCTCTTCGCGGGCCGCGCGGGGCTGTGGGCCGAGGGCCCGGGCCCGACCTGGTTCGACGACGTCCAGGTCCGCGCGCTCGATCGGGCGCTTTCCGAGCCGGCTTCCGCGGCCGACGCGATCCGCGGGATGCGGGATCTCCGGATCCGCCCCCTCGGATGGACGGGGTTCGCGCGGCGCCCGGGTCTGTCCGAGGGATCGATGAAGTCGCCCTTCCCTCCCTTCGAGGAATCGAGGCTCGCCTCCGGCGTTCGGGAAATCCGGTTCCGCGGACGGTTCTTCGGGTCCGCGTTCCTCGACGGGATCCCGGGGGAATTCATCCGCGCGCCGGGGGAGCGCGGGGTGTCTGCGCGCCGGGCCACGGGAAGGCCCGCGGCCGCGAAGGGCGGGGAGGCGTGGCTCGAGGCGGGATTGCTGGCCTCGAATCCTGGGAAGGGCGCCTGGTTCCGGCTGGAACGGCCGCCCACGGACGACTTCCTGGACGTCCGGATCCTGGTGGACGGGAACGAGGCGGCCCGCGGCCGGATTCCCTCCGGCTGGACGACCCGGCGGATCCGCTTCGAGGCCGGGGCCGGCCGCGTCCGGGTGCTCGACGAGGACCGGGAAGCCCTCTCCGTTGCCGCGCATCTGCCGGCCTCCGGCGGGATCGTGGTCCGCCGCCCGGCGACGGAGGAGGGGGCCCTCGGGCTTCGCGCCGGGGGCGGCGGCTTCGTCGAATACGATTTCCTCGACGCCCAGACCGACTGGTTCTCGGCCGCCGGCCGGATCGGGACCGTGAACCTCTTCAACTGCCAGCCCGACATCGATTTCTTCGGGATCGACGGCGAGCCGTTCGGCCTCGCCTGGAACAAGCGGCCGTTCTCGGGGGACTTCGATCTGGAGTTCGCCGCCGCGCCGCAGACGCGCGTCCGGACGGGGCAGGCGCTGGCGCTTCCCTACGGCATCGGGCTGTGCCTCGCGCCGGAGGGCCTAGGCCCTGGGAGCGGGTACGACTTCCTCTTCCTCGGCCCCGGCGGGCCGCTCGAGATCCGGCGCAAGGGCCGGCTCGTCGCCTCGACGAAGCCGGCGCGGCCGGCGCCCCGCTCCTCCGCGCAGATGGCCTACGGCCTCCTGAACGACTGGCGGCTCGTCCGGGTGAGCCGGACGGGGCGGCGGTTCGAGCTCTCGGCGTCCCGCACCTCGGACGAATCCGTTTCCGACGCCTGGCGCTGCGCCTGGGAGGACCCCGAGCCGATCCCCGTTGCGCGTTTCGGCCTGGGGACGGCGGGCGCGATGATGAAGCTCTCCCGGTTCCGCCTGTCGGCCGAGCGGGTGGGCGAGCGGTCGGCGGCGAGGCTTGCGTGGGCGCCGCCCCCGGCGGGCGCGGGGGATCTCCGCGTCCTCGCGGGCGGCGAGCCCGAGCCCGGCCCCGCTCCGTCGCCTTCCGCCGCGCCGTCCGTTCCCGCGCCTCCGCCCGCCGCCCCGGGGGCGCCCCGATCCGTCCTCTCATTCCGTTCCGGCCCCGAGGGCGTGGAAGCCGACGGGGGCGTCGAGGGGCCGACGCTCGTTCTCGTCGATCGGGAAGGCCGTCCGGGGGATCGCGCGATTTCCCTCCGATCGCCTTCGTTCGCCGGCTCGATGCGCTCGATCCTGCTCCGGGGGCCGATCGATCCGGCCTGCTTCCCGGAACTGCGGCTCGAATACCGGGTCCCGCCGGGCGTCTCGGCGGATCTCTTTGCCGAGGCGGGGACGGAATCGGTCCGGATCCCGCTCGCGGATCTCGACCCGTGGCCGGAAGGCGATCGCGCGGGGCGGGGCGCAAGACCGCCGGCCGTCGCGGACGGAACCTGGCGGGTGTTCACGGTCGCCCTGCCGAAGGAGGCGAAAGGGAAGCCGGCCGTCTGGGACCGGATCGTCCTGAAGGACGGCGGGATCCGGGCGAATCCCGCCGGGGCCTGGATCGAGCTCGACGAGATCGCGCTCGTCCCCGGGGCGTCTCCGCCGGCCGGCGTTCCGAAGCCGCCGGCGATTGCGGTTCCGCCGGGGTCGCCGCCCGCCGCGCCGTTCGTGGCCGTCTTCCCGCCCGTGGTCGCGATCCGGGAGGACTGCGAGGGGCCGCTTTCGCTTTCCCGCTCCCGCCACGGCAACCTCATCGAGCAGGTGGAGGGGGAGGCCGCGATCGGGAGGGGCTGCGCGCGCCTCCGGCTCGCGGACGGCAGCGACGTCTGGGCCACGCTCGCCGAGCAGGCCTGCGACCTGGCCGCGACGCCGGACCTCCTCTTCTCGTATCGCCTCGCGTTCGCGGCGAGATACCGCCTGGTCCTCTTCCGCCATGGCCGGCTCCGGTTTCTCGATGCCGCCGAAGGCGAGAACACCGACGCGGGGGCGCGCGGCAAGAAGGGCTTCGTGGCCGACGGGAAGTGGCACCGGATCCGGTTCGATCTTTTGGAGGTCCTGAAGAAGCAGGAGAAGGGGATGGCGCGGGACTGGAAGGCTTCGCTTTTCGGGATCGGCCGGGCGGGCGACGATCCCACCCGGCCGGTGGATCTCTTCCTGGACGACTGGGTCGTGGGCTCGTTCGCCGGGCGCGATCTTTCGTTCGAGTGGTCGGTCCCCGGAAGCCCGGCCGGGATCAAGGGCTATTCGTTCGCTCTCGACAAAAAGCCCGGCACGGCCCCGCCGGAAACGCCCGCGGGGACGGAAACGAGGGCTTTCTTCAAGGGCCTCGAACCGGGAGAGTGGTGGTTCCACGTCCGCGCGATCGACGGAGCCGGGCGGGCGGGGGAGACGGCGCACATGCGGGCGGAACTCAAGGAAACCAAGATGGAAAGCGGGGCGAAGGCCCCCGAAGGAGCAGGGAAATGATTCGGCACGCGCGCGCGGCGGTTTCGGTCGCGGTCTTCCTTCTCTTCGTCGCGGCCGAGCCGGCGCCGCCCGTGAAGACGGCCGTTTCCGCGTGGGAGGGGATCTTCGACGAGGCGCTCCCGCCGGGCTTTCCCCCGACCGAGCGGACGCTCCCCGATTTCCTGCGCGCCCTCGCGATTTGCGCGCGCGAAGCCTCGGGGAATCCGAATCTCCGGGCGGAGGCGGACGCGGAAGCGGCATGGGAACTGGACCGGATTTCCGTCTCGGACCCCGCCGCGGGGGGGGGATTCTTCCGGGGCCGCCGGACGTACCGGGGGGCGCTGGGCGGGTTGCTCGAAATCGGCCTTTCGGCGCGCCCCGACGGCGACGTTCTCCGGGTGGGCCTCGCCACGCCGGAGGAGATCGTGCTCGCCCGGATTCCGCGCCGCATGTCGTTTCTCGCCTCGCGGCTGCTTTCGTTCTCGGACGATCGCGACCCTTGGCGCGCGGCGCTCGCGGCGGGGGCGTCCGGGGAGCGCGCGGCCGTCCGTTCCCTGGGGACGACGCGTCGCCTCGAGGACATGGAGGCGATTGCATCCGGGATCCGCGCGGCGTTCAAGAAGGGCGGCGCGGCCGCCGAGGAGGCCGTCGTCGCCTCGATCCTTCTCCGGCTGAACTCCCGGACGCAGGCGCTGGCGCGGGGGCGGGGGGGGCGGGACCCCGACGCGTTGCGCCCCCTGGAGCAGGTCGCGAGCGAGACGTTCGATGCCGCCCGCGCCTCCGCGTCCCCGGGCTTGCGTGCGTTTTCGCTCTGGCGGGAAGCCGCCGAGGCGGCGGGCTGGCGCGGCAATCGGGGGCGCATGGACGCGTTCGCGGCGGCCCGCAAGGCCCTGGAGGAACAGGATCCGCGGATTCGGATCGAGGCGTTCAGGGTCCTGGCCCTTCTCCTTCGGATGCCCATGTTGCCCGGCGGGGATCGAACCTGGATCGCGGCGCGCGCGGCCGCCGAGAAAGATCCGTCGGTCTTGCCGACGGCGCTCCCAGCGCTCGGGGCGGCGCTCACGGGCTCGCCTTCGCCCGCGCGAGATCGGCTCGACGAGGCCGCGAAAAGCGGAGACCCGGCCTCGCGACGCGCAGCGGTTCGGGGGATCGCCGCCGCCCTCGCGGGCGGGTTGGTGGACGCGCGGGTTTCGCAGTTGATGACCCCCCCCGACAGGAGGCGGCGGCCGCTTCCCGGGGCCGGCGAGCCGCAGCCCGGATCCGCTTCCGGGGATTCCCTCCACCAGTGGGCGAGCTCGCGTCTCGCCACCCTCGCGCCCGATCCGGATCCGGAAATCCGGCGGACCGTGGTCGAAGGCCTCTCGTCCGCCGCATGGGCGGGCGACGGGAAATCCTTCGACGCGCTCAAGGCGCTCGCCCTCGACGCGAAGGCGGAACCCGAGATCCGGTCGGCCGCTCTCGCCGGGATTCCCCCCTACGGCACGATCCGGATCGCGCCGCCGCCCGCGCCCCGGCCGGCTAGGCCGGAGGCGGAAGAGGGCGAGGACGAGGAGCCGCCGGCGCCCGCGCAGGCGCAAGCGCTCTACGGCTGGATGGCCGACCGGGCGGTCTCGGCGGAGGAGAGCCCGGCTTTGCGGCGCCTCTTCGCCCGGCGCTACCTGGAGGCGAACGGCCTCTCCGAGGAGGCGAACGCCGCCGATCGGGTCGAGGCGCTTCTCAAGGCTTCCGACGAGCCCGTCCGGCGGGAGACCGTCGCCTGGATGTCCTCGGGGTTCCGCTGGCGGGATCGGGATCCGGAGCGGCAGGCGCGGATCGCGGCCGCCCTCGGGGAGGCGGGCAAGGATCCTCGGCTGGCCGGGCACGTTCTCTCGGCGGCGAGGGGGCTGGGCGGCCCCGGCGATCCGGACGGCGTGGTCGATCAGGCGCGGCAGTCGCTTCCGGCGGGGGAGGTGCCCGCCGCCTTCGGCCGCCTCGACGCGATCGCGGCCCTTGCGTGGGGATTCCAGCCCGCGGGACGGCGGGGACGGGTTGTCGAACCCGTGGCGGGCGCGGACGCGGAGATCCCCGTCCTTCTCGCGAGCCTCGCCCGCCGGGCGCCGGGGCTTGCCGATGCGGCTCGGGTCCTCGCCATGGAATGCGCGCTTTCGGTGCGCGGCGTTCTCGCGAAGCCCGGGGCGGAGGAGCTCGCCTGGCTCCAGGTCTCGGCCGAGGGCAAGGACCCGGAGGCGGCGGCGGAGGCGTCGAGGCTTCTCTGCCTGCTTCCGGCGGACCCTGGCGTGAAGGCCTGGGCGGCGAAGCGGATGGCCGCGGCGCCGGCCGCCGAGCGGCTCGGTCTCCTCGGGGTCCTCCTGAAGGGCGACGCGGACGCCGCCGCCATCGACGCGGTGACGGCCGCGTTAGGAAAGGCCGAGGCGGCGGAACGCGCCGCCCTCGCGATCGAGGCCCTGCGGCGGCTTTCCGGGAAGGCACCGTCGGCGTGGTTCGACGCGCTGGCGGCGGGGCTTTCCGAGGCGGACCTCTCGCAGGCGCTCGACGCGATCGCGATCCTGGAGCCCCACGCGACCGAGCCGGACGCGGCGAGGCTGCTTTGGCGCCTGGCGAAGGAGGGGAAGGAATCGGAGATCCGGCGCGCGGCGCTCGAGGCCCTCGCCGCCGACGGGGCCGCCGCGGCCTCGGGGCTCGACGCCGCGGCGCTTCAGGGGATGATGGCGAAGGACGTTCCCGCCGGGATCCGGAAGGCCGCCCTGATCACGGCCGCGGCGCTGGGCCGCGAGACGCTCGATCCGATTCTGAAGGCGGAGATCCTCGCGGGCAGCCGCCTGCCGATGGAGGCCCTCGATGCCCTCGCCGGCCGCCGCCGGGAGGGGGGGCCGCCCCGGACGCTCGCCGCGACGAGGCTCGTCGCCGCCCTGGGCGAATCGGACAGCGCCTGGCTGCGGGCGGCGGCCGCGGATCGGATCCGCGGGGTCTACGAGGGCCTTCCCGAAAAGGCGAGATCGGAGTTCGCCCGGGCGTCCATCCGGTTCCTCGCGGACGCGGATCCGGGCGTCCGCGGGAAGGCGGCCGAATCGTTCGAGACGATCGCGGGATCGTTCGATCCGGAGGAGGACCCCGCCCCGGCCGCCGCGTTCGCGGAGGCGGTCCGCGCGGAGGCGGCGAAGATCCCGCTGGACAACACGGAGGTCTTGAACTTCTTCACGAGCCTGCGCGACCCCGCGCTGATGGAGATGGTCGCGGTGAAGGGGCTCGCCACGACCCGGGAGGAAATCCTCGAGGGGGCGCTTTCCGCGCTGGAGGACGCCATGACGGACGATGAGACGGCATTCCAGCCGACCGAGAAGACGCTGGAGGCGCTCGCGAAGCTCCTGCAGGATCCTTACGCCGCCGAGGATGTCCGCCGCAACGCCGCCTCCATCCTGGCGAAGACCCGCGCCCCCGGCGCCTCGCGCATCGTCGAGGGATTCCTCGCCCGCGCGAATCCCGAGGAGGAGGCGATCCGCCAGGAGATACGGGACGCCCGCGAGGAGGTCGCGGACGACGAAACGCCGGAAGGCGGCGCCATGCCCGGCGTCCGGCCGATCCAGGCCAAGCCCGCCGGCCCCGCGACGGAGGCCGATGCGAAGGCCGAGGCGGGGAAGGTCGGGCGGGTGCTCTGGGTGAAGAAGGATCCCCGGGCGAACGCGTTTTTCGCCTCCATCGAGGGAAAGTTCGTGGCCCTCTACGACGCGGAAAAACGGGAGCTCGAGCGCTTCGATCTCTTCATCGAGCTGGCGGTCGGAAACGAGGTCACGGCCCGGGACGCGGCGTTCGACGCGTCGGCCGTGTGGGTGGGGACGGACCGCGGCCTGTTCCGCTACGGCCGCGCGGATCGCGGCTGGGCCGCCGTGCCCATGGAAGGCCCCCTGCAGGACGCCGCCGTCACGCGCCTGGCCCTCGATCCGGACGGCCGGACGCTGCGCGTTACCGTCCGCCCGCCCGAAGGCTTCGAGCAGGCCTGGCGCCTGCGCCTCGCGGATTCGGCGTGGGAGCGGGTGCCGTAAGGCCTTTTCGTTCTGGTGCCAAAGGGCCGTAGGCGCAGGGAACGCGGGGACCGCATCGTCCGTCTAAGATAGAGGGAAACCCCCATGCCCATCGGACGACGAGCCGCCGCCGCGATGCTGGCCGCCATGGCGTTCGCGACGGGCGGCTCGGCGCCGGATCCGGACCGGACGCCGGCGGCCCCGAGCGGGCGCGGGGCGGACGTTCGGCCGGCGGAGGATTCGCGCGCGACGGAGATCCGGCGCGCGCAGGAGGCGATCCTCGCGGAGTCGCGAAGGCTGGAGGCGGCGATGGAGCGGCTGTCGGAGGCGCTGAAGGAAAGCGAGCCGGAGAACGCCGCGCGGCTTTCGAGGGGCCTCTCGGTCCTGCGCGGGCGGCTCGTCCAGGACGCCCTGCGCGCGTCGCTCGACGCTCTCGCCGCCGGGCGCTATCCGGAGGCGGTCGAGCGGCAGACCGAGGCCGTCGCGGCGATGGAGGAGCTGCTGGAGGCGCTTCGCAAGGCCGCGGAGAAGCCCGGGGCGTCCTCGGAGGAGTCCGCCCGGCGCGCCCGGGCGCTGCTGGACCAGATCGAGAGGCTCGCGGCGGCCCAGGCCGCCGAGATCGAGAAGATGCGCGCCGCCGAGCCGCCCGGCGGTCTGCCCCCCGAGGCCGCCGGGCTTCGGGATCGGGAGAGGACGCTTGCGGAGGCGCTGGCCCCGCACGCGGCGCTCGAGCGCGCCCGGACGCTTCTCGACCGGACGGCCGCGTCGGTCGCCAAGGCCGGCCCCCAGGGCCCGAAGCCCGAGGACATCGCCGACGTCGCCCGCGCCGCGGCGGCGGCGAAGGCCGCGGCCGAGCGGATGAAGAAAGCGTCGGCGCCGGCCGCGCAGGGGCTCTCGAAGGAGGTTCAGGCCGCGCTCGAATCGGCCCTCCGGGCGCTCCAGGATCCGGAATCCGCCTCCGACGGCGGGGCGAAGAAGGCCCTGGAATCGGCGAAGGCCGCCCTCGACGTGGCGGGCCGGAAGATGCCCGCCTTCGACGCGTCCGCGCGCGCCAAAGAGCAGGCGTACATCCGCTCGGATGCGGAGCGCGCGGGCGCGACGCTTGCGCCCGCGGCGGAGGCGATGAAGGCGGCCGAGCGCCT
>CAYHQZ010000127.1:0-11597 GCA_964358555.1 uncultured Planctomycetia bacterium
CTCAGTCGGCCCTCAGCGACCGGCGGCTGACCGGATAGACCCGCTCATCGCCGAGCATGAAGGCGTTGAGGGCGCCGGCGAAGAGGCCGCGGAACGCCCGGTCGAGGACGTTCAATCCGCCCGCATAGGCGCCGAGGGCCGGCAGCACGACCCACCACCCGGGGGGGCACAGGGGCGCCCCCTGATGATAGCCGCGGGGCGGGGAATCCCGCCCCCGGCAAACCTCCATCGACTGGGGAATGCACCCCGTGGCGCTTCCGCGGCCCGTAGAATCGCGCGGATGGAAGGCGCGCCGACGAGCCCCGAGAACGCCCGGCTCCTGATCCTCGCCGGCGTCGCGCTGGGCTGGCTCGTCTCGCTGATGGTCCACGAGTGGGCCCACAGCATCGTGGCCTTCCACGGCGGGGATAGGGGCGTGGAGGAGCGAGGCTACCTGTCGTGGAATCCGCTGAAGTTCCTGCACCCGGTCTGGTCCGTGGTCTTCCCGATGGTCGTGCTGTTCCTCGGCGGGATTGCGCTGCCCGGCGCGGCGGTCTACATCGACCGCGAGGCGCTTCGCTCCCGCGCCTGGGATTCCTCCGTGTCGCTCGCGGGGCCGCTCTCGAATCTCCTCCTGGGGCTCGCCCTCGGCGTCGCCTTCCGGTTCGTCATCCGGGGGATGGACCCGGATCACCCCTCGATCGCGGCGGTCGTCCTCTGCACGCTCGTCTTCCTGCAGTTCATGGCCTGCATCCTGAACCTCATCCCGCTGCCGCCGCTCGACGGCTGGCAGGCGATTCGGCCGTGGCTTCCGCACGAAACCCAGGCGGCCGGGGATCGCCTTTCGATCCTCGGGATCGTCGTGATCCTGTCGTCCTGCTCGATTCCGGCGCTGCGGCGCGCGATCTTTGCGTTCATCATGTTCTTCGTGGTGGACGTCCTCGGGATCGACCCCCGCCTCTTCTCCGACTACCTCTCCGCCGGATTCAACGGGCTTGGGATCTTCTAGGTGCTAGCGCCGCCGCGCGGCGTACATCGCGACGACGCCGAAGGCGCGCGTCTTGCGGCGGACGTCCGCGAATCCCGCGGATTCGAGCAGGACGGCGAAGCCGGCCGGGTCGGGGAAGTCCTCGATCGTCCGGGCGAGGTAGTGGTAGGCCCGATCGGGGCTGCGGGAAACCGCCTGGCCGACGCCGGGGACGACGCGCGAGGCGAACCATCCCGCAAGCCGGCCAAGGAGCGTGTCCGGCGGCCGGGCGAATTCGAGGACGACGAGAGAGGCGCCGGGTTTTAGCACCCGGGCGAGTTCGGAAAGGCCGTTGGCGCGATCGGCGAAGTTCCGCACGCCGAACGCGACGCCCGCGCCGTCGAAGGAGGCGTCCCGGAACGGAAGCGAGAGCGCGTCGGCGCGCACCCAGGAAACCGGGCAGCCGAGGCGGGCGCGCTCGATCTTCGCGCGGCCGCGCAAGAGCATCGGGCCCGAGAAATCCGCGCAGACGATCCGCCCCGGCCGGAAGCGGGCGAACGCGAGCGCAAGATCCCCCGTGCCTGCGCACAGATCCAGAAGCCGCGAGCCCTCCCGCGGCGCGAGCATCGAGGCCGCGGCCCTTCGCCAGGCCCGGTGCCGTCCGAGCGAAAGTATCCGGTTCGCGAGGTCGTAGCGATCCGCGATTCCGTCGAACATCCGGCGGACGTCCGCGGGCATTCTCTCGGCGGGATCGACGGGCATGGAATTCTCGGCGCTCCGGGGGCATACACTATCCGCCATGAATCGCCGGGTGGCTTCGGGATTGCGGGCAAGCGCGGGGTTCGCCTGGATCGGCTTTTTGTCGCTCGCCTGCGGCGGGGGGGCGGGGCAGAGGCTGGCATCCCTCGATCCGGCCGCCGTGATCGAATCGCCCGGGACGCCGGCCCCCGCGCCCCCGTTCGCCGACGCGGACGGCCCGACGCACCCGGCGATTGTGGAGGCGGGCGGGCGGCTGGAATCCGGCGACCCGAAGGGCGCGCTCGCGCGATTGGATGCGGCGGACTTCGGCGTCGACGTCCCCGTCAAGATCCGCGCGCTTAGGCTGCGCGCCGAAATCCTCGAGCGCCTCGGTCAGCGCAAAGAGGCAGGCGATGCCCTGGAGGGCGCCTGGAATCTCGACCCCGACAGCCCCTGGCGCAATGCCATCCTGGACCGCCTGCTCGCGATGGCGGTCGAGCATTCCAAATCGCCCGACCGGAAATTCCTGTTCATCCCGACGTCGTCGCCCCGCGACGAAGCGCTCGTCTGGCTCGAGCGCATCGCGCTGAAGGAGGACCGCACGCCCCGCGGGGCGCGCGCCCGTTTCGAGATATCGGAGGTCTACCGCCACGCGGGCGACTTGGCCGAGGCCGAGATCCGCTACGGCGAGGTCGTCCGGAACAATCCCGACTCCCCCGAGGCCCCGGAGGCGCTCTTCTGGCAGGGCAAGTGCCTATCCGCCCTCTGGCCCGGGCCCGACTACGCCGGCCGGATTCTCGATCGCGCGAACCTCGCCTTCCGGGGCTACCTCGACGACTACCCCGACGGCCCCCGGGCGGGCGACTGCCGCCGGACGCTCGAGGACATCGAGCGCTGGAAGCGGGAGCGCGAGGCCCGGTCCCGCGCCTACTACGTTCGCCGCCGGCCGGCGCCTGCGCCCGCGCCGGAGGCGAAATCGCCCGGGGTCGAACCCCCGCTGCCGGCCCTTCCGGAACCCGTCCCGATCCCGCCGCCCATCCCCGGCCCGGAAGCGCTTCCCGACAGGGAGATTCTGCCCCCGCCGCTGCCTTCCCCCTTGCCCGACGCCCCCGACGCGCTACCATAAGGCCCGCTGGCCTGCTGGGCGGCTTCCCTGTCGGAGCCTTTCGTCCGCGTCGTGCGCCAATGATCCGGAGCGTGGCGGACGGGAAAGGCGACGACGACGGGGAACGCGTTCCGTCAAGCGGGACCATTCCGGGCGCACAGGTACGATGAGCCACTATCAAGACGACGATCCTAGCGGGGACGAGGACCCGGGTGCCGATTCGGACAATTCGGATGCCGGCGCCCTGCCTCCTCCGCCGGCCTCGCTCCGGCCGCTGCCGGCCTCGCTCCAGCGTTTCGGTCCCGGCCACCTTGCGCGGATCGCCCCTCGATGGGTTCTCGCCCGGGGCGCGCGCTACTTCCGGCGCGGCCTTGTCCGCGAGATCCGGTGGGACGAGCAAAAACTGGCCGCGGTCGTGAAGGGCTCGGCGGACGAACCCTACAAGGTCGAGCTCGACATCGCCGATCCCGCCGCCATCCACCTCATCCAGTGTTCCTGCCCCTTCTTCCGCGAGGGCCGAGGCGTCTGCAAGCACGCGGTCGCCGCGATCCACCAGGCCCTCCACGAAGGCGGCCGGCCGATCCTGCGCGGGGGAGGGCGGTCCCGGAGTGCGGCCCCGGCCCCCGGGGCTTCCCCCGCCGCCTCCGACGCCGCCCGGTTCGCCCGCCCGCCCCGCGGCTTTGCAGGGGGCCGGCCGCTGCCTCGGACCGTGATGGCCTTCTTCCGGGGCTTCCTGCGCGACCCGCGCGCGGAAGTCGACGCCGATCTCGACGAACGCGGCGAATGCGTGGTCGTCCGGATGCGCGAGCGCCGGACCGAGCGCTCGGTGGCCCTGGTCTTTCCCGCCCGGGAGACGTCGCTTGCCATGGGAGCCCTCCGTGCGCTGCACGGCGTGCGGTTCTCGGAGCGGCTCTCGAGCCTCGAGGTTTCCAAGGACCCCATCATCCCCGGCGCCCGCGCGGAGTTCGACGCCGCAGGCCGGCTCGTGCTCACGCCCGGCTACAAGCGTCCCGACGGCGGCTGGATTCCCTTCCATGAAGTCGCGGTGGCCCCGGGCGGGACGCAGCCCCACTTCGACGGCTATCGCTTCTATCCGGTCGCGGTGGTCTCCCGCTTCCTGCGTTCCTTCGTCGGGCCCCACGGCCGGCGCGTCCTCGAGGGCGAGGAGATCCCGCGTTTCATCCTGGGCGAGCTGCCGGGGCTTTTGCGCGAGGCCGGCTTTTCGGCCTCCTCCCGGGTCGTGAACGCCCGGGTCTGGCCGCCCCCGAAGGTCGCGGCGATGGAGGCCTCGGTCGCCGACGCCGAGACCTTCTGGATCGATCCCCTCTACGAAATCATGGGGCACCGGTTCAACCTGCCGGAGCTTCTCTCCCTCGGCCGGCCGGGCTTTTTGCGCTCGAAAGACGACTGGATCGCGGTGACGCCGCAGGACCTCTTCCGCGAATGGGAGGAGTTCGGGGGCCGCGTCGAGGGCGGGCGCGTGCGGATCCCGCGCCTCTATTACCTGCGGCTTCGGGCCGAGCAGGGGGACCGCGTCCCGGTGCGCGCCGCCGAACAGGTCCGGGCGATGGAGGACGCCCTCACGAACGCCGCCGCCACGCGGCCCGTGGACGAGCCTTCGGGCATGAAGGGGGAACTTAGGCCCTACCAGCGCGCGGGCTACGCGTGGCTGTCGTTTTTGCGCAAGGCGGGGCTCTCCGGGATCCTCGCCGACGAGATGGGCCTCGGAAAGACCCATCAGGCGATGGCGCTCCTGCTGGAGGCCCACGCCAACGGCACGAAGCGCCCGAGCCTCGTCGTCTGCCCCGCCTCCGTCATCGACCACTGGGAGACGAAGCTCAAGGCCCACGCCCCGGGCCTTTCGCCTGTCCGCTTTCACGGCTGGGGGCGGACGCTGCCGTCCGGGGACGGCGGGAAGTCGATCGTCCTGACGACCTACGGGATCGTCACGCGCGACGCGGCGCTGCTTTCGGAAGTCCCCTGGGAGTGCGTCATCCTCGACGAGGCCCAGCGGATCAAGAACGCGAACACGAAGATGGCGAAGGCCGTGAAGATGCTGAAGCCCGCCTTCCGCTGCGCCCTCACGGGGACGCCCATCGAGAACCGCCTCGCGGAGTTCTGGTCCATCTTCGACTTCCTCCTGCCCGGCTACTTCGGGACGCTGAAATCCTTCCGGGATCGCTTTGAAAGCCCGATCATGAAAAACCAGGACGTCGAGGCCGCGAACACCTTGAAGCGCCTCGTCCGTCCCTTCAAGCTCCGCCGCCTGAAAAAGGACGTCCTCCAGGACCTGCCCCCGAAGGTCGAGGACATCCGGTCCTGCAACCTGACGCGCGCCCAGGCGATCGCGTATCGGACCGTTCTCGAGGGGGAGGCCGCGAGCGTTCTCGACGGCCTGCGCGACGATCGCCGCCCGATCGACTACCTGCACGTCTTCGCGATCCTCACCCGGCTGAAGCGGATGTGCGATCACCCCGTTCTCGTCCTCGGGGCGAAGGGCCAGAAGGCGGGCTCGGGGAAGTTCGAGCTCTTCAAGGAAATCCTCGAGGAGGCCCTCGACTCGGGCGAGAAGGTCGTCGTCTTCTCGCAGTATCTCGAGATGATGGACTTGATCGAGAACCACCTCGACGCGCTGCACGTCCGCTACTCGGAACTGCGCGGATCCACGCGCGACCGCGGGGCGGCGATCCGGCGTTTCCAGGAGGACCCCGACTGCCGCGTGTTCGTGGCGAGCCTCTTGGCCGGGGGGCTCGGCATCGACCTCACCGCCGGGGCCGTCGTGATCCACTACGACCGCTGGTGGAACCCCGCCCGCGAGGACCAGGCCACCGACCGCGTCCACCGGATCGGGCAAACGCGCGGCGTGCAGGTCTTCAAGCTCATCTCGAGGGGCACCGTCGAGGAGCGGATCGACCGCCTGATCGGCGAGAAGCGCGTGGTGAGCGAGGCGATCCTGGATTCCGACGCCGCGGGCCTCAAGGCCTTCTCCCGCGCGGAGATGTTGAGCCTCTTTACGCTGCCCCCGATCCCGGACGAGGAGGCGGAGGCGGAATCGGCCGCCGAAACGGAGGCCGTGGAGGAGGCGGGGGGCGCGGAGGAGAAGCCTGCGCGCCGCCGGCGGACGCGGAAGGCCGCCGCCGAGGCGCCGGAAACGCTTTCGGTCGAGGCCGAGAAGAAGCCCCGCCGCCGGGGCCGGCCGCCCAAGGCCGCGGCTCCCGTTGAGCCCGCCGTCCTTCGCCGGCGGCGCGCAGCGAAGGCCTGACGGGAGACGCCCCCGTGACCCCGCGCGGATCGGGCATGCGCGCCCTCGCGGCCGTCGCGATCGCGTTGTCCTCCTGCGCCGAAGCCGTCCGGACGGCCGATTCGAGAGCGGCCGAGGTCTATCGCCGGCACGAGGGAAGGGACGGCGCGTTCCGGAGGCTTGCGACGCCTCGGCCCGGCGAGTGGCTCTACGAGTTCGACGAACCGGGGCAGACCCTGGAGGAATACCGGGCCGCGAATCCTGCGAGTGCGCCCGTCCGGACGATCCGGCTCCGGCCGTTCGGGTCCTGGCCGCGCGCCGCGGATCCGGTCCTCGCGGCCGTTTCCGAGCACCTCGAGGCCTTCTGGGGCCTGCGCGCCGGGCGGGCCGCGGCGCTCGACGCGCCGCCGGCGTGGCGGCGCAAAAGCCGGCCGGAGCAGTGGGACGCCGCGCGCGTCCTCAAGGGATTTCCGATCGAATCCGGATCCTCCGAAGTCGCGGTCCTCGGGGCGACGGCCGACGATCTCGGGGCCGGCGATCTCTCGTTCGTCTTCGGGCTCGCCTCCGCGGCCGGCCGTGCCGGGGTCTTCTCGATCGCGCGGTTCGGGACGCCGGGTCTCGGGCCCGCCGAGGACCCGAGGCTTTTGCGCCGGGCCCTGGCGGTTTCCTCGCACGAGACGGGCCACGTCCTGGGATTGGCCCACTGCGTCTTCTACGCCTGCGCCATGAACGGCTCGAACACGCTCGAGGAGGCCGACGCCCGGCCGCTTCCGCTCTGCCCCGAGTGCGCCTCCAAGGCCGCCGCATCCGCGCTCTTCCTTCCTGCCGCGCGCCTCGAGCGCCTCCAGGCCTTCTACGCTCGCGTGGGCTTGGCCGCCGAGGCGGCCGCCGTCCGTCGGATCCGGGAGGCCCGCCCGGCCGGGATACCCAAGGCGGGCCCTTCGGGGCCATAATCGGGAACCCATGGCCACCAACGCCCGCCAGATCATCGAGAAGATGGAGCAGGCCGTCCAGCGCGGGAACCACGGCTACGCGATCGAGCTCGGCATCAACTTCCTGCGGCTGGACCCGAAGGCCCTGGACATCCGGAAGGTTTTGCGCGCGGCCCAGCGCAAGGCCGTCCAGGAGCAGTCGGCCCGCCAGGCCTCGGGGCTCGTGCTGGCATTCCAATCCCTGCTGCCGACGATCCAGATGCGCATCGCGCTGCTTTTAAAGAAGCCGGAAGCGGCGCTGGAAAATTGCGAGCGAATCCTCTGCCGCCAGCCCGCCCACCGCTCCGCGCTGCTCGCCGGGGGATCGGCCGCGCGCGCGCTGGGCGACGTCCCGACGTCGCTCTTCTTCTACGAGACGCTCCTCGAATCGAACCCCGGCCACCCGGTCGCGCTCCGGGAGCTCGCCGGCGCCCTGGAGGCCGGCGGCAATCCCAAGGCCGCCCTCGAGGCGCTCCAGCGCCTGAAGGGATCCGGCGCCGCCCCCTACGACATCGACAAGTGGATGCGCGATCTCGAGGCGAAGGTTTCGATGCAGACGCAGTGGAAGCCCGAGTCGGGCTCGTTCACGGATGCCGTCCGGGACATGGACAAGCAGCGGGATCTCGACGCCGAAAGCCAGACGATCCGGACCGAGGAGGACGTGGAGCGCGCGATCGAGCGGATCCGGCGCCAAGCCGACGCCGAGCCCGGCGAGATCCGCCACCCGATCTCCCTCGTGGATCTGCTCCTCCGGAAGGAGGACTGGGCCGGGGCATTGGCGGCCCTCGAACGCGCCCGCGCCATCAACCCGCAGGACTTCCGGATCGAGGAGCGGCGGGTCCGCTGCCTGCTCGAGCCCCTCGAGGCGGGGATCCGCCTCCTTCGGGCGTCGGTCGATCCCGCCGCCGTCGCGCGCCGGGAGGCCCTCCAAAAGGACCTCGCCCAGAAGGGCGCCGAGTGCTACCGGCGGCTCGTGTCCATGCGCCCGACAGATCAGATGCTGCGCTTCCGGCTCGGGGAGTTCCTGGCGGAAACGGGCGAGCTCGAACCCGCGATCCGGGAGTTCCAGAGCGCGGAAGCCGACCCCCGCCTGAAGCGCGACGCCCTGCGCAGGCTCGGCGAGTGCTGGATCCGGAAGGGGGAGCCCTCGCTGGCCGTCAAAACCCTCCAGCGCGCGATCGAGGGCATCCAGATCTTCGACGAGAAGGACAAGGAAGTCCTCTATCTGCTGGGCGCCGCCCACGAATCCGGCGGCGAACGCTCGATGGCGCTCGAGCTCTTCCTGCGCCTGCAGGAGATGGACATCGGCTTTCGCGACGTAACCAAGAGGGTGGCGGCGCTTCGCGTCAAAGGATAAAGTCGTAGGACACCCGGAGGTGTCCCATGCGCCGCATCCTCGCTGTCGCCCTTGCATCCGCCCTTGTCGCCATCTCGGAATCCCCGGCCGGTTCGCCGGAAGTCCCTCCGGCCCCCGCCGCCTTCGCGCCGGCGGGCGCGGCGGAGGGGATGAAGGCCGTCAAGCGCCAGGACAAGGTGACCCTGACGGACGGCACGACCCAGTTCGGAACGATCATCGCCCGGGGGGAGAGGGCGATCCTTCTGTTCTCCGAGTCCCAGCAGAAGACGATCGAGATCGAGGCGGCCAAGGTCCGCTCCATCGAGGAGGGCGTCCCCCAGGGATTCCTCGATCTGCCCGCGGGCGCGAGCGCGGGCGAGCCCGCTGCGGCCCCGCCCCCGGCCGCCCCGCCGGAAGCGGCGAAGCCCTGGAAGGATCAGCGCGCCGAGATCGAGAAGAAGCGGATTGACGGCGTCAAGAAGGGCGCCGACGCGGCGAAGAAGAAGGCCGACGAGGCGAAGCAGAAGGCGGACGAGGCCAAGAAGAAGGCCGCCGACGAGGCGAAGAAGAAGGCGGATGACGATGCCAAGAAGCGCGCCGATCGGAGCGGCCGGAAGAAAAAGATTGGCGATCGCATCGATCAGGAACGGGAGCGGATTCTCCGCGAATCGATCGACAAGGCCAAGCAGAACGCGGAGAAGCGCCAGAAGGATTGGCAGCGGGATCTCGAGAAGCAGCGCGGGGACAACCCCTTGATCCCGGACGTCGGGATCCCCGAGGGAGTCTTCTAGCCTGGGTCTTTCCGAATCCCCTCCGCCCGCTCCGGCGGACGAAGGCCCGCCGCCGGCCGAATCGCCGGCATTGATCCGCTCGCCGCGCCCGGAACTCCTCCGGGGCCGGCCGCTCTTCGCCTTCCTGAAATTCGGCTCGCCGCTTGCGATCGGAATGGTGCTGCACGCGGCGTTCAACGTGGTGGACATCTACGTCGTGTCGTTCTTGTCCGCGGCGGCGATCAACGCGGCGACCTATGGCGGGCTCATCACGGCGCTGCCCGCGATTCTCTCGAACGGGGTCGGGACGGCGACCGTCGCGCTCATCGCCCGGGCGGTGGGCCAAGGCGACAGGGCCGCCGCCGCCGGGATTGCGCGCCAGTCGATGTTCCTGACGCTGCTCATGTCCGTGGCGTTCAGCCTTCCGGGGGTCGTCTGGGCGAAGGAACTTTCGCTCTTCTCCGGCGCCGCGGGCGCCGAGGTGGGACCCTCGACGGTCTTCCTCGCGGTCTCCTCGGGGGGGCTGGTCACGCTCTTCCTCATGGTCCAGATCACGGCGATCCTGCGCGGCGGCGGGGACGGATTCTCTCCGATGGTCCTGCTCGTGGGCGCGAACCTATTGAACGCGGTCCTCAACTTCATCCTCGTGTTCGGATGTCCCGTGCCGGCGGGGGAGACCTGCCCGGCCTTCGCGCGGCCGGTCCTCGACGCCATCGGGGCGTGGGTTCGGATCCCGCGCCTCGAAATCGCCGGGGCCGCCTGGGCGACCATCATCGCCCGCGGGGCGGGCGCCGTGGCGGGGGTGTTCATCCTCGTGGCCGAGCGCCGGCGGATCGCGATGACGCTTGCGGCCTTCCGGCCCTCGCTTTCGGAATCCTGGCGGCTCTTGAAGATGGGTTTTCCAAACTCCGCGCAATTCTTCGTGCGGGCGCTGGCGATTCTCTTGCTCATGAAGGCGGTCTCGCCCTACGGCGAGGACGTCCGCGCGGCGGTTTCCATCGGCGTTCGCTACGACCTGCTCGCGCTCTTCTTCGCGATGGGCTGGGGGGTCGCCACCGCGTCCATCGTGGGCCAGTGCCTCGGCGCGGGGAAAAAGCTCCGGGCGATGCAGACGATCCGGATCGCGATGATCTTCGACGTCTCCGCCATGGCAATTATCGGCGCGATCTATTTCGCCTTCGCCCGGCCGCTCGTCGAGTTCTTCCCCGTCAACGAAGCCGCCGCCGCCCGCGACCGCCTGGTCGAGTCGGCCGTCCTCTACCTGCGCGTGATGGTCCTCTCGTATCCCTTCGCCGCCGTCGCCGTCGTCGTCTCCCACGCCATGAACGGCGCCGGCGAGATGCGCACTCCCTTCTGGATAGACGCCGCCGGCCTGCTCTTCCTCCAGGTCCCCGCCTGCTTCCTCGCCGCCCGTGCGCTCGCCTCTACGCATCCCGCCGCCGTCTGGGGGATCGTCGTCGCCGTCCAAGCCCTCCTCGCCGCCCTCTACCTACTGGCGCTGCGACGGAGGGGGTGGATGAGGGCGAGCCTGGAGTAAAAAACAACCCCGCCAGAGGCCTTTCGGCGTGTCGGACGGGAGGAATTTCAAAAACAAGAACATCCGGAAAACTCAACGTTTTCACGCCGGCAAAACGTCCGCGAAGACGAAGCCGCTGCGCTCGACGATGTCGCCGATCCGGATGGGGATGGGGCGGGCGAACATGGGGCCGGCGACGGCGACGGTGTGGAATTCGCCGTTTTCGCCGCAGGGATCGATCCCCGGCGCAAGATCGGCCAGGAAGGATTTGTCGAAGGGGCGGCCGGCGAAATCGCGCGGCAATTTCTTTGGGTCGATGCAGGTGACGAACGCCCGGAGGCCGGACGAGATCATCTTGCGGGCAAGCGTCCCCGTCGGCTCGCCCCAGAGGGGGAACACAGGCTCAATGCCGGTCCCGGCGAGGTTTTTCTCGCGGTAGGCGCGGACGTCTTGGAGGAAGAGATCGCCGAACGCCATGCGCGCGATGTCGCGCGACTTGGCTTCATCCACGAACGCTCGCATGGCGCTTTCATATTGTTCGTGGCTGCACGGGTCGGGGATTTCGATGACGGAGAGCGAAAGGGCGATGGATTTCGCCTGGAGGCGGAGGATCTCCTCGCGCACGCCGTGGATTGAAACCCGCCGATGCCGGGCGTTCACGACGGTGAAGAGCCCCGCGACCTCGACTTCCGGATCCCGCCGCAGCGCGTGCAGCGCCCAAGCGCTGTCCTTTCCGCTGCTCCAGGCGAGGAGGGTCCTTTTATTCATCGGTAGGTTCATGCCCGGGCGCAGAGGGGCGCTGCTATCTTCGGACTGGCCGGTTTCCATGGAATCGAATGGTGTCGGGTGCGTGCTTCTGAACGATTGCGTTCAGCTTCCCGATGGCGGTGTCGCTGCGCCGATCCCTGTATTCCTGGAACCGAAGAACAAGAAGGGCGAGGGGCGGGGGCTCGGATGGAAGCGACCTGTCGGAA
>CAYHQZ010000128.1:0-11557 GCA_964358555.1 uncultured Planctomycetia bacterium
TCGGGATCTTGAGCGCCGGCAGCGCCGATTTCGGATCGCCGAAGGACACCTCGAGGCCGAAAGGCTCGAACCGGCCGCGCTCGGCGTGGGCCTTCAGGATCCGGAGGTCCTCGCGAAGGATCGCGGAAAGCCGGGACAAAAGAGAGCGGGCGCGGGCCGAGCGGCCGAAGGCGCCGCCTTGGATCCGCGGGGCGAGCGTCTCCACGGCCTCCGCGAGCGCGCTCTCGATGTCCGCTTCCTGCGCGTCCTTGAGGCTTTTCTTCTCGGCCAGGAACCGCCGCGCGATCCGCTCGAGGGCCGCGTGCAAGAACGTCCCGACCTCCGGCATCCCGATCCGGAAGCGCGCCCGCTCCTCGAGGCGCAGGATCGATTTCGCGAAGTGCTGGAAGGGGCAGGCCGCGAAGGTCTCCAGCGCGCTCACGCCGAACGAGATGGGCGGGCGATAGAGCGAGCGCAGGACATCGTGGGGCAGCAGGTCCGCGCTCGAGGCAAAAGCGGAAGGCTCGAGGGAGCGCGCGAGGGCGGCCGGAAGGTTCGCGGCCTTCAGCCGATCCGAGAGGGCCGGGGCCGACGGGCCCGCGAGGACGGCAAGGGCCGCAAGGTCGGTTGCGTCGCCGGCCGCGTCGAGCGCAAAGGCCTCCCCCGGCCGCGCCGACCAGGCGGCCTCCTCGGAAAGCCCCGGGATTCTTTCCGCGAGGGAACGGAGAATCCCCGCCTCGCGGCTCTCGCGGCCCTCCCCGTCGGCCCCCGCGCGCAGCAGCACCAGCCGCTCCCGGGCGCGCGTGAGGGCGACATAGGCGAGATAGGGCTCGTGGAAGAGGCGATCGAGGGAGGTTTCGAGGCGAAGCGGCGGGCCGAGGCCGGCGAGGGCCGCGCGCTCGTCGTCGGAAAGCATCGGGTCTTCCGAGAAGGACGCCGGGAACGACCCCTCCGCGAGGCCCAGCACGATCGCGGCGCGGACCTCGGGGGTACGGCTCCGCTCGACGGAGGCCGCGACGACCGCGTCGAGGGACGGCGGCACGAGCGAAAGCCGGATCGCCTCCAGCCCGGATTCCAGGATTGCGAGCAACGATGGGCCCGGCAGGACGGCCGTCCCCATCGCCGAGTCGAGTTCCGAAATCGTCTCGAGGACCTGGTTGTGGACGAGGCGGTGGGACTCGGCAACCTCGGTGCCGCCTGCGCGCCGCGCGCGGAGGGCGATCTCCTGCACCCGCGAGAGCGCCCCGGAGGCCTCCAGGAATCGCGCGAGGGCCTTGCAGGCGGCCGACACCGGGATGCCGTCCGGGCTTTTCGAGAGGACGGCCGAAAGATCGAAGAGGGGCTTTAGCTTCCGGCGCGCCCGCTCGGCGGCGTCCAGCCGCGCCTTCTCGACCGCGCTGGGCTCGTCGTCCTCGAGCCTTCGGCGCTGGAATCCGCGCCAGGGCGCAGGATCCGTCCAGTCGGAGCCTTCGATCCCGTGGGCCAGGACGTAGTTCTCCAGGACATCCGCCTCGGCGTCGAGGCCGACCTCCTCGAGCGGCAAGAGCCCCGTCTTGGCGGCCCGGATCACCGCGTCGGACTGGAGCGGGCAGCCCGTGCGGGGGGCGACGGCGGCCTCGACGGCGGATCGGAGCAGCTCCACGAGCGGGTGGTGGGAGGCGGGCCTTCGCCGGTCCACGAAGATCGGAATCCCGCGGGACGCAAACGAGGCCTCAAGGAGATCGGCATACGGATCGAGCGAGCGAGCGAGGACCGCGATGTCGCGCCAGCGAAAGCCCCCTCGTCGCAACCGCAAAACCTCCCGCGCCGCCTCCTCGGCCTCGCCCCGGGCATCCCGCGCGACGCGGATCGAGACCGCGCCGCCGGGAGGATTCGCACCGGCCCCGAGCCCCGCGAGGACCGCCTCGACGGCGGCCAGCGCGGGCGCGAGGAAGCGCGGCGGGAAGCCGGCAAGGCGCAGGGGAGGCTCGACAGGAACGCCCGCGCGGCGAGCGAGGTCGGTAAGCCGCTCCATCGTCTCGAGGGGCCGCGCGAAGACCTCGCTTCCGGCCGCGCCGGACGCGTCCGGATCGAGGCAGAGCGTCACCTCGACCGCGGCGGCCTTCCCGAAGATCGCGGAGAGCATCGCCGTTTCCTGCGGCGTGAATCCCGCGAAGCCGTCCACATAGACCTTCGCGCCTTCGAGGATCCGGGAGTCCGGGGCGATCCGCGCGGCGAGGCCGAGGAGCGCGTCCCCGTCGAGGACATGGCCGCGGATCGCCTCCTCGAAGCGCGCGGCGATCCGCTCGAGATCGGAAAGCTTGGAAACGAGCAGGGGGCTGGCGCCTTTCGCCTCCGCCTCGGCGCGCCGTGCCGCGATCTCGGCGAAACCCTGGCCGTGGCGGGAGAGCTCCGCGAGCGTCCCCGCGAGGCGCTCCACGAACTTCGGCCTCGAGGCCGATCTCCGGAAGGCCCGGAGGCCGTTCGACGCCTCCAATTCGAGCAGGATCCGGCGCAGGATCATGTGCCGGCCGGCCTCCCGGATCTCGGGAAGATCGGGAGCGCCCGAGGCGCGCAGGATCCGCCGGGCGAGCCGCTGGAAGGACAGGACTTGCGCCCGGATCGAGCCCTCGACGCGCGCGCCTTCGAGCAACGCCCGATCCATCTGGAACGTCGCCTGCTCGGGGACGAGCAGGATCAACGGCGGGCCTTCGGGCGCGCGGGCAAGCCCGGAACGGATTTCCTCCAGGCAGCGCCGGGTCTTGCCGGTCCCGGCGCGGCCGAGGACGAACCGCAAGGACATGCGCGCGTGTCTCCCTTCAGTGCGCGATCCGGAACCCCGTGAACTCCCCCGACGCCTCCGCCCAGTCCGCCGCTTCCCCGCCGACAAAGCCTTCCATCTTTCCCCGCACGCCGGCGAGGAGCGATTCGAGCGCGCCCTTCTCTCCCTCGGCGACGAGCTCCACGCGCCCGTCATCGAGGTTCCGAACGAAACCCGTTACGGGGAGGCTTCGCGCCGCGGCCGCCGCCGCATACCGGAAGCCGACGCCCTGGACCCTTCCCGAGTAGAGGATCCGGACGCGCGCGGCGGGCATTCCGGCAAGAGTCTATCGCGCCGGCGTTTCGGCGAACGTCGGCTGGGGGCAGTCAAGGGCGTTCGAGATCGCGCGGAACAGCTCCCCCTCCTCGCTCGTCACGGTCCCGTCGGCCCCGATGCAGGCGGCGCAGGCGGCGAGGACCCGGCGCTTGATGCCCGGGGCGGCCGACGCGAGGGCCTCGAGGGCTAAGTCCACGGCCGCCAGATCCGCGGAAGCGGGCGGAAGCATCGCGATGCCGCCTCCCCCCTCCCCCTCGAGCATCCGCGCGCCCGCCTCGAACGCCTTCTGCGCCGCCGCCGGATCCGGCGCGCCCGCGCGCGCAAGGGCCGAGAGCAGGGCCGCCGCCTCGGCTCGAATCGGCTTGAGGGAATAGATGCTCGCGGCCGCGGGCCGGCGACCCTCGAGGATCGGCCGGACCCCCCGCAGGACCCCCTTGTAGATCGCGTATTCAAAGAGCTCCACCTGGTTGTCGGCCTCCGCGAGCGCCCGGACGGCGGACTCGAAGGCGGTGGCCTGGGACGGCGAAAGCGTCCGGATGGCCGGGATCGCGATGTCCACGAGCGCATGCCTCGATTCGCGGGGCAGCCTTCCCACGGGAAGGGCCAAGCGCTGCGTCTCGGCGAGAACCGGTTCGTCCCCCAGCGCGCGGAGGGCCTCGAACTGCCGGGCGCGGATATCCTCGCGGGCGTCGAGAAGGGCCGCAAAGACGACGGCGCGGCTGCCGAAGGGCTCCCGCGCGGCCGCGGCGATCTCGACCGGGATCGACTGCAGGATCTTCGCGCTGCGGAGGATCTGTTCAGGCCCCATCGTCCCCGCCCGCCGGACCGCCTCCCCGGCCGCCAGCGGGATCCGGCCGGACCGGGCCGACGGGGCGAACCCCGCCGCGCCCGCGGACGCCAGTTCATTGCCGGTGAGCGCATCGGCTCCGGCCGGGACCGATTCGGGCATCCCGGCATATGCCCCCTCGAGCCGCCGGATCCGCTCGGCAATCGGGGGATGCGTTGCGAACAGGCCCCCGAACCAGGATGCGCGCGAGTCCGAAAAGAACAGATGGCTCGCCTCGGATGCGTGGGGCGATTCGACGCGCGAACCCGCCTCCAATCTTGCGATCCGCCGCAGCGCCCCGGCCAGCCCGCCGGGGTTTCGGGTGAACTGGACGGCGGCCGCGTCGGCGAGATACTCGCGCTGGCGCGACACCGCGCTTTGGATGACGCGCGCGAGCAGCGCCCCGAGGCTGCCGATCACGAGGAGCGCCACGCCCAGCAGCAGCAGCGCGGCCTTCGCCTGGCCGTCCTTGCTGCTCCCCCCGCGCGTCCGTCCCAGGGCGCGAACCAGGACCCGCCCGACAATCGCCAGCAGCAGGATCCCGTTGAGGACCCCGATGAGCCGCAGGTTCAGCCGCATGTCGCCGTTCAGGACGTGGCTGAACTCATGCCCGATGACGCCCTGGAGCTCGTCGCGCTTCAGGTTCTCGAGCGCCCCCCTTGTCACCGCCACGACCGCGTCCTGGGGCCCGTGGCCGGCCGCGAACGCGTTGATCCCCGGCTCCTCGTCAAGGACGTAGATGGCCGGCACCGGAACGCCGGAGGCGATCGACATCTCCTCGACGATGTTCTGAAATCGCTGCTCGGATGGGTCCTGCCCGCCGCCCGAAATCGGCCGCCCTCCGAGGGCTTCCGCAACGACGCGGCCGCCGCTCCGGAGCATGAGGATCTTGAACAGCGTCCCGAGGCCGATAATCGCGGCCGTCACGCCGGCAACGGGGAAGAAGACTTCTGGCACGAACCAGCCGAAGTCCCTCATCGCATCCGCGCGCGACGACGACGATGCCCCGATCGACGCAACGAGAACGAAGACGAAGTAGACCGTGAAGACGATCAGGACGACCGCGAACAGGTAGAGGGCGACGAGCAGGCCGGTGCGGCGCCTCGCGGAATCCTGCTGGGCGAAGAAGTCCACGGTTGCTTCACACGTGTCGAATCCCGGATTCCGGAATCGCAGGCGGGGCTGGGTTCCGGACGCAGGCTTTGGGTTAGGTGAACTTGACCTTGGGCGCCTCGGCCTCCTCGGGCTTCGTCAGCACGAAGAGCTCGGCCGGCTGGAATCCGAACATCCCGGCGACCATGACCGCCGGGAACGTCTCGCGCGACGTGTTGTAGGACATCACGCTGTCGTTGTAGGCCTGGCGGGCGAAGGAGACCTTGTTCTCCGTCGACGTCAGCTCCTCCATCAACTGCGCCATCGTCTGGTTGGCCTTCAAATCCGGATAGGCCTCCGCGAGCGCGAAGAGCCGCCCGAGCACGCCGGACAGCGCCCCTTCGGCCCCCATCAGCCCCTTCAGCGCGGCCGGATCCCCAGGGTTCGCCGCCGCGACCTGCGCGGCCGACGCGGCCTGGTTTCGCGCCCGGATGACCTCCTCGAGCGTCCCGCGCTCGTGGGCGAGATAGCCCTTCGCGGTCTCGACGAGGTTCGGGATCAGGTCGTATCTGCGCTTCAGCTGCACGTCGATCTGCGCATAGGCGTTCTTGAAGCGGTTGCACAGCGCCACGAGCCGGTTATAGATCCCGACGAGGACGAGGACGGAAATCAGGACGACGGCGATGGCGCCGATCAGCACGATCAGGGTGGAATTCATAATGCCTCCAGTCCCAAGATGCTACGGACCCAGGTTCCCCGTTGTCCAGCCCCGCGCAACTGGGCGCTCGCGGAAGCATGCAATCCGACGGTCTTCCAGTCCCCTGCTCGAGTTCAGCGCGAATGCAACTCTTGCCAGGGATGCGAGGCGGGATAAGATCGGATGTGGAGAGAGAAATGACCGTCATGCTCGAGCAGGCATTCGCCGAGGCAGCCAAGCTATCGCCAGCGGAACAGGACGCCATCGCCCGGCGCCTCCTCGCCGAGCTCGCGGACGAAAAAGCCTGGGACGCGGCCTTCTCCGGTTCCCAGGACGCCCTCGCCCGCCTGGCCGCGGAAGCCCTCGCCGAGCACCGGACCGGCCGAACCCTGCCGCTGGACCTGGAACGATTGTGAACTTCCGGACGACCCGCCGCTTCCGAGATTCCCTCGCTTCCCTTCCGAAACCCGTCCGACAGCAGGCCCGGAATGCCTATCGGCTGTTCCAGCAGAATCCGGCGCATCCTGACCTTCGGTTCAAGCGCGTCCACACCGTTTTGCCGGTTTATTCGGTTCGGATCGGATTGGGATATCGCGCCGTCGGCGTCATCCAGGAAGGCGACATCGTCTGGTTCTGGGCCGGACCCCACACGGAATACGAAGCGCTTCTTCGAAGGCTGTAAATCAAGCGGCGGCGCGCGACCCGCCGATGAAGGGATTACGCAACAGAATCTGGGGAAGAAAGGGCCCATAAGTTGACAAGAAGAGTCCCCCAGTTGCCCGCAGCGGCGGCGTCCCCCTGTGGATTACTTATCAACTTATGAACGTCCCCCAAACACCCTTATGCACTCTATGAACCTGGCCATCCTTTCTCGCGCAGCCTTATCCTTTTCCGCCTCAATCTTCTTTCTTAATAGTTCCAATAATATTTCCTTGCTTTCCATTTTGCTAAGCAGATCTGCGCATATCTCTTGACGTTTATTTTCCGTAAACAACTTGACATCGGTCCTCACTGCCATTTTCATTAATTCCCATTCCTCGCATATTGCGAAGTTAACAACTTTATCTCTTGCGAGTAGGCCGAAATGTTCAAGCGCATGGCGTAATGCATCTCGCATTTCTTTCGCTTCAAGATTTATTTCTTGAAATTTGCCTGCAATCAAAGGTTTTTTATCCCAATTCAATAATTGCAAACTCACTAAGTCGTCAATGGCCTCATTTGCGCAGATCTCGCCTAGCAATTTTATGCAAGCCACCCTAGTTTCAGGTGAAACCAAATGAACGCTCATTGTTGCTTGCTCTCTCGCAACGCCAATTATTACGTTACGTTCGGCCTCAATATATTTATTTGCGATCCCTAGTTTTACAGCATATTCAAGTGGCTCGAAAGTTGCCTTTTTTTCGTTTGTTTATTGTAATCAAATATAATTCTTAGCATTTCCAGAGGTTTCTGATCGCGTTCCATCTTTTCGGCTTCCGAGGCAACAATAAAAACATGTGCTTGGTATCCGATTAATATGCCAAGGATTGCCCCAATAGCAACAAATAACGATATACGCCATTTTTGAGTCATATTATTTAGGGTTTGCTCGCAGGAAATACTCGCTTGTTGTCAATGTCGGCTCGCCCGCCTTTAATTTAATTCTAAATTTCGCAGTCCCTCCATTTTTAATTTTGAATTTCTGGAGATACATGCCCGGTTCAACTTCCTCAGGATTTTCGCCGATTTTTTCGAGATCTGCTAAGCCGTCAATCTTTTCTACGACGATTGCATCTACGCCTGGCTTTCCGTTTGTTGTATATGACCCTGCGCTATCTGTGGCGCCAAAATAAATCCCAAAGATATCATCGAGTATATGTTCCTCCCGGATTTTCCAGCCACCAAATCGACCTATCGCGTGGATTGGCGAGTCTATCAAATCAACGGATTTTCCGTCACTTGTAAGCCGAACGCGATAAATTCCTGGATTAGTATCTGGAATATTTCTAAAATCTGCATTGCAGATTGCGCCGAGCTCGCCGACTCCTATATCTGTTATTGCGACGGGGCTAGCTTCGTTCTCCGCCATCCGCTGCCTCCTGGCCTTCGCCTCTGTGGCCGGGAGCCTCCCGGCCTCCTCGATGCGGCGAGAATACCCCCGGGCGGAAGGCGGGGGAAGGGTTGCGGCCGCCGCCATGCCGTCGGCTCGGTTCAGTGCCGGAAGTGCCGCATCCCGGTGACGGCCATCGCCATGCCGGCGCGGTCGGCGGCTGCTACGGACTCGGCGTCGCGCTTGGATCCGCCGGGGTGGATGAGCGCGGTGACGCCGGCGGCGGCGGCGAGTTCTACGGAATCGGGGAAGGGGAAGAAGGCGTCGGAGGCGAGGACGGATCCCTTGGAGCGTTCGCCGGCCTTGCGGATCGCCATGTGGGTGGAGTCCACGCGGCTCATCTGGCCGGCGCCTACGCCCACGATCCGGCTTTCGCGCGAGAGCACGATGGCGTTGGACTTGGCGTGCTTGGCGACCGCCCAGGCGAACTTGAGATCGCGCCATTCGGCTTCCGAAGGCGCGCGCTTGGAGACAACCTTGAGGGCGGCCTCGTCGAGGAGGCGGTCGTCCTCGGTCTGGACCAGCATCCCGCCGGAAATCGAGCGCATCGAAAGGCGGCGCCGGCGCGCGTCGAGCGGGCCTACGACGAGGATCCGGAGGCTCTTGCCCCAGGTAGCACCCGTCTGGAGGATCTGCTGGACGGCCGGCGGGATCGCGGGCGCGACGAGGCACTCGAGGAATTTCGCGGGCACGGCGATGAGGCGCGCGGTCGCCTCGTCGAGTGGGCGGTTGAACGCCACGATCCCGCCGTAGGCCGACAGGGGATCTCCCGCGTAGGCGCGCTCGAAGGCCTCGGAAAGCGTCGGCGCCTCGGCCGCCCCGCAGGGATTCGTGTGCTTCACGACGACGCAGGCAGGCGCGGAAAACTCCCGGACGGCGTCGAGCGCGGCGGACAGATCCAGCAGGTTGTTGTGTGAGAGCTCCTTGCCGCCGAGCACCTCGGCCCCTCCAATCGTGCCGGGGTCGCCGAAGGGATAAAAAGCGGCCGCCTGGTGGGGATTCTCGCCGTAGCGAAGGCGCCGGGCGCCCTTGAGGCCCACGGGCAGGGTCTCCGGGAAGGTTTCCCCGAGGATGGAGCCAAACCACCCCGAGATCGCCGCGTCGTAAGCGGCCGTGTGGCGGTAGGCCTTCGCGGCGAGCCGGCGGCGCGTCTCCGGGGCGGTCGTTCCGCCGTTGCGGCGCATCTCGTCGAGCACGGATGCGTAGTCGGCCGGGTCCACGACGATGGTCACGTCCGCATGGTTCTTCGCGGAGGCGCGCACGAGCGAGGGCCCGCCGATGTCGATGTTCTCGATCCCCTCCTCAAAGGAGACGCCGCTCTTCGCGACGGTCGCCTCGAAGGGATAGAGATTCACGACGACAACGTCGATGGGCGTAATCCCGTGGTCCGCCATCGCCCGCGCATGCTCGGGATTCGAGCGCATCGAGAGGATCCCGCCGTGGATCTTCGGATGCAGCGTCTTCACCCGCCCGTCCATCATCTCGGGGAAGCCCGTGACCTCGGAAACGTCGAGAACCTCGAGCCCCGCCGCCCGCAGCGCCTTCGCCGTCCCGCCGGTCGAGACGAGCTCGTAGCCAAGCGCAGAAAGCCCCCGAGCGAAGTCGGCGAGGCCATTTTTATCGGAGACGGAGAGAAGCGCGCGGCCGGGCATGGCGGGGAATTATACGCCGGAAGGCCCCGGACGGACGGCACCAACCCCGCCTTTCCGAACCGCCCGACGATCCGTCGGCGAAGATCCTCGCGAGCGTCCGGCCCCGCCCGGACGGCCTGACGGGCAGCCCGCGCCCTCGGCATCGGAAAACCATCCAGGAGCGGCGCACAAGACCATCGTCCGGGTCGGCCGTTCAAGAGGGAGGCCTGTTGCGGAGGGCATGGCCCGCGGGCGGGCCTCGGGGTATCTGGTTCTTCGGCGGCGCGCGCCGCCGGAAACGAAACGCGGGGGGCCTTGGTTGCACGGGCCTGGAAAGGGGGCGGCATGCGAACGCCCAGGATCGTCGCGCTGTCGGGTCTGTTCGTGGTTTTGTCGGGAGCAATGCCTGCCGGCGACCCGCGCGCCCCCGCCGCGCCCCCGGGGGCGCCCGACGAGTCTTTAGTCCTCGACGGGGTCCGCAACCTCGTCACGGGCTTCGAGTTCCAGTGGGGCAACCTCTCGGACCCGATGAAGAGCAAGATGGACGTAGACAAACCCCCGTCCCCGCCCGGCCCGCTCGCGCGGCTCGAGCGCAAGATGGGGGAATTCCGGGACGCGGCGAAGCGGCGAAACGTCTTCGGGGTGCGGGCCCGCCTCCAGGCGCTCGACCTCGAATGCCGCGAAATCGAGAAGGACATCCGCCGCCTGCTCTCCGAGGCGGAACGCGCGCGCGCAAAAGCCTGGGCCGACGAGCGGGTCGCGGCGATCGCGGATCCCAGGGAGCCCGACGTGTCCTCGATCCTCGAGCGGGCCGAACGGGACCTCCGGGCGGCCCGGAAGGCCCTCGACGAGGCCCTTTGGGGGAAAGCCTTCGATCTCGCGTCCGGCGCGCGCGATTCCCTCACACCGGAACTCCGGGAGGCCGTCCGGACGCTTTGCCCGCAGGACGCCCCGAGGCTTAGGAAAGTCCTCTCCGAGTCCGAAACGCTCGCCCGGCAGGCGAAGACATGGAAGGAATTCCCCTGGGACGCCTTCCGCGTCACGGGCGTGGTGATGGCCAGGGAAGGCGCAGCGCTCATGCTCCAAAACGGCCGGACGGTCGATCTCGATGAGGACCTCGGGGACATCCATCCGGCCCTCGCCGGCTCCCGGGTCGTGGAGGCCCAGATCGACCGGGTCGTCGTCCTTCACAAGGGGGAGCGGATCGAGGTGCCGGTTTCGTCCCCGTGAGGGGTCCGGGCGCCCCGGGGGATGAGCAAAAGTTCATGCAGACGGCGGCCGGTACGATACGCTCATCGTCCCGAAACCCGACATGGCAACGCCCCGCATCTCGATCGTGCTGCCGGCAAAGGACGAGGAGCTAAACCTCCGCCCCCTCGTAGACGAGATCCGCGCGGCCCTCGACGGGAAATTCGACTACGAGATCGTCGTCGTAGACGACGGCTCCGCGGACCGGACGGCGGAGACGGCGCGGGCCATCGCCCTCGAAAACCCGCGCGTGCGCCTCGTCCGGCTCGCGAAAAACCTAGGCCAGACCGCGGCGCTGTTCGCAGGCTTCCGGGAGGCCAAAGGCGAGATCCTCGCCTCGATGGACGCCGACCTCCAGAGCGACCCCGCCGACCTGCCGAGGCTCGTCTCGTTCATCGGCGAGTGGGACGCCGTCTGCGGCTACCGCAAGAAGCGCCGCGCGGGCGACTCCCTCTTCCGCCTCGCGGTGTCGCGCATCGGCAACGGCATCCGGAAGCGCTTCACCCGCGACTCCTTCCACGATTCCTCCTGCACGTTCCGGGTCTTTAAGCGCGAGTGCGTGGAGCGCCTCCAGCCCTTCACGGGCCTGCACCGCTTCCTCCCGATCCTGATCCAGGCCCAGGGCTTCCGCATCACCGAGACCGAGGTCTTAAACCGCCCGCGCCATTCGGGCAAGAGCAAATACGGCCTCGGCAACCGCATCTTCCGGGCGGCCCACGATCTTCTCGCCGTCCGATGGATGCTGAAACGCTGGATCCGCCTCGACGTCGGCGAGCGGGCCGGAACGGGCCTGCCCGCGCGCAAGGGCTAGGCCCCGAACGCCGAAACGCCGCAGCCAGACACCCCTCCCGATACGCCGATAATCTGAACTTTTGCGTCGGGGGTACAAACCGGGCACGGGCGAGGGGCGGGGGCTCGG
>CAYHQZ010000129.1:0-11497 GCA_964358555.1 uncultured Planctomycetia bacterium
GCCGGCGCCGTTTCGCCGCCGGCGGCCGGGGGGGGCGCCGTCTCGCCGCCCGCGGGGGGCGGGGTGATGCCGGGAATCGGTTCGCCGCCTTTCTTGGCGGGGGGGGCGCCCTTCTTCTTCTTCGCGCCCGCTTTCTTCTCGGCGCCGCTGCCGGTTTCCGGCACGAACAGGGACAAGGACACGCAGGCCATGGTCGCACCCAGGAAAAGTCCGAACCGGCGCATAACGTCCTCCTTCGTTCGGGTGGGGACCCCGATTATAGATTCCCCGTTCCATCCATGCCAGGACGCCCCGGAGTTCCTCTGGGGCTCATCCGCGCGAAAGGAGCCGCCGGATCACCCACGGCATGATCCCTCCGTGCCGGTAGATCTCCGATTCAAGCGGAGTGTCGAGCCGGGTGCGGGCGTGGAATTCCAGGGGAGGTCCGTCGGGGCGCTTCGCCCGGACGGAAATCTCCGCGCGCGGCGGGATCCCGGCCGCGGGGGTGTCGAGGTCGAAGGCCTCGTGGCCGGACATTCCGAGCGAGGCGGCGGATTCGCCGGGGAAAAACTCGAGCGGCAGGATCCCCATCCCGACGAGGTTGGATCGGTGGATCCGCTCGTAGGACTCGGCGAGCACCGCCCGCACGCCGAGCAGCGCCGGCCCCTTCGCGGCCCAGTCGCGCGAGGACCCCGAGCCGTATTCCTTGCCCGCGACGACGAGGAGCGGGGTCTTCTCGGCGCGGTAGCGCTCGGCGGCGTCGAAGATCGGCATCTTCGCGCCGGAAGGCAGGTGGACCGTGACGCCGCCTTCAGCGCCCGGGACGAGGAGGTTTTTGAGGCGCACGTTCGCGAACGTCCCGCGCGCCATGACCTCGTGGTTTCCGCGGCGGGCCCCGAAGGCGTTGAAGTCGGCCTTCGCGACGCCGAGCGAGACGAGGTGGCGAGCGGCGGGGCCGGCCTCGTCGATGGACCCGGCCGGCGAGATGTGATCCGTCGTCACGGAGTCGCCGAGCATCGCGAGGACACGGGCGCCCCGGAGGATTGCCGGCTTCGGGATCTCGGCGCTGACGCCGTCGAGGAATGGCGGCCGGCGGATGTAGGTGGACTTGGGGTTCCATGCGAAGGTGTCCCCCGACGGCGTGGGCAGCGTTCTCCAGCGCTCGTCGCCCTCGAAGAGGCTTGCGGACCTGAACATCTCCGGGCGGATCGCCGCCTCCGCTTCCCGGATCTCGGCGGTTGTCGGCCAGAGGTCCTTCAGGAAGATCGGAAGGCCTTCGGCGTCCCTGCCCAAAGGCTCGGTCGGGAAATCGAAGTCCATCCGGCCCGCGAGGGCGTAGGCGACGACGAGGGCGGGGGAGGCGAGGTAGTTCGCCCGGACGAGCGGGTGGATCCGGCCCTCGAAATTCCGGTTGCCCGAGAGGACGGCGGCGGCGACGAGGCCGCCCGCCCGGATTGCCTCCCCGACGGCGGAGGGCAGGGGGCCGGAGTTCCCGATGCAGGTCGTGCAGCCGTAGCCCACGACGCCGAAGCCCAGCGACTGAAGCGGCGAGAGCAGCCCCGCCGCGGCGAGATACTGGGTCACGGCGCGGGAGCCCGGGGCCAGGCTGGTCTTCACGTGGGGCGCGCTCTTCAGGCCCCGTGCGGCCGCCTTGCGTGCCAGGATTCCGGCCCCGAGCATGAGCGCGGGGTTCGAGGTGTTCGTGCAGGAGGTGATCGCGGCGATGGCGACGGCGCCGTGGCCGATGGCCGGGGCGGGCGGCGATTCCTTCGCCCGGGCCTCCGGCAGGCCGAATCCCCTTTTTTCGACGGGGGAGGCGAGCGCCTCCCGGAATGCGCTCGCGGCGCGCGAGAGGGGCACGCGGTCCTGCGGGCGCTTCGGCCCCGCAAGGCTCGGCTCGACCGCGGAGAGATCGAACTCGACGACCGACGAGTAGGCGGGGGGCGGCTCGGCGGGGTCCGCCCAGAGCCCCTGGGCCTTCGCGTATTCCTCGACGAGCAAGACGCGGGCTTCGTCGCGGCCCGTGAGTCGCAGGTAGGCCAGCGTCTGCGCGTCCACCGGGAAGAAGCCGACGGTCGCCCCGTATTCGGGGGCCATGTTCGCGATCGTCGCGCGGTCGGAGACCGGGAGCGTCGGAAAGCCCGGCCCGAAGAACTCCACGAATTTCTCCACGACGCCGGCCTTCCGAAGCCGCTCCGTGATCGCGAGGACCGCGTCGGTCGCACTCGAGCCTTCCGGCAGCGCCCCCGAGAGCCGGACGCCCACGACCTCGGGCACCTTCAGGCCCTGCGGGATCCCGAGCATCGCGGCCTCCGCCTCGATCCCGCCGACGCCGAAGCCCAGCACGCCTAGGCCGTTGACCATCGTCGTGTGCGAGTCCGTGCCCACGAGCGTGTCGGGGAAGACCCACGTGCGGTCGCCCGCCTCCCGTTCGCAGACGACCGTCGCGAGGCGCTCGAGATTGACCTGGTGGACGATCCCGGTGCCGGGCGGGACGATCCGGAAGTTCGAGAAGGCCTGCTGGCCCCAGCGCAGGAACGCGTAGCGCTCCTCGTTGCGGGCGTATTCACGCGCGAGGTTCTGTTCCAGCGCGTCGGGCGTCCCGAAGGCGTCCACCTGGACGGAATGGTCGATGACGAGGTCCACCGGCAGGACCGGGTTTAAGCGATTCGGGTCGATCCCGAGGGCCCCCGCCGCTTCGCGCAGGGCCGCGAGGTCGCAGACGAGCGGGATGCCCGTGAAGTCCTGCAGCAGGACGCGCGATGGCAAAAACGGAATCTCGCGGCCGGACGGATGATCGGGGCTCCAGCGCGCGATGGCCTCCACGTCCTCGTCCGTGGCCAGCCCCAACGCATGGCGCCGCAGGACGCCTTCGAGCAGGATCCGGATGGAAAACGGAAGCCGGGAAATCTTCGCCAGGCCCGAGCGCTCGACGTCGGCGAGGGCGGCAATCATGGGGGACTTGTTTCCGATCTTGCGATTCGGATCCTTGATAGGGGCCGAATCGAAAGATCGCAAGTGCGCCCGCTCCTTATTTTTTCGCGCACCGGACCAGCGCCGCGAGGACGTCGCCGAGCGAATGCCCGGCGGCCCGCGCGGCCTTGGGCAGAAGCGACCCGGCGGTCATGCCGGGGATCGTGTTGATTTCGAGGACGAAGGGCTTCCCGCGGGCGAGGATGATGTCCGTCCGCGAGAAGCCCCGGCAGCCGAGCAATACGTGGACCTTGAGGCCGAGGGCCTGGACGGCGCGGCGCTCCCCGTCCGGGATCGGGGCCGGGACGATTTCTTCGCACGCGCCGGCGTCGTATTTCGCCTCCAGATCGAAGAAGGGCCGGCCCTTCGCGGGCCGGATCTCGATGACGGGCAGCGCCGCAGGCTTGCCGGGGGAGGGTTCCCAGACGGGGACCGTCACCTCGCGGCCCGCGAGGAACGCCTCGGCGAGGACGGGCTTCCCCCCCGAATCCCGCCAGGCGGCCGCGAGGGCCGCCGCGGCCTCCCGGGCGTTTCCGCATTTCCAGACCCCGATGCTCGATCCCGAACTGGGGATTTTCACCATGCAGGGAAAGCCCAGCGCCCGCCCGATCTCGGCGGCGCCCCGGACGGCAATCCCGGGAGGAAGGACGATCCCCGGGGCCGTCGGGATCCCGTTCGCGGCCGCGAACTCGCGGAATCGGATCTTGTCCATCCCGATCGCGGAGGCGATGACGCCGGAGCCCGTGTAGGGGATCCTAAGCGTCTCCAGGCAGCCCTGCATCGTGCCGTCCTCGCCGCCCGGGCCGTGCAGCGCGAGCAGCGCGACGGCGCCCTTGCGCCGAATCCCCTCGAGCGCGTCCAAAAGCGAGCAGCGCTCGATGCCGGGCAGCGTCTCCAGCGAGGCCTTCCTTGCGAGCGCCTCCCGGTCGGCCCGCCCGAGCGGGTGCTCCCGGAACAGCGCGCCCCCGTCCTTCCGGATGACGAGGACCGAGATCCGGAAGCATCCGGGGTCGAGGAACCTCGCCGCCTCGGCCCCCGACCGGAGCGACACATCCCGCTCCGGGCTTGTTCCCCCGGCGACGACGACGACGGGAACAGCGGGGAGCATGGGCTGGGAGTGTATCAGGATCGAGGGACGGGCCGGATGAAGCGTTGTCTCGCCGGATTCGGCTACTCGCCCGTCAGCGTCGCGAGGTAGGCCGGCCCGAGATCCTTGACGTGCGCGAGGATGTTCTGGAAGGAGTCGAGATGGGCTTCCTCGTCCTCGAGGAGCTTCTCGAAGACGTCCTTCGTGCCCTGGTCGCCCTCCGCGGCGCAAAGCTTCACGGCGTCGTTGTACATCTGGACCGCGTCGGCCTCGAGCTTCTCGCCGAGGGCGAGCTGGGCGTCGATCTTCAGGCCCTTCTGGGCGGGGGCGTCCGGCTTGGTGGTCGGCTCGCCGCCCAGGAAGAGGATCCGCTCCGCGAGGGCCTCGGCGTGCTTCATCTCCGCGATGCCCGTCTCCTTCCAGGTCTTCGCGAGTTTCCCATACTGCTGGTCGTCCATCTCGTAATGGAAGGCAAGGTATTGAATGATGGCCGAGAGTTCCCGCGAGCGGCCTGCGTTCAGGGCGTCGATGACTTTCTTGTTCATGCGTGGTCCTCCTTGGGTTTCGGGTCGGGAGGAAACTATACCACGGAAGGGACGGATGCGGGCCGGTCGGGGGCCGCTACAATCCGCCGCCATGACGAATTCGCGCGAACACGACCTCCGGGCGCGCGCCGGCGCCCTCGGCCAGGACCACCTGTTCCAGGGATGGCAGCATCGCTCCGAATCCGAGCGCTCGACGCTCTTTTCCGACCTCGAGTCCCTCGACTGGGACCTCATGCCCTCGCTTCTCGAATTCGCCCGCGGGGAGGCCAAGCCGGAGCTTCCGTCGAACCCCGAGCCGGTCGATGCGATTGCCGTCCCCCGCACGCCGGAGGAATGCAGGCGTGAGCAGGAAGTCCGGGCGCGCGGAGAAACCGAGATCCGCGCCGGGGCGACGGCGCTCCTCATGGTCGCGGGGGGGCAGGGGACGCGGCTCGGCTACGACGGCCCCAAGGGGACGTTCCGGATCACGCCGGTCCTCGATCGCCCGATATTCGCGCTCCACGCGGAGCGGATCGGCGCCCTCGAGAAGCGCCACGGCGTCGAGCTGCACTGGGTGATCATGACGAGCCCGGCGAACGACGCCTCCACGCGCGCGGATTTCGAGGCGAACGGCTTTTACGGCCGGCCGGCGTCCCGCGTCCGCTTCATGGTCCAGGGGATGCTTCCCGCGGCGGACTTCCAGGGCCGGCTCCTGCTCGCCTCTCCGGGCCGCCTCGCCCTCTCCCCGAACGGCCACGGCGGGGCGCTCGACGCGTTGCGGCGCTCCGGGATCGCATCCGACCTGCTCGCGAAGGGCGTGAAGCACGTCTATTCCTTCCAGGTCGACAACGTGATCGTCCCCGCCGCCGATCCGATCCTGCTGGGCCATCACGTCGCGGGGATGGCCCGGATCTCCACGAAGTGCGTCCAGAAGCGCGACCCCGCCGAGCCGGTGGGCGTCGCCGCGCGGTGGGGCGGCGGGTTCGGGATCATCGAATACAGCGACCTGCCGGACGCGCTGCGCCACGCGAAGGACGCCGCGGGCCTTCTCAAGTTCCGTCACGGCAGCATCGCGACGCACTGGATCGATCTTTCGTGGGCCGCCGGGATCGGGACCGCCGCGAAGCCGCTCCCGTTCCACCTCGCGAAGAAGAAGGTCCCCTGCTGGAGCCCGGAGGCGGGTTCCGTCACGCCGGAGAAGCCGAACGCCTTCAAGTTCGAGATGTTCCTCTTCGACGCGCTCCGGCACGCCGAGCGGGCGGTCTTCCAGGAAGTGGACCGCCATGCCGAATTCTCGCCGGTGAAGAACCTGACCGGCGACGACTCCGCCGACACGGCCCGCGCCGATCTGTCGCGGATATGGTCGGAGTGGCTGCGTGAGGGCGGGATCGTGGCGCCCCCCGGGACGCTCGCCGAAGTCTCGCCGTCGTTCGCCCTCGACGCGGAGGAATGCGCGCGGAAGCTTCTTCCCTGGGCGCGCGGCCACCGGGACCCGATCCGCGAACTGGCGGCCGGGGCGTTTCCGGGTATCGCGCTGCGCCTGCCCCGCGCCTGATCCCGGCGCCGGGTTAGAATTCGATCATGCGCGTCGATCTTCCCTACGGGCGCGGCCTTCTCGCTGTTGTCGTGCCCGACGGCGCGACCGTGATCCGCGCCCGGCATTCCGACCCGCTCTTCGACGAGCACGCCGCCTTCCTCGCGGCGCTGCGCGAGCCCGAGGGCTCATTGCCGCTCCGCGAGCGCGTCCGCCGGGACGATCGGGTGGCCATCGCGATTTCCGACGGCACGCGCGCCGTCCCGAACGAGCGGATCGCGCCCTGGATTCTCGAGGAACTCTCCCACGTCCCGCGCGAGCGGATCGTGATCCTCGTCGGGACCGGCTCGCACCGCCCCAACACGCCCGCCGAGCTGGAGACGATGCTCGGGCGATCCGTCCTGGAACGCTTCGAGGTCGTCAACCACGACGCCTTCGACCCCGCAGGCCTCGCCGACGTCGGGCAGGCCCCCGGCGGGATCACCGTCCTCGTGAACGCCCGCTGGGCGACGGCCACGTTCCGGATCGCGACGGGGTTCATCGAGCCGCACTTCTTCGCGGGCTTCTCCGGCGGGCCCAAGGCGGTGGTCCCGGGCCTCGCGGGGATCTCGACGATCCGGCCGCTGCATTCCGCGCGCCTCGTGGGGGATCCGAATTCGACCTGGGCCGTCCGCGAGAAAAACCCCCTGCACCGCGCCATCCGGGAATGCGCGGCCCTGTGTCCCGCGCACTTCCTCGCGAACGTGACGATCGACGCGGCGCGGCGCGTCACCGGCGTCTACGCGGGCGATCCCGGGCCCGCCCACCGCGCGGGCTGCCGGGCCGTCGAGCGCGAGGCTGTCTTTCCGGTCCCGGCCCCCTTCGACGTCGTGATCTCCACGAATTCGGGCTTTCCCCTCGACCAGAACCTCTACCAGACCGTGAAGGGAATGACGGCGGCCGCCGAGGCGGTCCGCGATGGCGGGACGATCCTGATGGTCAGCGAGTGCCGCGACGGCCTGCCCGCCCACGGGCAATACGCGAAGCTGTTGTCGCGCTGCAAGACCCCCGCGGAGGCGCTCGCGATGGTCGAAGCCCCCGGGTTCGAGTCCGACGACCAGTGGCAGGTCCAGAAGCAGGCGCTCGTCCAGAAGAAGGCCCGGGTCCTTTTGCATTCGGGCCTGCCCGAGGCCGCCGTCCGCGCCGCGATGCTCGAGCCGGCGCCGGATTTGCAGGCCGCCATCGATCGGCTCGCGCGGGAGGCGGGACCGTCCGCCCGGATCGCCGTGATGCCCGACGGCCCGTACGTGGTCCCGCGCGTCGTTCCGGCGTGAGAGGTCCTTCATGCCCGAGTCCGAATTGCACGCCGTGACGGGGGCGTTCGGCTACTCGGGCCGCCGGATTGCCGAGCGCCTCCTGGCCGCGGGCGTCCGCGTCCGGACGCTGACGAACTCGCCGAACCGACCGAATCCGTTCGGGGATCGGGTCGAGGTCCGGCCGCTCTCCTTCGGCGATCCGGCGGCGCTCGCGGAATCGCTGAAGGGCGTCTTGGTCTTGCACAACACCTACTGGGTCCGCTACCCCGCCGCGGGCGCGCTACACGACGAGGCGGTCGAAAACACGCTCGCGCTCTTTTCGGCGGCGAAGGCCGCCTGCGTCGGCCGGATCGTCCACGTCAGCATCACGAATCCCTCCGAGGATTCCGACCTTCCCTACTTTTGCGGCAAGGCCCGGCTCGAGCGGGCGCTCAAGGAATCCGGCCTGCCGCACTCCATCCTTCGGCCGGCGCTTCTGTTCGGCGGCGAGGACATATTGGTCAACAACATCGCCTGGGCGATCCGGCGCTTCCCCGTCCTCGCGATCTTCGGCCGGGGCCGCTACCGGATGCGCCCCATCCACGTCGACGATCTCGCAACGCTTGCCGTGAAGGAGGGCAGCGAGACGGGCAACCGCACCGTCGACGCCGTCGGCCCCGAGACGTTCGAGTACCGGGAGTTCGTCCGCCTCGTCGCCCGCATCCTCGGCAAGCGCCGCCTGATCCTGTCGCTGCCCCCGACGCTCGCCTGGCTCGGGACCGCCCTCATCGGAAGGATGGTCGGCGACATCCTGATCACCCGCGACGAGATGAAGGGCCTCATGCGCGGCCTGCTCGACGTCCCCGGCGAGCCCACCGGCTCCATCCTTCTTTCCGACTGGGCGAGCGAGCACGCCGCCACCCTGGGCCTTCGCTACGCCAGCGAGCTCGCCCGCCGACGAAACCGGAGCGAGGCCTACGAGCGGCTGTAGACGGGCGGCGGAGGACCGTTTCGACCTTTCCCTCGAATAAAGGGGTGAATGGGTATACTAAAATCATGTCGCAGGCACATGACACAAGCGTCCTGGATCGCTTCCTAGACCCGGTCGGCCGCTGCCTTACGCCCGAGGTGGCCCGCCGGCTCGTCGAACTCCGGGCCGATCCCGCGGCGCAGGCCCGCTTGGATGAACTGGCCGACAAGTGCACGGAAGGGACCCTTACGCCCGAGGAGAAGGACCAGTACGAGACCTACGTGAAGGCGATCGACTTCATTTCGGTCCTCCAGGCCAAGGCCCGGACCCTCGTGCATCCGTCCTGACCCCGGATGGACGCCGCGCTTCGCAGACGCGTCCGGCAACGGGCGGAAGATCGTTGAGAATATTGCCGGCTGCGCCAGGCGCATGAGCCTTTCGCCCGGTTCCACATCGAGCACGTCATCCCGCGCCAGCACGGCGGGAAGGACGACGCATCCAACCTGGCGTTGGCGTGCTATCACTGCAACCTGCACAAGGGGCCGAACCTCGCCGGGGTGGATCCGCTTTCGCGCGAGATCGTCCCATTGTTCCACCCTCGCACCGATCGATGGGACGAACACCTCGCCGTTCGCGAGGGTTTCATCGAAGGCCTTACGCCCAAAGGCCGCGCCACGGTGCAGGTCCTCAACATGAATGCGGCGGATCGGCTCGATCTACGCTACGAACTGGCCGATCGGGGCGACTTGTAGCGGGCGAGTCCCAACCTGGCTCGACGCTCGATTCCGGTCGTCTCGGAGGCCTCGGTATCCGGGAGGAGGTGCGTCGAAACGAACCATCCGGCATCCGGATCCGTTCTTCCGGACAGGATCCCGATAGCCGTAGCCCCCTGGACTCCGCGGGCCTCGTCCTTCTCGCTGATGTGCCGCCTGCCGAGACGCTATCTCGCGTCGATGACCTCGCCGCCGTAGCGCAGGACGTTCTCGTCCACGGTGACGAGGGATAGGCCCTCGGCCTTCGCCTGGGCGACGAGGAGGCGGTCGAAGGGGTCGCGATGGATGGGGGGTAGCGCGAGCGTTCCGAGGGCGTGCGCGTGGCGCACGGGCAGTTCCTCGATTCGGTTCCTCGCGAGACGGGAGGGCAGGAATTGTTCCGGCGGCTCCGGCAGGCGGAGCTTTCCGAGGCGGAACTTGATGGCGAGTTCCCAGGCGCTGGCGGCGGAGAGGAAGGCGCGGGTCTTTGGATCCCGGATGGCTTCCCGGACGCGGGCGGACAGGCGCTCGGGCTCGCAGGCCCACCAGATGAAGACGTGGAGATCGAGGAGGAGATTCATGGCTCTTCAAAGAGGGCGGCTTCGTCGTCCGGCAGGGGGGCGTCGAAGTCGTCCGCGATCCAGACCTTCCCCCGGTCCTGCCCCTCAATCCTCGGTCCCCCGGCTCCCTCCATCGGCACCAGCCTCGCGAGCGGCTTTCCAGCCTTCGCGATCACGATCTCCTGGCCCCGCTGGACCTTCCGAAGAAGCTTGGAGAAGTGCGTCTTGGCCTGGTGGATGTTGACGCTTTCAGGCGGTTCCTCCCGTGCTGGAAAGAAGGAAGGAACGGACTGATTCTCATGTGACTTAGTCATGGACTTAGTCTATCGCATTCTGCAAGTCTTTCAATCCCTTTGCAGGATAGGGTGTTGAATACGTCTTACCTCGCCTTCAGCGCCGCCAGGATTTCTTCCTTGGTCTTGCAACGCTCGCAGATCGCGCGGAATTCGGCGCGGGTGAGGGAGACCTTTCCGGGCAGCTCGAATTCGGCGAATTCCTCGACGGGGATCCAGTAGAGGGAATCGCCGAGGAGGCGCGCCCCGGCCGGCGTCCAGTCGCCCTCGGACTTCAGCGGGCGGATCGACGGGGGCTTCGCGTAGGAGGCCTCGAGGTGCGCCATCCGGACGCCGAGGACCGCCCAGAGGCGGGTGACGTTGCGGTTCCCGTCCACGTAGATGGGGATCGCGAACCGGACGTCGCGGATCAGGTCGGGGTCGTCCTTCAGGCGCGCCAGGTATTCCTCGGCGGCGCGCTTGGCGGCGTCGGCGTCGACGGCCTCCTCGTCCGAGATGGCCGGCCGCATCCCGATGTCCTCGCAGGAGAGGAGATGGAAGCCATAGAACCGCAGTCGCAGGTCCGCGATTTCGGCGGCGAGGTCGGCCTTCCGGACGCCCGATTCCGAGAGGCCGTGGAGCGCCTTCAGGCGCTCCTCCCCGGCGGCGGCGCGGAGAAAGGTCTCGAGGAAGGCGTAGGCGCGCGCGGTGCGCAGGTAGAACGTTGCGGCGGGCTCGAGACGGAGGCGGGGACGGACGGAGGCGGGGGGGGGCGGAGCGATCATCGCCGCCGGCGCCCTCCCCCGCGCCAGCCCCCTCGCGTGGAGTTCCCGCTTCTTCGTCATGAGGGCCTTGAAGGCCTCCAGGAGTCGGCGCTTGTAGGCGGCGGTGAGGAGGAGCTTGTCCTTCTCGCGCCCCTTCTCCGGCAGGAGCAGAGTCTCCAGGGCGAAAACCTGGTGCTGGTACCAGCCGCCGGCCTTCCCGGGGTCGAGGTCCACCTCGCCGGTTCGGATCCGGCGGATGAGTTCGTTCATCAGGTTCGCCGTCGGGGGCGGCCCCATCGGAAACAGGCGTTCGAAAAGTTCCGTCTCGCGGCTGGTGAGCGGCGGCAGGAAGGCGACCGTCGGGTGGGAAACCTTCTTCGATTCCTTGATGGCGAGGAAGCTCGGCCCCGCGCCGGCCAGGTCGTCGACCGAGAGGCAGACCCCGGGATTCGTGAAGCGCGAGAAGAAGGCGAGGATCTGCCGGTATTCGTTGCGCAGTTTCGCGTCCTTCTCCAGGACCTTCGCGAGGTCGCGGGGGATCGCGAGCCGCTTGGCGTCGAATTCCTCCTGGAGGAACCGGTGGAACCGCCAGAGGCGGCGCAGCTCGGGCGTCCAGTCGTAGAAGGCGATGGGCTTGGAGAGCTCCACGTCGGATTCGAACTCGCGGAGGAGGCGGCGCTTCGTCTCCTCCTCCGCCGTCCGAAGTGCCGCGGGCCGGCCCGCGATTTCGAGGGCGACGGCCAAAAAAGGCCGGGCGGGGGAGTCGGGCGGCCGCCCCGCGAAGACGGCCGCGCCGCCGGCCGGCAGC
>CAYHQZ010000130.1:0-11439 GCA_964358555.1 uncultured Planctomycetia bacterium
AGCGCCGCTACTGGGACGAATCGCGCGGCGCCGCCGTCGAGATCGGATTCGCGCCGGGATCGCCCGCGCCCGCCGCGGTGCTCGAGCGCCCGCCGCTCCTCGCCGCGTTCGAGCGCGCCGACGAGGTCGAGCGCCTCGCAACGCTCCTCTCGGATCTCAAGCCGGACATCGTCCTCACGCAGACGCCCGTCGATCTCGATCCCGAGCACCACGCGACGGCCTCCATGGTCTGGCGCGCGATGAACAAGCGGCGCGAGCGGTTCGGGAAGGCGGCCCTGCAGTTCTGGAGCCCGGGGGACTCCTGCTACGACGGGATGTTCGCGCCGGGCGCCGACGTCGTGGAGGACGTGAGCGCCTGGTTCGTTAAGAAGATCGAGATGTGCGCCGCGCATGCCTCGCAGTGGACCCGGTTCCGAAACGAGCACGTCCGCCGGCGCGCCCGGGCCTGGGGAAAGGCCATCGGCGTCGAGTACGCCGAGCCCTTCCGGACGGCCCGCTTCTCGAGCCGGGAGACGTGGTTCGAGCCGGCCGCGGATACAAGGATACAATGACGGGGCAAGGGAGGTGCGGCGCGCTTTCCGCGGATCAGGCATGAACGAAGTCCCCCGTCTTCACGGCTTCGAAATCCTCGAGACGCTCGGGTCCGGGGCGATGGGGATCGTCTACAAGGCGCGGATGGAGGGCCGCAAGGGCCTCGTCGCGCTCAAGGTCATCGCCCCCCGCTTCTCGCGCGATCCGGTCTTCCGGGAGCGCCTCTCGAAGGAGGCCCGCGCGGCGAGCCTGCTTAAGCACGAGAACATCGTCCAGGGAATCGACGTGGGCGAGGCGGAGGGGCTGCACTACTTCGCGATGGAATTCGTCGAGGGAACGAACCTCGGGCGGCGGATCCAGGAAAGCGGCCCGCTCTCCGAGGAAGACGCGCTCGGCATCGCATCGCAGATGGCGAAGGCCCTGCGCGCCGCCCACCGGGCCGGGATCCTGCACCGCGACATCAAGCCCTCGAACATCCTGCTCACGGCATCCGGCCAGGCGAAGCTCGCCGACCTGGGGCTCGTGAAGGAAATCCGCCGGGACGCGGAGCCGGAGACGGACGCCCGGCCGCTGGCCGCCCTCGAGGGCCTCGACCCCGGAGCCTCGCTGTCCATGCTCATCTCGGAGGGAAACACCCTCACCCGCTCCGGCACGGCCCTCGGGACGCCCTACTACATGCCGCCGGAGCAGATCCGCGGAGAAAAGTCGATCGACGCGCGCGCGGACATCTACGCGCTCGGCGCCACCCTCTACCACGCGGTCGCGGGCCATCCCCCCTACGGGGGCCGGACGGTCCGGGAGGTCCTCGACAAGGCGCTCGCCGGGACGTGGCTCCCCCCGCGCGAGGCGGGCGTCGACGTCTCGGAGGGCTTCGACGCCCTCGTCCGGACGATGATGGCGCCCGACCGGAACGCCCGATACGCGACGCCGGCGGAGCTCATCGAGGCGATCGAGGCCGTTCGCGCGGGAGGCCTGCCGTCCGCGCGGGCCGAACCCGCGGACGCCGCGCCGGCCGCTGCATCCCCCCGCGCCCGGCCTTCGCGCGCCCCCGGCCGGAAGCGCCCGATCCCGCCGGAGACCGGGAAGCGCCCGGCCTCCCGGATCCTGCCGATCGGAATCGCCGCGGCTGGCGTCCTCCTGGTCGCGGCGGCGATCGCGCTCTGGCCCAGAACCCCGCCGCCGGAGGCTCCGCGGATCGCCGAGGCCGAACGGAATTCTCCGCCGCCAACCGTCGCCCCGCCGGCCGCACCCCTCGCTCCCGTCGCGCCCCCCGCCCTCCCCGCGCCGACGCCCGCGCCGCCGGACGTCGCGACGACGCCCCCGAAACCCGCGGACCCCGCAGCGATTCCGCCGGACGAGGAGGAAGAACCGCCCGAGGAGCCCGAAGAGCAGGAGCCCGCCCCCGCACCGCCGGAGCCCCCGCCCATCGCCTGGGCCCCGCCGCCCACGCCGACGCCTCCGCCCGCGATCGTCGCAAGACCGGAAAAGCCCGCAACCGAGGCCCGCGCCGAATTCCAGCGGGCTTGGTTTCAGGAGATCGCCCCCCTTCTCGCCGCCCGAGACGGAAATGCCGCGCTCGACCGCCTCCGGGCCCTCCGCGCCTCGCCGGACCTGCGCGCCATCGAGCCGGAGATCGCGCTCGAAATCGCGGACGTCGAGCGGGCAGCGCCGTACGCCCGGCGGCTCGCGGAGCGGCTCTCCTCCTTTAAGGACGTGACGACCCGGTTCCGCGGCCGCGCGGGAAGCCGGATCCTGCGGGTGCGGGACGGCCGGATCGAGCTCGACGGGATATCGGCGAGCGTCCCGATCCCGTCGCTCTCCGCGCTCCACCTGGAGGAGGCGGTCCTCTCGGCGCGCACGCAGGGGCTCGCGCCGGCGGACGCCCGCACGCGCGGCCTCTTCCTCCTCTACGGGGGGCACGCGGAGGAGGCCTCCCGCCTCCTCGGAGCCGCCGAGCCGCGCGACGCATGGAAGCTCGAGGGGGCCCGGGCGCAGCAGGCGCTCGCCGCCGCCGAGCGGGCCACGGCGGCCACGCGATGGGCCGAGGTCCGCGCCGGCCTCGAGACGCTGCGCAAGACGCCGGATGCGCCCTGGCTCGGCCCCCTCGCCGCGCGGATCGAGGCGCTCGAGGCAGCGCTTGCGAAGAACGAGGAGACGGCGGAGGCCGAGCCGGCGCCGCCCGAGGCCCCGGACCCCGCGAAGACCGCGCCGGAGACGCCCGCCCCGCCGCCGGAGCCCCCCGCCGTCGCACCGCTGCCGCCCGCCGCCCCGCCGCCGGCCGGCGGTCTTGATCCCTCCTCCCTCGTGCGGGATCTGCAGTCCCACACCGGCCGGACCCTCGCCATCGAGCGAATCGAGCGGGGGAAGAGCTTCTACACGGATCGCACGGCCTACGTCGCGCCGAAGGGGCCGAAGGACGAGGGGAAGACCGACTCCAAGGTCCTCTCGTATCCGCCGTTCCTCGAGGGCGCCGCGTGGATCCGGACGCCGAGCAGCGATCGCGACGAGCGAAAGGACCGCATCCTGTCCTTCACGCTCGCGAGGCCTTCGCGGATCGTCGTCGGCCTCGATCCGAAACTCTCCCCCGCCGGCTGGATGCGCGGATGGGAGCGGATGGACGGACGATTGACCTTCCGCTGGTACCGCAGCGACGCGGTCGCAAACCTCTTCCGAAGCCCCCGCCTCCCGGCCGGTCCCGTGACCCTCGGGGCGAACCCCGGCGACGGGCGGAACTACACGGTTTTCGTCCTGCCGGAAGGCGACGCCGGCGCGGACAGCGCGCCGCCGCCGCCCCCGGCGAAGGCGCAGGCCTCGCCCGACAAGGCCGGCCCGCCCGGCGCCCTCGTCCGCGGCATCGCGGCGAGGAGCGGCAAGCGCTACGAAATGGGAACGGCAAAAATCGACGGGACCGCTTTCACGGATCGGGATTACGTGTTCCAGAAGCTCCCGGAGCCCCTCCAGGGGCTGGCGCTTCTCAAGACCGCGTGCGACGACAAGGATCGCGAGGAGGCGGACCTTCTTACGTTCGAGCTCGCCTCGCCGGCCCGCGTGTTCGTCGCCTACGATCGGCGCGCGGAGCAGATCCCCGCCTGGCTGCGGGCGTTCCGCCGGACGGAGATGGAGACGGTCATCTCCAAGTGGACCAATCCCCTCGCCATCTACGAAAAGGACTTCCCGCCGGGCCCGATCGTGCTCGGCGGAAACCTCTCCCAGGGCGCGAAGGGAACCCGCTCCCCCTACGTCGTCTTCTTCCGCCCCGCGCCGTGAGGGCGCATCCCGTAGCTGAAAGAGCGGCAGGTCGGGGGAGGGAGGCGGCCCTAGGCTCCCGGTCTCCGCGCGGTCCACGGCCGGTAAACAAATTCATGGCGTTGGACCGCGCTCCGACAGGTCGCTACGGGCCACCCCCCTCCCCCTCCCGTATTTTGCAGTTGAGAAAGGCGGCCGCCAAGCGGGTGCGCTGGACACGGCCCGGCGCCTCGGATACAGTCCGATCCCTCGGAACGGCCTGCCTTTTCCCGCGCTCCCGCATGCGCCATCCCCCTCCCGGCGATCGATTTCCGAGGGCCGCCGTCCTCGCGTTCGCGACGGTTTCCCTCGCCTTCGCCGGCTGCGGAGGCGCCGAGACGTCGCGAGGCGTGAAGTGGGTCTCGCTTCCGGAATTGCTCCGGGCGACCCGGATGAAGGCGATCTTCGACGAGGATTCCCCGCGGGTCGTCCTCGACGCGCCGGGGATGCGGGTCTCGCTCGCCCCCGGGTTCGAATACGCGCTGGTGAACGGCCAGCCGGTCGTCCTCGACGCGCCCCCCCGCTACCGGGCCGGCACCCTCGAGGTGCCCGAGAGCTTCCTCCAGACGCTGCGCGCGAAGAAGGCCGCCGTCGCGAAGCCCACGCTGCCCAAGACGCCCTCGGGCACCCCGCTCGACTGGCGGGTCCCGGCGGGGACGAGCCCGCGGGAGTGGCGGCACATCGTCATCCACCACAGCGGCACGCCCACCGGATCCGCCGGCGAGTTCGACGTCGCCCACAAGGCCCGCGGCTGGGACGGCCTGGGCTACGACTTCGTGATCGGAAACGGCCTTAGGCGCCGGGGCGACGAGCAGACCGACGGCGACGTCGCGGTCGGCCAGCGCTGGTTGCTCCAGAAGCAAGGCGCCCACGCCGGCGTCTACGAATACAACCAGCACGGCATCGGGATCTGCCTCGTAGGAAATTTCAACGCAACGGCCCCGACCGCAAAACAGATGGCATCCCTGCGCCAGTTGATCCGGTTCCTGATGCAGGAGCACCAGATTTCCGGCTCGCACATCTACGGCCACAAGGACATCAAGCAGACCGATTGCCCGGGCCGGAACTTCCCCCTCGCCGCCATCAAGCGGGAGTTCCGCTAGCCCGGCGGGCGGGAGCGACACGATGAAGCGCGCGTGCGCGGCGGCCATCCTCGCCGCGGCCGTTTCCGGCTGTTGCACACCCGTCCCCTTCACCTCCTCCGAGCGCATCGAGCCGCAGGCCCTGCCCATCCGGGCCACCCCCGAGAAGGCCACCATCGTCGTGGACGGCAAGGCCCTCGGAGAAACCGCAGCCTCCGTCGAATTCCAGACCCGCATCCGCTCCCGCCGGGAGTGGTCCACGCCCTTCGATCCCGTCCTTGCGATTCCCTGGTCCGTCGTCGTGGTGATCGATTTCCTGGTTTCGCAGGGCGGCGACAATCTCTTCGGGAGCCTCGACGCGCTTGCGCGGGGGAAGCGGATCGAGCGGCGCGAGCCGATCTTGCGCGACATCGAGGTGAGCGCCCCGGGGCATCTGCCCGAGCGCCGCCGGATCGGCACCGCGCACGAAGCCCGAGCGTTCGACTTCTTCCTGCAGCCGGAGAAGCCCGCCAACGGGATGTCGCCCCCGCCGACTCCGCCTGGCGATCCGGCCGACAGAACGCCCTGACCCGAAACGTTCCGGCGGGCGCAACCGCTCGATTCCCCGGCGGTTATGATGGTTTTCCCTTCGGCACGAGGATTGATATAGATCCAAAGGAGACATTCCATGAAGTCAGCCGCCTTGGCCGTTTTCTGCCTGGGACTTTCCGTAGGCGTAAGAGCCGAAGAAATCCGCACGCCGGATCGGGCGCCGGCCGGGGGCGACATCGTGAAGGGCCGCGGGATCCGCCTGTTCAAGAAGGAAAAACGCGTCGAACTGGACACGGTCATCGGCGTCCGCCGCGGATTCATCGAATATCTCGTCTGCCAGAAGGGGATGGGCAAGGACCACGAAAGCGTCTTCTACTGCGAGGCCAAGCCCCGGGACATCCAGTTCGCCCTCCTGATGCTCGGATTGAAGCAGGGGCTGCCAGGCACGGGCCCCAAGGCCCAGGGGGATCCGACCCCGCCGACGGGCGATCCCGTGGAGATCATCGTCCGCTGGACCGAGGTCGAGGCCGTCTCGACGCGCGACGGAAGAGAAACCCGGGCGCCCGTCTATCCGGCCGTCGCCGAGGCCCTCGGGAAGGAAGCGGCCGACCGGGGATTTACGATTCTCGTCCAGAAGGAAGGCAAGGAGATCGATCTCTTCGCGGCCGTCGACGCGAAGGCCGAACTGCCGCTTGCGGGCCCGGCGTCCCCCATCGTGCGCTGGACCCGCGGCGACAAGCCGGCGTCCGAACCCCTCGAGAAGGTTCTCGGGGCGGCGGCCGGCGCGAAGGTCGTCGGCACGGCCCGCGAGACCCACGCGGAGGAATTCCTCATGCGGGCCAAGACCGGCGAGACCCTGCCGGGATTCCACTGGATCTTTTCCGGCTCCCGATTCGAGCGCGACCCTCGCACGGAACGCGAGACCTTCCTCGCCGAGGTGGACGGACAGATCGTCGGGACCTGCCACGACCCGGCCTCGATCATCGACGTCTCGCTCTCGGAAAAGGGCCTAAGCCATGAGGAGATCCGGGCGAACGAGAAGCGGATACCCGTCGAAGGAACCCCCGCGATCCTCGAGATCCGCCCCGCTCCGAAGGCGGCGCCGCCCCCCCCCGCGAAGGAGAAATGACATGCGCGCGCAGGCCTCGGCGGTCCGGCGCGGCCTGCGCCTTCTCGCGCTTCGGCTGACGATGCGGCTGGCCTGGGACCGCGGGTTCTCGGGCCTCGCCATCGGGGGCGTCCTGGGCGCGGCGGCGGCGGCAATCGCCCGCGCGGGTCTCCCGGAGCCTTCGTGGCTTCCCGCGGCGTTCTTCGCGGTCGGGGCGGCGATCGGCGCGGCCGCGGGGCTGGCCCGTCCCGTCGCGCTTTCGGAAGCCGCGGCCTTCGCGGACGCCCGCGTCCCCGGCGCGGACGGCCTGTTCGGCGCGGCCCTCGAAACCGGCGTCCGGCCGGAATGGGGAGCGTTCGGTCCCCGGATCGCCAAGGCCGCCGACCGGGCCTGGGCGGACCGGGGCGAGTCCCTGCGAATCGCGTTCCTCCCTCCGCCGGCGGCGCTTGCGAGCGCGGTCCTGGCGGCGATGTGCGGGGGATTGGCCTTTCTTCCCGCCTCCGAGGCGCACGCGAACGGCCGGGCGGCCGTCGCGGCCCGGATCCTCCGGGGCGCCGCCGCGGGAAACCTGCCGAAGGACCTCCGGGAAGCCCTCCAACGCGGGATCGCATCTCTCGAGGCCGGGACGCTTTCGGAGGAGGAGCGCCAGCAGCTCCTCGATCAGGCGATCGCCGCCGGCCTCCCCGACGTCGTGACGTCCCGGATCGCCTGGGCCCTCGCCCAGGCCGGGGAGCACGCTTCCGGCGGCGAGTCCCCAAAAAAACCGGAAGCGATCGACCGCGCCGAAGGGAACGCGACCACGCGCCACCCGGTGGTCTCGGTCGTCTCCCGGCCCGACGGTTCCATGGAGGCGCTGCAATCGATCCCCCCCCATCTGCGGGAATTCGTCACGAACTACTACCGAATACGGGACGGACTTTCTAAAAACCGATAAGGAGGCATCGCAATGAACGCGAAATGGATTCGGACGGCGGCTTCGGCATGGGTCCTGGTCCTGGCAATCGGAATCCCCGCCGCGACAGGCGCGGGAAATCCTGCCTCGCCGAAGGAGCAGGCAAAGGCCGCCATGGACAAGGCGGTTGCATTCCTGAAGGCCCAGCAGAAGCCCGACGGATCGATCGGGGCGAAGCCCCATGTCGGCATCACGAGCCTCGCCATCGCCGCCCTCGTGGAGGCCGGCGCCAAGGAGTCCGCGAAGGAGGTCATCGAGAAGGCCGTCGCCTTCATCCTCGCCTCCCAGCAGAAGGAGGGGCCGGACAAGGGCGCCATCTTCGATCCGAAGATGGGCTACGCGAACTACAACACCTCCGTCGCGATCATGGCGCTCGTCGCCGTGGACAAGGAGAAATACAAGGACGCCATCGCGGCGGCGCGGGACTACGAGATCGGAATCCAGCGCACGGACGGCGCCTACAACGGCGCCATCGGCTACGGAAGCAACAAGGAGAATCCCGACCTTTCGAACCTTGCGTTCGCCGTTTTGGCCCTCCATGACGCGGGCGTCGGGGCCGATGCGGACGTCATGAAGCGGGCCGCGGAGTTCATCTCGCGCGTCCAGAACCGGGCCGAGTCGAACGACATGGCGAGGTTCAAGATGAAGACGAAGGACGGCACCGACATCGTCCCCGGCGCGGACGGCGGGATGGGCTACTCGGTCGGCGACTCGAAGAGCGGACTGACCGCGAATCCGGACGGGACGAAGAGCCCGATCGCCTATGCCGGGATGACCTACCAGGGGCTATTGGCCTTCCTCTATGCGGGCGTCAACAAGGACGACCCCCGCGTCCAGGGCGCGATGAACTGGATCAAGGCGAACTGGACGCTCGACGAGAACGCGGGGCTGCGCGGCGAGAAGCCCGAGGCGGCCCTGCAGGGCCTCTTCTATTACTACCGCGCCTTCGCGAAGGCCCTCGACGCCTACGGCGAGGTTGCGATCACGGACAAGGACGGAAAGAAGCACCTCTGGGCCCGAGAGCTGGTATCGAAGCTTTCGTCCCTCCAGAAAGAGGACGGGTCGTGGGCGAACGCCGCGGATCGATGGCAGGAAGGCGACGCCACGCTCGTGACGTCCTACGCCCTCCACGCCCTCGGTATCGCGAACCGCTGGCTGGACAAGGAATAAGGGGATGATCCGGCATGTAGGGGCACGGCATGCCGTGCCCCTACGCGCCCGGGCGGTGGCCTTCGATTCCCGGCTCGCGGTGGGCGTCCCCCGCAAAAACGTCCTGCGAAAATGCAGAAAAGGAGTATCTTTCTTCCTCCCATGAATGAAAAAATCGGCGTCTACTACATCGGAGCCCTCGGCGGGGTCGCGACCTGCGCCGCCGTCGGATTGGAAGCCATGCGGGCGGGGCTCGTCGCCCCGCAGGGCCTGGTCAGCGAACTGCCGGCGTTCCAACGACTCGGCCTTCCCGCCCTCGACCGCCTCGAATTCGGCGGATGCGACGTCCGCACGGGCTCGCCCTTCGAGAGCGCGCTCGAAATGCACCAAGAGTCGGGCTTCCCGCCCGCGCCCCTCATCGAGCGGCTCCGAAAGCCCTTGCGCGCCCTCGCCTCCCGGATCGATCTCGGCGTCACCCTGAACGACGCCGCCGCCGTCCGGAACATGGCCGACCCCCGCGCCAAGCGGGGCGCAAGCCTTTCCTCCTCGCTGAAAGCGATCGAGCGCAACCTCCGGGCCTTCCAGAAGAAGGTCCGCGCGGATTCGATCGTCGTCGTAAACACGGCCTCCACCGCGCCGGTCTCGAAAATCCCCGCGTCCTGGCAGGACCCCGACGCGCTGATGGCGGTCGTCGCGAAGGACCGACGGGGCGAGATGCGCTCGGCCATCCTCTACGCGCTGGCAGCGATCCGGTGCGGCTTTCCGTTCGTGAACTTCACTCCCTCCGACGCGAACGACATCCCCGCGCTCCAAACGCTCGCCCTCGATCGGGGCGTGCCCCACATGGGCAAGGACGGAAAGACCGGGGAAACACTCCTGAAAACGGTGCTGGCGCCGATGTTCAATGCGCGCGCCCTCAAGGTCCTCTCCTGGGAGGGCCACAACATCCTCGGAAACCGCGACGGCCTCGTCCTGGAAGAGCCCGCCTGCAAGGCGGCCAAGGAGCGCGACAAGGACCGGAGCCTCCGTTCGCTTCTCACGGATCCGGGCATGCACTCCTCCGTAAAGATCGACTACGTCCCCTCGCTCGGCGACTGGAAGGTCGCCTGGGACTTCATCCACTTCGAGGGCTACCTCGGAACGCGGATGAAGCTGCAGCTCATCTGGGACGGCGCCGACTCCATGCTCGCCGCCCCGCTCACCATCGACCTCGCCCGCTTCGCCTGCGAAGCGCAAAGCCGCGGAACGGTGGGCCTGCTCCCCCACCTCGCCTCCTTCTTCAAGACCCCCGTGGGCGTGGACGAACACGCCTTCTTCCGCCAGTTCCAGACGCTGCTCGACTACACCGAGAAGAACGGCCGGACGGCGAGGGGCTGAACCGGCCCGCTCACTCGATCGGCGAATCGGCGGCCGAAGAGGGGCTTTCCAGGGTCGTCATTCGCGCTGACAAACCCGCGGCCTTTCTTTTCATTGCCGATGACAACTTCCGCCACAATGGAAATGCGAACGAAGTTGTGCGCGGACTATACTTCCCGCCTCCGGCCCGGCGTGGCGGAGGGAGGAGGCTCACAATGACGGCGAAGGGAATTCAACACGGGCTCTTCGCGGCGATCCTGGCGCTGGCGCTTTCGGCCCTCGGCTGCCCGAAGCGGGACGATGACCGGAACGCCGCGCAACCGGCCGAGAAGAAGGCGGGCGACGAAAAAAAGGTTCCGGACGCAAAGGCTGCGCCTGCGGACGAGAAAAAGGCGATTGATGCGAAGGCCGCGGACGAAAAGAAGGCCGCCGCCGCGAAGGCCGCGCCGGCCGCGCCGCGAAATCCCCTCGTGGGCGGGAAGCTGAAGGCCGGCTGGAACGTCCCCGTGGGCTTAAAGTGCCAGGTCAGCGACTCGGGGCTCACGAACATCACGATCGTCCTGCACAGCCGTCTCGACAACTTCCCCGAGAGCCAGATACCGAGCCAGGACAGGTCGTCCTGGAAGAAGAAATTCACGGACACCGTCAAGGCCGTGAAAGACGGCCGCCCGTCCGTCATCGAGCGAAAGACCGAGGCGGACTCGCTCACGAAAAAGAGCGAGCTGACCGGAAAGATGGAGCCGGAGGATCTGCCGGCAAAGGATTCCACCGTCCGGATGACGCTCAAGGACGACGGCTCGGTCGCTCTCAACGACGACGCCGATCCGCAGGTCGCCGACGAGCTCAAGCGGATCCGGATGGGCCGCCTCGTCCCCGAGGGAGAAACCGCGATCGGCGAGGAAAAGGAAGTCCCGGAGGCCCAGGTGAAGGCCGCCATCCCCGAGGCGAGCGGCGGGCGCGGGAAACTGAAGCTCGTGTCCGTGGACTTGGACCCTGAACTCAAGCGCTACGTGGCGAAATGGGAGGGGGAATTCGAGCTGGAGTTCACCCTCCCGGTGCCCAACGAGACCCCCCTCGTCTCGAAGTTCAAGGGCAAGGTCACCCTCAAGCACCTCCCCGATCTCGGGATCGAGATTCTCCGGAAAATCGACGGCAAGGTTTCCTTCGAACGCCCCTTCCAAAACGGCCAGATCTCCGGCCGGATCACGGGGAACGGAACGCTCCAGAGCACGGTAAGCGCCGAAATCCTGCCGGCCGACTGATCCGGGGGGGCGCCTCCCGTAACAACTGAACTCTTGCGTCCGACTTCTCGATTGCAGCATGGTGGCGCCGAGCCCTGTATTCCTGGGTACGAAGAACAAGAAGGGCGAGGGGTGGGGGCTCGGATCGCAGCGACCTGTCGAGGCGCGGTCCAACGCCATGAATTCGTCTACCTGCCGTGGACC
>CAYHQZ010000131.1:0-11418 GCA_964358555.1 uncultured Planctomycetia bacterium
CCCCCCCCCCCCCCCCCCCCCCCCCCCCCCCCCCCCCCCCCCCCCCGCGCCCCCCTCTCCCGGTCCCCGCGGGGGCGACGGCAGTACCACGACTCCATGGCGTTCGCCCACGCTCCGACAGGTCGCTTCGGTGCGCGCCCCGCCCCCTCCCTGGGTCCGCGATGGCAACGGGAAGGCATCCCCAAAAACGGAGCAGACTGCCGGAAGCGGCCGATCTCAAACCCCCATCGGAGCAATGCAAGGGCGCGGGAAGGGGGTCGGATCGCGCCGACCTGTCGAGGAGTGGTCCAACGCCATGTATTCGTCTCCCGGCCGTGGCCGCGACGAGACCGGGAGGAAGAGCCGAGCCCCCGCCCCGCGCCCGTTCACCCACCGCCGTGTTTCCGATACCGCGCCCGCGTGCCCGTCCGGGATCCGTCTACCCCGGCGAATCCGCATGCGTCCCCGCCTCTCAAGCAGGCCCTTCCTACGGCTCTCGCCCGCCGCCTGCGGACGCCGCTCTGCCTCCTGCTCCGCGATCACTTCGAGGAATTCCGGCGCATCTACGACGACCGCTTCGCGGGATGCTAATCGACCTCCGCCCCGACCACTTCGAGATCGTGATGGAGATCCTCCCCAGGTCGGGAGGTCTGGGCCTTCGCTTCTCTCTTACATTGATATCTCTGCCAGGTATAGAATCGTGAGGTATGGATGGCGTTAGAAAACAGCCACCGCTGATTGAGGAATTCTGCGCTGCCCTGCGCGAGGAGATCGAAGCGGCCAAGCGTTCCGCTGCAAGCGGTGCGATATCATTGTCAAACGGCAGGCAAATCGCACAGATCGGAACGAATTATCAGTACACTTTTTCCATTGATTCCCTGCTCAATCTTCCGGATGACTCCCCTGGGGAACTCGTTCTGCCTGGCAAGCCGCCGCTCGACACTTTAATCGTTTCCAAAGAAGGGCTGTCCGTTACGATCAGCGTCAATACGAATATTGGGCCGTTCATTCCCATCGCCCGGCTTCAAACGAGCATTACGTTTCTGATGAAAATACTGGCTGAACGATTAACGGCATATGGAGACAAGCCCAATCCTGGTGGCGACCGAATTTTAGGGGTATCGCCTCCAAGGGGTAATCCCCAGGCTATTGATTCAACTAGCGAGCGAATAAATCCGGAACAACTAAGCGCAATTGCTAGTAGCTTGGGTCGTGACACAACATTCATTTGGGGCCCACCGGGCACTGGAAAAACCGAAGTTATCGGCAAGATTGGTGGGGGCTTATTCCGGAGCAATCGTACATTGCTTGTTGTTTCGCACACAAACACTGCAGTTGACGGCGCTCTCGGCAAGATTGCACGCAACCTAGCGGGCGCGTTTTCGGAAGGCGAAATATTGCGTGTGGGCAATCCCAAGAAAGACGATATCCGCGATCACGAGCCCGAACTGCTTTTGAGCAAGCTGGCAGAAAAGCAGGCGGCCGAATTCAGCGATAAAAAAGATGGCTTACAGGAAGAACGTGGGGAAGTTCTTGTCAAGGTTAAGGATTTCCAGAGAACAATAGATTTGTGCGAGTGGGCCTCCGTTGCTAAAGCCGACATTGAGAATTATTCCGGTCGGTTTACGAACTTGCACGAAACCGAATCAAGGGAAGCGAAACTCAACGCCAATATTGAGCTATTGGAGGCACAGCGCAACGCCTGGGAAGCAATTGAGCTGGAAGCTCTCGAAAATCAGAAAGCAGAAGTCCAGATTCAGGAGTACAAGAAACGACTCGAAGCGTTGCATCGCGTCGAATCTAACTTGGCAAGCCGTGTTTTGTCCTGCAGGCAGCAGCTGCCTTCGGCTGAGCGCCTTTTACAGCGTTCCATTGAAGCCGAACCCCTTCGGAAGCGGCTCGAACAACTCCCTACCTCCGAAACTGCTGGATCTCATCTTGAACGATTGTTACCAGAAACCGAGCGAATCCGTGCGAACTTTGAGTCTGCAAAACGCCAACTAGAGCACGCAACTCTTCTCTATAAGGAATCTCTCTCGACAAGCACGCTTGTGCGGCTCTGGAAACGGCTTCCGAATCCTGATGCCCAAATAAAAGTGGTCGAACAATTAACCAACGCCTTCACATCTATCCAGGCCGAGAAAGACAAATCTCTTGCCGAGGCATGCAATGCACAGTCGATTGTTTCGGAAATCAGGTCTCTCCGCGTAGCATTGCAACCATTTACTGGCGTGCCCAGCCATGAAGAACAAAAGCGGGTGGTAGAACAGATGAACAAGGAGATATTGGAAGGCGAGAACAGCATCGGTGATGCAAAATCAAAACAATCCGATATTTCAGCGAGGCTTATTGCTATGGAGAAGCATGTTAAGAACTTTGAATCCCGCACGGGAAAATTGCCTGCCGAGCATTTGAAGGATGCTTCTCTCTTCCGTGAGAATATCATAAGCCTTAAAGACGAGCTATCTAGGATGCAGCGGGAATCCATGAGCATCCGAAACCGGCTCGATACCGAGTTGCGAACTCGTGCCTACGCATTGTCCGAATGGGGCTTCGAGTGTGATGGAACCGGAGGCATTGAATCCATTTATGAAAAGATACGATCCGCCCACGAGCGTGCATGTGAAATCGCCGAACGTAGCTCGTTGTCATCCCTTCGAAAGGACAGAGACGCATCGAACGCACGGATCCGCGAGATTGATACGGAGATTGCATCGATAGAAGAAGAATTGAAGCATATCGAAGAGCGCCTTGTGTGTGAAGCGAAGATCGTCGTAACGACGCTCACCAGAACATACTTACGGGACACGATACAGAGCAGGCGCTTCGATACCGTTATCCTTGACGAGGCGTCCATGGCGCCCATTCCGGCACTTTGGCTTGCGGCAAGCCTTGCGGATTCCAACGTTGTCATAGTGGGCGACTTCCGGCAGCTCCCTCCAATCGTTGTTTCCAAGCACCCCCTTGCGATCGAATGGCTTGGTAAAGACGTTTTCGATAAATCGGGTGTAAAGGGCGCATATGAAAATCACATTTCACCTCCACATTTCGTAGAGCTCAAGAGTCAATACCGCATGCATGCGGACATAAGCCAGATACCAAACGAACTCATATACGATGGCAAGCTCAAGAACGGGGATGCATCGAAATATTTCACAAGGCAAGATGAAGAGTTGAAAGGATGGTACAATGCTTCCTGGGGACATGATGCGCCCGTTTTATTAGTCGATACTGCGAGCACAGGCGCGTGGGTGACAAGCGTTGCGCATGGAGCTTCCCCTAGCCGCCTCAATTTCCTCTCTGCGACGTTGTGCGTAGACCTCGCCAGAAGATTTATTCGAGATGACTATCTGGAGAAGCCCCGCGAAATTTCAACTACTCCAAAAATTCTGATTGTCTGCCCTTACACCCCCCATGCCCGCCTGCTGAAGATGTTAATCAAGGAGGAAGGTCTTTCGGGCATTGTCGAGGCCGGCACCGCACACAGCTTTCAAGGCAGTGAGGCGCCTGTCGTGATCCTTGACCTCGTGAATGATGAGCCACATTGGAAGGTCGGACTGTTCAGGCCGGACCAAGACGAAAGCACACGGCGTCTCTTGAATGTTGCCATTACAAGAGCAAAGCATCGCCTTGTCATTGTCGGTGATTTTCCATACTGCGAAAAGATGAGCAAAAAAGCGTTCTTGGGAAAGTCCTTCATCCCATTCCTGCGGAAGAAATTCAAAGCCATCAACGCAATCGATGCGGTGCCTGCTGGCCTAGCACAAAGGGTATCGGATTCGCAGCGGCTCGTGTCTGGCGGTGATGTGGAAACGACCTCAGCCCGAATGGTAGTCAATCAAATCGATTTTTACAGATATCTGCTTCAGGACCTTCGATGCGCCGTTAAACGCATAATCATCTATTCCCCTTTTATTGCGCGAGATCGCTTGTCCTCAATTGCGTCCGAATTGCGTGCTGCAGTTGAAAGGGACGTCCATATTTACGTGATAACAAAAACGCACGGTGAACGCGAACGCCACGATTTAGCAGAATATATCTTTTTGGAAAAGACGTTGTCGGACTGGGGCGTTCTTGTTCTGCATAAATTGCGGATGCATGAGAAACTCGTGTTTGTAGACGACGAGATCATCTGGTCGGGTTCGCTTAATCCACTTAGCCAGTCAAGTTCGCAAGAAATCATGGAGCGGCGCAAAAGTCCTGCGGTCGTGAAGGATTACGCGTCCGTGATCCGCTTAGACGACTTGATTGCTGAGTTCAAGGACGGACCTACCTCCTGCCCGATTTGCGGGAAAGAAGTCGTCCCTGCGGAAGGTAGGAACGAACCTTTTTATTGGCGTTGCATAGAAGATGGATGCTATTCTCGGAGCATTGACGATCCGCCACTTCTCGATGGACTCTTGACTTGCCATAACTGCGGAGGTGCCGTCGAATACGGAGAATGGGGTGACAAACCGAGTTGGCGTTGCGTTGAGAATAAGCACCACCACCAGAACCTTCACAGGAATCACCTAAGACTGCCACGCATGAGGCAGCTCGTACCAAAGAATATACTCCGTGTGCTAGACCGAGATTTTGGAGTTGCGCAACAGGCCAATCAAGCCGCGAAGCGCGATAGGCAGAGAAGGTTGCTTTGACTCCATTGCGCTTCCGTAGGCGAAATCTCCGACTGGGGAAAAATCTAACCTCACCCTCCAACTTCAGCCGATCGATGATCGCCCGCGCAAGCCGTCCGGGCCTTTGACAGATGGGTAGCATTATGCTACCGTGTGGGCATGAGCCAACCGGTCAAGGTCTCCGACGCCCTGATTCTCGATGCCAGGCTCACGGGGGAGGTCGCCGAACGGTCCATTGCGGGGCAGATTGAGTTCTGGGCCAGGCTGGGGCGCGCGGTCGAGCCGCTCTTGCAGGGGGACAAGGCCCTGGCGCTTCGCCGCGCCGGGGATGTGAAGCCGCTTTCGGAGCGCCTGCTTTCCGTGGATTCCCCGGAAGGCCGGCGGCGCGTCGCCCGATACCTGGAAGGCCGGCCGTATCCCCATTACGAGCAGGCCGATATCCCCGGCCTGCTGATCCGGATTGAATCCGACGGCCGGCGCACGGTCGGACGCTTTGTGAACCGGGAATTTCAGGTCGTTAAAAAGGCGAAACGGTGAAGCGGGGGGCCGTCTCCGCCTCGGGCGCGGGGGCCTGGATCCGATATCTGGATCGCCGCCCCATCGTGGTGGCCGTCGCCGGCCCGAACGGCGCCGGGAAAAGCACATTTGTCGAAGCCCATCTGAAATCCTGCGGGCTGCGGTTTCTCGATACGGATGCGCTCGCCCGCGACCTGGGCGTGGACGCCTACGAAGCCGCGCGGATGGCGAAAACGCTCCGGATCGAACTCTTGAGCCAGCGCGAGAGCTTCATGTTCGAAACCGTGTTCTCGGATCCGGTCGGCGACAAGCTGGGATTCCTGAAGCAGGCCGCGAAATCGGGGGTTGCGACCGTCCTCTGCTTCGTCGGAATCGCCGACGCCGGCATGTCCGAGCAACGGGTTTCCATGCGCGTTTCCCAAGGCGGGCACGACGTGCCGACGGACAAGCTGGCCGCGCGTTTTCCCCGCACGCTCGCGAGCCTTGCCGCCGCCATCCGCGAATTGCCGTGCGTCCTGGTTTTCGACAACAGCGACCTGCGCACCCCGTTCCGTCATCTGGCGACGTTTTCGAACGGCCGCCGGATGCTCTCGAACCCCCCGATCCCTTCCTGGCTCCAGCGGCTTTTGTGATCATTCGGCTCGTTCAAAAGCCGATGGGGGACGTACCTCACAGCTCCTTTTCAAATAAGCAAATAGGAAAGATACGCAATAAATTTCACCGGCCAGTCAAAACCTTCCCCGCCAGGTCGAATTGTCCTCTCATTTGTCCGTTTGGCGGTCCTATAACACCCTTGCCGGGAAGGGATTATCGCCCGGCATTCCTTCCGATCCTTTTTCCTCGATCGCGGGTCCAGACGTGCAACCCGGAGGCGCTCTTCCGGGATGCCGAAAAACGGAACCAACGAACGAGGGAAAACCGATGAACGCAAAGCGCCTGGCGACGAATGGAACCTTGGCCTTTCTGGCGGGGATTGCGCTCCTGGGCCTTCCGGCGCTCGCCCGCGCGGCGGCCGGGCCGGACCTCGTGTTCTCGGCCTTCTCGGCGAAAGTCGCCTCGGGCAAAGTCTCGATCTCGAACACGTTCAAGAACCAGGGGACCGTGGCGACGGCGGGGACGTTCTACGGGGCGTTCTACCTTTCGACGGACAACGTTATCAGCCCCTCGACGGACGTGCTGCTCGGCACCCGCGCCCGGACGTCGGTCCTGGACATAGGCGCCACGAACGGCGCGACGAGCGCGTTTTCCGTCCCCGCCTCGGTCGCCCCGGGGAACTATTACGTCATCGGCGTCGTGGATTCGACGTCCACCCAGACCGAGGCCAACGAAGCCAACAACGTCGCCGTCGCGGCCGGGACGGTCGCCATCAAGGCGGATCTCGTCGTCTCGTCACTCTCGGCCTCGCGGACGGGCTCGACCCTTTCGGTGAAGGACACCGTGAAGAACCAGGGGCCGCTTTCGGCGAAGGGCCCGTTTCGGGTGGACTTCTATCTTTCGGCGGACGCGACCATCGCGACGTCCGATCTCCTTCTCGGCAGCCGGAACGTGACGTCCACGCTCGCCTATGGCGCCACGAACCAGGCGACGACGACGCTTGCGATTCCAGCGGGCCTCGCGGCCGGATCCTGGCGGTTGGGCGCGATTGCGGACGGCGGCGGCGTTGTTCCCGAAACGCTCGAGAACAACAACGCGAAAGCCTCGAGCGCGCTGTCGCTCCTGCCGGACTTCACGGCGGTTTCCGTGACGGCGAGCGCGACGGGCCGGACGGTCACCGTGACGGAGACGGTGCGAAACGACGGCCCTGTGGCCTCGCCCGCATCGAAGATGGACCTGCGCCTCTCGACGGACAATTCCGTCGGCTCGTCGGATCCGGTGCTGGCCCAGCGCGCGATCCCCACGCTCGCGCCGGGCGCGTCGAGCACGGTGACGACGACGGCGACCGCGCCCGCGGCTGTCCTGAACGGCGCCTATTACGTCGGAATCTGGGCGGACGCCGCCGGAACCGTCGCCGAAGTCTCGGATTCGAACAACAAGTTGGCGTCCGCCGCGACGGTGACGCTCACGGATAACCCTCCGCCCCCGCCGCCCCCGCCTCCTCCGGCGAACGTGGCTCCGGTCGCGAACGTTTCCGCGAGCCCGACGTCCGGCGTGGCGCCGCTGGTGGTCTCCTTCGACGGCTCGGCCTCGGCGGATTCGGACGGCGTAATCGCCTCCTACGCCTGGTCCTTCGGCGACGGCCAGACGGGAACGGGGGCGAACGTGTCGCATGCCTACGTGACGGCCGGGACCTACACGGCGACGCTGACGGTCACGGATGACGACGGCGCGACGGCGAGTAAGAGCGTGACGATTGTCGTTGCGGCGCTGCCTCCGCCGCCTCCGGCGAACGTGGCTCCGGTCGCGAACGTTTCCGCGAGTCCGACGAGCGGCATGGCGCCTCTTGCGGTCTCTTTCAACGGCTCGGCCTCCATGGATTCGGACGGCACGATTGTCGCCTACGCCTGGGCCTTCGGGGACGGTCAGACGGGGACGGGCGCGACCCCGACGCACATCTACGCGTCCGCCGGGACCTACGCGGCGACGCTCACGGTGACCGACGACGACGGCGCGACGAACTCGTCGGGCGTCGCGATTACGGTTTCGGCGCCTCCTCCTCCGCCCCCGCCGCCGTCCTCCGGCTGGTCGAAGGCGTTCGGGAGCGCCGGCGAGGATCGGGGATTCGCCGTCGCCGCGGACGCCGCAGGCAGTGTTTTCACCGCGGGCTACTTCTCGGCCACGGTGGACTTCGGCGGCGGGCCGCTGGTGGGCGCCTGCTATCCCTGGTACGACCCGACCACCGTCAAGGACATCTACGTCGCGAAATACACGGCCGCCGGCGCCCACGTCTGGTCGAAGCGGTTCGGAGACGTCGCGGACGATTCCGCGAAGGCGATCGCCGTCACGCCGGAAGGCGACGTCGTCGTGACGGGCCTGATCAACTGCAACGTGGATCTGGGCAACGGCGTTCTTACGCCCGCCTACGGCTCGAACGACTTCTTCATCGCGAAGTATTCGGGCGCGGACGGCCGGCACCTCTGGTCCCGGACCGGCGGCTTTAGCGGCGGCGACAGCGGCCAGGCGATCGCCGTCGACGCCTCCGGCAACGTCTACGTCGCCGGCACGTTCTGCGGCTCGATCGACCTCGGTGGCGGCGTGCTGTCCGCCCCGGGCGGCACGCTCGACACGGACCTCTTTGTCGCGAAATACTCGCCCGCGGGGGCGCACCTCTGGTCCAAGCGGTTCGGCGCGGCCGGGACGTATGACTACGCCAACGCCCTGGCCGTGGACGCTTCCGGGAACGTGATCCTCGCCGGGACGTTCTATTCGCCGATTTCCTTTGGCGGATCGACGCTCACGAGCGCCGGCGGCTACGACGCCTTCGTCGCGAAGCTCTCGACCGACGGCGCGCACGTCTGGTCGAAGCGCCTTGGCGGGGCCTCCGAGGACCAGGGCTACGCCGTGGCGGCCGACGCCGCCGGAAACGTCCTCGTCGCAGGCAAGTTCCAGGGCACCGCCAATTTCGGCGGCTCGGATCTTTCGAGCGCCGGCGGCTTCGACGTTTTCGTCGCGAAGTTCTCGGCTGCCGGCGTTCACCAGTGGTCCAAGCGGTTCGGCGCCGCCTCGGACGACGACGCGAAGGCCGTCGCCTTCGATCCCTCCGGCAACGCCCTCCTCGGCGGCTCGTTCGGCGGGAGCGTGGACTTCGGCGGCGGCGCGCTCACCTCGGTCGGCGGCGGCGATGCCTTCATCGCGAAACTCTCGCCGGCCGGCGCGCACGTCTCGTCCAGGCGCTTCGGCGGGAGCGGATACCAGTACACAAACGCCATGGCCTTTGACGGCTCCGGCAACACCTTCGCTGCCGGAATGTTCCAGGGAACGATCGACTTCGGCCAGGGTGCGCGCTCCTGCGCCGGCCTCTACGACGCCTTCGTGGCGAAACTGGCGCCATGAGCCCCTCGAACGCGCATTCGGCAGGATCGTTGCAGCAAATAGCAGGGACATTTCTTTCGCGCCGCCGCACAAATCGGACAATCGAACATCGTCGGAACCGATAAAGGGGAATCGAACATGCGAAACCTTCGGTTGATCGCCGTCCTGGCGGCCTTTTTCTCCTGGTCTTCGGCGCAGCGGGAGGGTTCGCTCTCCGGGGTCGCGATGGGCAAGATGCTCGCGATCGTGACGGACGGCGGACCCGCCGAGCAGGGGACGCTCGCACTCGAGCCCGAGCCTTCCTGGTCGGTGGGGGCGAAGCGGCTCCTCTTCATGATCGTGGATTTTTCCGATGCGCCTGGCGCGCCGGTCGCGGCCTCGACCGTCCAGGCCATGATGGACGGCCAGGTGGCGCCTTTCTACGCGGCCAATTCCTACGGCCGGATGACGATTGCCACGACGGTGACCCCCGTCCTGCGGATGCCCATGCCCGCGGAATGGTATCGCGCGAACAGCAGCGGCCTCGCCGGCTGGAACGTCATGATGTCCGACGCCCGCGCGGCGGCGGAGGCGGCGGGCTTCCCGGCCTCGGACTACGACTTCGACATCACCGGCACCCCGTACATCAACGCCGGAATCGGCGGCATCTCCAACCTGGGCGTGAAGGGCAGCTGGGTCAACGGCCGGTTCGATTTCTACGTGATTGCGCATGAGTTCGGCCATCAGCTGGGCTTCTACCATGCGTCGGCATGGTCGCCGTTGGACGGATCCCCAATCGGGGGCGGCCGGGTTGTCGAATACGGGAACTACTTCGACCTGATGGGCGGCCAGGCCGATTCGACCCGCCACTTCAACGCCTGGTTTAGGAGCCTCAAGGGCTGGTTCATGGACGGCGAGACTTCCACGGTTTCCGCCAGCGGCACGTATCGGATCCAGGCCATCGAGCAGCCGAAATCCACAGGCTCGCTCGCGCTGAAAATCCCGAGAGACGCGGTGCGCGACTACTGGGTGGAGTTCCGGCAGGCCATCACGCCGGATCAAAACGCCATGAACGGCGCGGTCGTCTGCTGGGGCTATTCCTCGAACCAGCGCGGCCACCTCCTGAACATGGGCCTGGCGGGCGGCGCGAGCGCGAAAGGCTACGCCCTGGCCATCGGCCGGACGTTCTCGGATACGGATGCCGGGATCCACATGACGCCGGTGGGGAAGGGCGGCACGAGCCCCGAGACCCTCGACGTCGTCGTGAATTTCGGGACGTTCCCGGGCAACACCGCCCCCTCCGTGACGGTCGGCGCCTCGGCGACGGCGATCGCGGCCGGCGGGACGGTCACGTTCACGACGGCCGCCTCCGATCCGGACGGCGACGCGCTCGCCTACGACTGGGATTTCGGCGACGGCTCCGTCGGCCCGAACGCCGGGTCCGCAACGAAGACCTTCCCGACCGCCGGCGAATACGCCGTCCAGTGCGCGGTCTCCGACATGAAGGGCGGCGTCGGGCGCGACACCGTCATCGTCCGGGTGGGAGCGCCCGCGACGTACCGGCTCTCCGGGCGCGTGACGACGGGCGGCTCGCCGCTCTCCGGCGTCCGCGTCAGCACCGGGTCCTATTCCGCGCGGACGGATTCGGACGGGACCTACACAATCGTCGGCGTCCCCTCCGGCTCGCAGACGCTCGGCGCCGTCAAGCCCGGATGGCGCCTCGCCGCCGGGTTCGCCAATCCCTTCAACGTCTCCGGGAACAAGACGGGCCTCGATTTCACCGCGACCAGCGTTCCGCCTGGACCTGACCTCGTGCCGGACGTCGTCGGGGGGAGCGTCACGGGCTCGACGCTCAACTGGAACTGCACGCCGGCGAACTTCGGGACCCGGGACGCCACGGGGCCCGTCCGGGCGGGGATCTATCTCTCGACGGACGCCGTCATCACGACGTCGGACGTCTTCGTCGACTCGGTCACCTTCCAGATGGGCGTCCCCTTCGGAAAGGCCTACAGCATCTATTCGTCCTGCACGCTTCCCGCGGATCTCCCGAGCGGAAGTTACTACGTCGGCGCCATCGTTGACGATCTGGGCGCCGTCGCCGAGATGGACGAGACGAACAACGCGAAGGCCTATGGATTTGCCGTTTCGATCACGATGCCGCCCGTCGTGGACCTCGTCGTGGATCCGCTCGCAGTCTCCGTCTCCGGCCGGACGATCACGATTTCCGACACGGTGCGAAATATCGGCGCCGGCTGGACGACGTCCTCGTTCACGGTGAAGTACTACCTTTCGGCCGACGCGACCGTGACGACGGCGGACCTCCTCATCGGCACCCGGACGGTGGCGGGCCTCGCCAAGG
>CAYHQZ010000132.1:0-11351 GCA_964358555.1 uncultured Planctomycetia bacterium
GGCCCGGGCCGGCGGAGAAGCCGCCGGCGCCTCCGCGCCCCAGGCGGGAAAAGAGAAGAACCCGACGACCCAGAGAATCACGAGACCAAGCGTCGCGCACGTCCTCGTCCGCATGTTCGATCTCCTTGCGTTGGTGACCGCGAACAAGTTTACCGCGGGACGGGGCTTCCTGTTGCGCGCCTCCTCGAAGGCGCGCGTGATTTCCGCATCCCTGCGCAAGGATCCATTTCGAGCAGATGCTGGTCGTTCGTCACCAGGCAGGTCCAGGATAGCCGGGGCCGTGACCCCTCCCCGAGGCGGGGTCACGGCCCCGGAAGCAGATACCCCGTCGAGGCGTCCCGGTGGTAGGAGTGCCCCGGAAGGGGGTCCAGGAGTTCGCCGCTGGTCGTCCGGATCTTGTCGTGACACCGCACCGTCGTCGGAACTTCGCGGATGATCGGAGGCTTGGCCTTTTTCGCGTCCAGCACCTTCTTCTCCTCCGCCTTCTTCCTGGCCGCCTCGGCTTCCTTCATCTTTTCCAGCGCGTTCATCACGAACGGCCCCGCCTCCGCGTATTTCTTTTTCGCGTGCAATACGGCCGCGCGGCTGATGGCGCTGTTGTCGATCCGATGTTTTCGCCACGCCGCGAAGCCCCATTCCTTGATCTTCCGTCCGCCCTGGAGAATCCACTCGGAGTGGGATGCGTAGATGTGGGCGAGCTCCGCATCGGGGTCCGCGGGGGCCGCATGCTCCGGCTCGAACACGCGTCCGGGAAGCAGCTCCTCGCCGCCGCAGGGAACCGCGTCGTGGGTGTCCAGGTAATACGTGATGGGCTTTCGAATCCCGGCGGAGTGCACCTTGTCCGCCAATTCCCGCTCGACGCCGGGGGAGCAGAAGAAGACGCCGTCGAGGACCGCGTCCGGAAACGCGGCGATGAACCGCTGGCCTTCCGCCCCGCCGAGGCTATGGCCGGAGACGCGGATCCTGCCCCCGCCGATCTTCGCCCACTCCGCGAGCTTGGCTTCGCTTGCCTCGAACGGGCGCTTCCCCTGGGTCTTCCATGCGCCGCGATCCTTGTCCTCGTCCGTCCCCCGGAACGAAACGTGGTATTCGCCGGTGTTCGAATCCTTGAGGAATATCGCCTGCATGCCGGTCTCCTTGTCGTCGATGCAGTCGAGGATCTCGAGTCCGTTCTCCTTCATCCGCTTGTCGAGGGAAGGCTCCCACGTCCGCTTGCCCGGCTCCGCGATTTCGCATGCCTGGTAGGCCACGTCGCGCGAGAGCACCTCGAGCTCCGCGTGGGTCAGCGGCTCTTTGCCCTGGCGGAACTTGTAAGGGCCGTTCAGCGGCTTGTTCTTCGGGGCCTTGTCCGGCTCGGAGGCGGACGGGTCCGCGGAGGCTGGCGCCGGGGAAATCGCGGGCGTCGGGGCCGGCGGATTCGCGGAGACCTGCGCATCCGCCCACCGGAGGGGAAGGAGGAGCGCGACGGCCAGGAGCCCCGCCCGCCGGATTCCGTTCGCCGGGCGCAAATCGAAACGCGCCCCGGCCGATCTTCCGCCGCCGTGGTCCGGGTGCCGATCCATGTCGATTCCATGATAACGGGCCGGCGGGGGGCGGGACGCGTCCGGATTCTCCCCGGCCGGCCGCCGGACGGGTATCCTCCGGCGGAACAGGAAGGACCCCTCAATGAAGATTCTTCGCCTTTCCGCCTGCCTCCCCCTGGCGGCTCTCTTCGGGGCGTTCGGATGCGGCACGATCCCCTCGGGGGAGTCGCCGCGGGGCGAACTGTCCGTGGACCTCGGCGACGGCGTGACGCTGGAGCTCGTCCTGATCCGGCCGGGGTCGTTCACGATGGGATCCGAGATCGCCGCGGACGAGAAGCCGGTCCGCCGGGTGACCCTCTCGAAGCCGTTCTACATCGGGCGGTTCGAGGTCACGCAGGCGCAGTGGGAGGCGGTCATGGGCGAGAACCCGAGCCGCCTCAAGGGCGCGAGGAATCCTATCGACCACGTGAGCTGGGACGACTGCCAGCGGTTCCTGGCGAAGCTGAAGGAGAAGGTCCCGGGGCGCGCCTTCTCGCTTCCGACGGAGGCGCGGTGGGAGTATGCCTGCCGGGCCGGGGGCGCGACGGTCTACGGGTTCGGGGACGACGAGGGCGCGTTCGGCGAGCACGGGTGGTGCGCGGAAAACGCGGAAAAGAAAGCCCATCCCGTCGGCGAGAAGAAGCCGAACGCCTGGGGGCTTTACGACATGCACGGCAACGTCTACGAGTGGTGCCAGGACTGGTACGTGGCGTATCCCCCAGGGGACGCAACGGATCCGACGGGCGGCGCGACCGGGACGGAGCATGTCCTGCGCGGGGGCTCCTGGAGCGACGGTCCAAAAAACTGCGCTTCCGCCCACCGCCGCAAGCGCCCGCCCGGCTACCAAGGCCACCACAGCGGCCTGCGGCTCGTCATGGAGCCGTAGGACGGCCCGCCCCGGGGGCGGCCGGGGGTTCGACGGGCTTGGGGAAGATGAGGGACGGGGTGTCGAAGCCCCAGGCGGCGGCGATCGCGACGAGGCGGTCCTTCAGGGCGGGAGGAAGCGTCGGGGTGCGGGCGAGGATCCAGAAGTAGGAGCGGTTGGGGCCGCAGACGATGGCATAGGAGTAGGAGTCGCGGTCGAGCTCGAGGACGTTGTAGGCGCCGGAGAAGGGCCAGAAGAAGGTGACCTTGAGGCGGGCCTCGTCGCGCGGGCCGCGAAAGACGGCGCGGCCGACGGCTTCCTTCCATTTCGTCCGGACGGGGTCGTAGCCGCGATTGACGACGCGGATGCTGCCGTCGGGGTTCGCGGAGTATTCGGCGGATACGCCGTCGAGGCCGCGCTCGAAGAAATGGTCCAGGCGGGCGATCTCGTACCAGGTGCCGAGGTAGCGCTCGGGCTCGAAGCCGCCGACGGCCTGCAGGCCGTCCGGAATCGAGGCGCAGCCGCCGAACAGGCCCATCAGCAGGAGGGTGAAGGGATTTTTCATGCGTCCAGGACGGCCGGGCAAAGGGGTCGACCCGCCAGGAGTCGAACCTGGAACCTACCCATTATAAACAGGCTGCTCTGCCAATTGAGCTACGGGTCGGAAACGGCATTCTAGCGAATCCGGGGGACGGGATGCAAAAGCCAAAATCCCCCCTTTTCGCGGCGCCGTCTTTAGAATCCGGTCCTCCCAAGGAGAGAAATCGATGAACGTCGTGCAAATCGTCTGCGACACGTTCCGGCGGGACCATCTCGGGGCCTACGGGAATCCCTGGATCCGGACGCCGAACCTGGACCGGCTGGCGGGCGAGTCGGTGGTGTTCGACCGGGCGCACACGGGGTCGTTTCCGACGCTGCCGCACCGAAACGATCTGTTCACCGGGCGCTACGCCTTCCGGAAGTATTCCTGGGAGGCGCTGCCGGCCGCCGAGACGCCGCTCTCCGCGGTGATGTCGGCGGCGGGGGTGAAGACGCAGCTCATCCACGACACCCCTCACGTCGCGTCCGAGGGGCACAACTACGGGCGCGGCTTCGACGGATGGGAGTGGATCCGCGGCCAGGAGGACGAGCCATACCGATCGTTTCCGCGGCATCCGAAGCCGCCGGAGCCGAAGGCGAAATACCAGGAGATGGACCAGTACCTGCGCAACGTCTCCGACCGCCGGGGCGAGGCCGACTACTTCCCGGCGAAGACCGCCGCGGCGGCGACGGCGTGGCTGAAGCAGAACGCGCACGACGGGCCCTTCTTTTTGCACGTCGATTTCTTCGACCCGCACGAGCCGTTCGACCCGCCGATGTCCTACGCGCGGGCGTATCCGCACGACCGGCGCGCGGCGTTCATCAAGAATCCCCTGCGGGGGCTCGCGGACGTGTTCACGGCGGCGGAAATCAAGAACATCCGCGCGCTCTACGCGGGCGAGGTGACGCTGGTGGACAAATATGTCGGCCGGATCCTCGCCGCGATCGACCGGCTGGGCCTGCGCAAAAACACGGCGGTGGTGTTCACAACGGACCACGGCTTCTACCTGGGCGACCACGGGATCGTGGGGAAGTTCGTGCCGCACCGGGGCGGCAAGGGCGTCGAGCAGGCGCACTACTACGAGGAGGTCGCGGCGATCCCGTGCATGATCCGCGCGCCGGGCGTCCGGGCACGCCGCTCGGGTGCGCTCGTCCAGCCGGTGGATCTCTCGGCGACGACGCTGGAGCTCGCCGGGCTGACGCGGACGCAAGGATCGAAGGTCTCGCGCGCGGCGAGGCTTTTCCCTGCGGCCTCGGTCCTCACGGCGGCGGGCCGGAAGGGCGCAAGCGCGACCGGCTTCGATCTCCGGAAAGTTAACGGCCGCTCGCTCGTGCCGCTGCTTTTCGGCCGGACGGACGCTCACCGCTCGATCGCGGTGACGGGGTATTCGCTCAAGTTCCACTCCCCCATCCGGGCGCGCGCGGCGATCACGGACGGGGAATGGACGCTGCACTACGCCGGCCGATACGGCGACGGAAAGCAGGGGACGCTATTCCCCGAGGTCTTCGCGAAGCGGACGGGCGGCTACCGCGGCGAGACGACGCCGGTCCTCGTCCACCTGCAAAGCGATCCGGCGCAGGACGAGAACCTGCTGGCGGCCGGCGCGCGGATGCCCGCGGGCGTCCGGGTCGATCCGTGGGCGAAGGCGAAATCGCTGCACGCGGCCTACGTGAAATTCCTCGAGGCCATCGAGACGCCGGAGGAGAACCTGGCGCCGAGGCGGTGGTTTCCGAAGCAGCCGTAGCGCCGGAGGGAATGGTCTCGGGCTAGGCCCCCGTAATCCGGCGGAGGCGGACGGAGGCCAGGGCGAGGGCTTCCTCGGGGGTGAGGAGGCGGTGGACGTCGGGGCCGGGCCGCTCGAAGCGCTCGTCGGCGATGTAACGCAGGCGGGCCGCGACCGCCCAGCCGAATCCGGCGACCAGCGCGGTCAGGCCGGAGAGGACCTCGCGGGCGCTGGCGTCCGGGCGTTCCGCGAGTTCCTGGAGGCAGCCATGAATCTGCTCGAGCCCCAGGGCGAGATCGAATGCGTCCGCCGGCGCGCCGGGGCAAGCCGGCGCGATGGATTTAAACCACGGATGGAAGAAGAAGCGATCCAGCACCCAGCACAAATGCTCCGCCTCCGCGTGGCGGATCACCGCCCGGCCGTAGTGCTTTCTTGGTGCGTCTCGCATCTTTGCCTCTGTGGGTAGTCGTTAAAACCCTCGCCCCCCCTCTATTCCTATATACGTATTGTTTGACACTCTGGGTCGAAAGGAAAATACAAGTCCGCAACGACTTTTCATGGCGATAGTTACGATTATCGAACGAAACAACCTACGGATAAAGCGCGCAATACATTTAGGGAAGGCATGTTGCGCTTAGCGCCTATAGGTCAGGAAACTGGCAGCCGTTCTTCCATCTCAATCCTCGCCTGTTCCGGATTTGCGAGGGAGAAAATTTTCCGGATTCTGCTTCTCCGGCAGTTCAAGTCGAGCGCGTTCCGACATTTCACGGCCTGACGCCGGCCCCCGAAGGATGTTTTCGGCCGGAGGGAATCGCTATCCTTGTCCCTGACCACAATCCAATCGAGACCAGCGGGGGGACGCGATGAGCGAGGCGAGAAGATTCCGGATTGGGCGGGCCGTTTTCTTGGCGGCGATGTTCGCGGTGATTCCCGGAACGAACGCGCTCGGGCAGGTGCAGGGCGGCGGCCCGCCGCCGATGCCCGCGCCCGTGCCGATCCCCGCACCGATGCCGGCACCGATCCCCGCGCCGGCGACGGCGGCCGCTCCCGCCGCCGGGCTCTGTCCGGGACCGCTTTCGGTCCGCCTCAAAATCGCCCCCGAAAACAAGCCCGCGCCCGACGGCGTCCCGATGTGGATGGGCGGGCGGTTCATGACCACGGGCCTGGGCGGCGAGGCCGTCTTCGACGGCGTCCCCGCCGGGGACAACCGCCTCCGGATCTGGGCGATGGGCTTTAACAGGTTCGAGCGCGCCGTCACGCTGCCGCCGGGCGCGCGCGAGCCGATCGAGTGCATCCTCGAGCGCGAGCGCCGGGGGCGACTGGACGGACTGGTCACGCTCAAGGACCTCGGCCTGCCCGTCGCGGGCGCCAAGGTCCGCCTGGTCCCGCTGAACGTCCCCGCCGCCGTCCAGGGCGCCCTCGACATCCGCAGCGGCTGGGACGGGAAGTTCACGGCCCTCGAAATCCCGGCGGGCCGCTACCGCACCCTTGTCCGCGCGGAGGGCTGCCGCGATCTGCAGGGCGAGCTCGACGTAGGCATCGATGGCTTGGTGCATGCCTTCCCCCTCGAGCGCGTGCTCGAGAAGGCACGATTGCGGGCGAGCGTGAAGAATGCCCTCACGGGCCAGCCCGTCGCCGGCGCCGACGCGATCATCGCGGAGGCCTGGCCGGCCGGCGAGGTCCGCCGCGCCAAAACCGGCGCCGACGGCATCGCAGCCTTCGACGATCTGCAAATCTCCCGGCGGAACTGGGCGGATTCGAAGGGGCTCGTCTCCGCCCCCCGCCGGCAGGTCACGCTGCACGCCGAGGCGGCGGGATACGCCCCGACGACAATCCCCGTCGCCCTCGGCCCGGACGCGGCCGCGACCGTGGAGCTCCATCCCCTCCGCGACGTGGACGAGCTGGAGCCCAACGACCAGGCGACGGCCGCCCAGGAGATCGACCCGGGCGCGACGATCCGGTTCAAGATCGACAAGGTCGGCGACCAGGACTGGTTTCATCTGCGGTTGCGCCAGCCCGGGCGGCTCGACATCGACATCGATGCCGTGAAGGGCCTCGAGTCGCACATCGAGGTCTTCGACGCGCAGGGCCGGACCGCCGGAGGCAGCGGCGCCTACGAGTCCAAGCCGAACCATTTCACGCTCTACCTGGCGGCCGGCGAATACCGGCTTTGCCTGCGCGAGTGGGGCGACAACGGCCGGAGCGACGAACTTCTCCGCCTCCGGATCGCCCATACGCCGCTGCTCGACCCCCTCTCCCCCAACGAGACGCCCGCGGAGGCGCGGCGGCTGCTGCCGGGCGAGGAGGTGCGCGGGTTCCTTGAGCCCTTCGGCGACGCGGACGTCTACCGCGTCGAGCTCAAGAGGCTTTCCGTCGTTCGGGTCACGATGCCCCCGACAACCGGCCAGCGCGCGGTCCGGATCTTCGACGCCGCGGGGCATGTCCTGGGCGGCGCGGGCGCCTACGAGAATCGCCCGCTGGAGGCCTTCGCGGACGTGCCGGCGGGCGTGCACTTCGTCGAGGCGACGGAATGGGGCCGGGACTTTGTCTCGAGCGAGCCCTACGCGCTGCGGCTGGACGTCATCGAGGACGACGGCGTCGACGACACCCCGGCGCGGGAGGGAGCGACGCTGGCCGGACGGACGTTCCCCGCGAACGGCCTGGCCGCGTCGACGACCCTGCCGTTGCGGGACGCCGACGTCTACGCGGTCTCGCTGCCGACCGCGGGAGTCCTGCGGGCGAGCGCCGTCGCGACCCACCAGACCCACGTCCGGATCCTGTCCCGCGAATGGAAGACCCTCGCCGCGGCCGGGGGCTACGAGAACAAAGGCTGCCTCGCCGTCGCCGACGTCCAGCAGCCGGAGACCCTCTTCGTCGAGGTCCGCGAATGGGGCGACGACGCGCCGAGCACGAATTCCTACACCCTCCGGACGGAATTCGTCCCCTGCGACGAGCACGACGGAACGGGCCGCAACGACACCCCCGAATCCGCCGCGCCGTTCGAGCCGGGCGAGACGATCCGCGGCTCGCTGAACCCGCTTAGGGACGTGGACGTCTACCGCTTCGACGTGGACCTGCCCGGGCGGTTCGACGCGGCGCTGAAGGCCCCGATGGACATCGCGCTGCGGGTCCTGGACTCGAAGGGAAAGGTCCGCGGGGCCTGGGGCTTCTACCCAGGCGACCGCACCTTCCAGGTGAATTTGCTGCCGGGCGAGCACTTCCTCGAGGTCCGCGAATGGGGCGACGACGCCCGCGCCGAGGGCCACTACGAGATCCGGACGGCATTCCGGCGATCCGATCTCGAGGAGCGCGCCTTGCTCGATCGCGACCCCGTCCGGCCGCTCAAGCCCGGCGAGGCGCGGCTGTTCAAGATCGAGCATCCCGACGACATCGACCGGTTCCAGGCGGACCTGCCCGCCGCCGGGAAATACGTCCTCTCGATAGCCACCCCCGCCCAGTTGAGCCTCCTCGGAACCGACGCCCTCTCCGGCAAGGAGATGTTCCGGATGGGCTGGTACGAGGGCCTGCGGATGCATCCCTTCGAGGTGAAGGGCCCCACGAGGCTCGCCATCGAAATCCAGGAGTGGGGCCGGGACGCCTCCAGCATGGACGACGCCGCGATCCTCGTCGCGCCCGAGGGCAAGTCCCTCGTCGGCGAGCGGCTGCTGGCGGCCGTGGACCGGACCGATCCGACGCGGGTGCGGTTCCGCCGCGAGGAATGGAAGCCGTTGCGGATGGCCTCCCGGGCGTGGCTCGACGCGGACGGCGACGGCCGGCCTGACGCCGATTTCCCCGCGACGGGAGAGCTCGAATTCCGCTATCCCGCCCAGGGGATCTACCTCGCCCAGGCCCTCATCGAGGGCGCCGACGGCGCGCGCGGCCTTTCGCGGACGTGGGTCGAGGCGGTGGGATACCGCGAGAAGAAGGGCGTGCACCTGCTCGTGAACGCCCCGCGCCCGAACGCGGTCGTCGAATCCGACGAGCCGATCCGGGCGAGCGCGATTTCCTATTCCGGGGCGCGGATCGCGCGCGTCGACGCCGCGATCGACGGCCGCTTCGTCGGCGCCGCCCACTCCCCCCCCTACGAGATCCGGGCGCCCTGGGATTCGCTCGGGCCGGGCGAGCACGTCCTCGCGGTCTTGGCGACGGACGCGCGGGGCGACCGGGCGGTCCAGGAGCGGAGATTCCGAGTCTCCGAATTCTTCGATCTCTCCCCCCGGGACGGCGCCGCGGTGACGGGCCGCGAGGTCGCCGTCGCCTGGAGCGGCCGGACGTTCGGGCCGGCGATCGCGCGCGTCCGGAAGGCCGGAGAAAAGGAGTGGGCGAAGACCGTCCGCGGCCAGGACGGCCGCGCGCGGCGGATCGCGCTGGAAAGCCTCGAGCCCGGCGTCGCCTACGAAATCCAGCCCGCGGGCGCGGGCGAAGGCCCCGTCCGGACGGTCACGCGCGTAAAGGGCCTCGCCTTCGGACGAACGACCTACGCCGCGTCCATCCGGCGCGACTACGACCAGAAGGTCGGCATCAGCGTGAGAAACCACGGCGAAAAGCCGCTCGCCGTTCGCCTCGAGTGCGGCAAGCCGCCGGAGGAAAGCCGGCTGCTCGCCGGCTTCGTGGGCGAGGGATCCGAAGGCGCGCCCTTCGAACTGGCCCCCGGCGAGGAGCGCGACTTCCTGCTCGGGTTAAGCGCCCAGGACTGCGTTTCCCGGAGCGTTTCGTTCCCGATCCGGCTGGCCTCCGTCGACGGCTCCGTCTCCGACGAGGCCCTCGTGGATCTGGCCGTGAAACTGCCCAACGTCGTTCTCGAATGGGAGGAGAAGGGGCCGCTTCCCGGCGGGCTCGGGAAGATCATGATCCTTCGGAACAAGGGCGACACGCTCACGGACCTCGCGGTCTCGACGGCCTCCCCCGACCTGCTCGTCAGCCCCGCCATCGATCACGGGATGCTGGAGGCCGGCCGCGCGATGGAGTTTAGCGTCACCCCGCGGCTCTACGAGGGCTTCCGATCCGTCGAGGCCCCGCTCGTCGCGACATCCGTCGACAAGGCCGCCGAGAGCCCCCAGCGGCTCGCGCTCAAGGAGGGCGAGCGGATCCACGCGGTGGACCTCGCCGCCCGCTCCGCAGACCCCGCAACGGCGGAACTCGAGCAGGCCCGCTCGCTCGCCGGCGCCTACATGAACCCGACCTCCGTGGACTGGTCGAAGAAGCAAAACCCCCAGGACACGGACAACGACGGAAAAATCGATCGCTGGACCGTGGACTTGCCCCCCGAGAGCACCCGCTGGATAGGCAGCGACACGAACGGCGACGGCGAGATCGACATGGCGCTCTCCGACGTCGGCTTCGACGGCATCGTGGACTTCTCCGCGATGAAGGGCGCCGGCGGCTGGGAGGAGACCAACCTCGTCGAATCCTGGCTCGAGATGGGATTCAAGTTGCCCGCGGCGCGCTCGTCCTACGAGAAGCACGACGTCGACGTCGTGGTGAACGACACCGTCGTAGGAAAGCTGCGCGACATGATCCCCGAGGGCAACTACGACTTCCGGATCCCGCCGACGGCCATCCGGTTCGGCGCCGACGGCAAGCCCGCGAAGAACGAGGTGAAGATCCAGTCCAAGCACCTCCGGGGCGGGCACTACCTCGTCTCCAGCGACTTTAGGATGAAGATGAAGCTGACCGGGACGAGGATCTACGTCGCGGCGGCATCTCCGGAGGCGGCGAAGAAAGCGGTCCTATCCACGCCGGGCCTCATCCTCTCGGCCCCGGACCTCTCGGTCTCCTCGCAGGAGATGCGGATCCGTTGCGACGGCGAACTGAAGGGCGGCGCCCCCATCACGGCGTCGGCCACGCTGCGCAACCTCGGCGCCGGACCGGCGAGGCTCGTCGAGGTCGCGCTGCGCTTCTCGTCGGGCGCGGACGACGTCGAGATCGCCCGGATCTCGCTGCCCGAGATCGGATCGTCGGCCGCCCTGCCCATCGAACTTTCGGGGCCGGCGCCCGCGGGCGAGGTCACGCTGAAGATCGTCGTCGATCCCGAAAAGAAGCTGGAAGACCCCGACCGAAGCAACAACGAGGCCCGCGCGCCGCTGAAGGCGTCCGGCGACGCCGTGAAGCCGGCGATTTCGGTGCTCTCCCCCGCCGACGGCGCCGCCGTCATAGAGCCGGTCGTCGCGCTCTCCGCGACCGCCACGGACAACCAGGGCGTCGCGCGCGTGGAAGTCCGCGCGGACGCCGGCCTCTGGACGCGGCTCGGCCGGAGCGGGGATGGCTTCGGGGGCAAGGTCCTGCTCCAGCCAGGCTTGCGGCGGCTCTCGTTTAGGGCGATCGACACGAGCGGCAACATCGCCGAGCGGACCGTGTCGGTAACGGTGAACGCGAAGGGCCCCGCCGTCGAGATTGTCTCGCCCGCGCCGGGAACGAAGATCGACGCCCGCGAGGCGAAGGTCGTCGTGAAGTGCGAAGACGGCGTCGCCGCGGTGGCGGTCCGCGCCAACGGCGGGCCGTGGCGGCGCGGCGAGATCTCCGGCGGGAAGGCCGAGATCCCGCTGCCGCTGGCCTTCGGAGGCGCGAACATCGAGGCGGCGGCCTCGGACGCGCGCGGCGTCCGGACGCTCGCCTCGCGCC
>CAYHQZ010000133.1:0-11318 GCA_964358555.1 uncultured Planctomycetia bacterium
ATCATGCGATCGGCATGGGTGTCCCGAGAGCGATCGTTTTGGGTGTCCCTTGACAGCCTGGAAGAAACTCCCCTCCGGCGGCGCCCGGCCGTTCCATTGCCAGCGCGTGGAACCCTCCGAATGGAGGTTGACGGAACAAGGCGAACTGGCCCTGAAGGATCTGAATGAGGGTCGTTCGAGAGAGGTTTTCGAATTCGTTCTGAAGCGCGGATTCTTTTATATGCGCGAGTCGGTGTGGGGCAAGGGCAGGCTGGTGCAGATACAGAAGGTGAAGATCGACGACAACGCCCCTATCGACGTTCGGATCGTCAACTTGGATGCGGTGGCGGCTGCCATTTTCGAAGTGTTCGAGAAGCGGTTTGCCGAGATGCAGTCCGCGGCGGCCCAGGCCGGTGGGACGACAGGCTCCAGCGGCAAAAATAAGGAAGGCGAGCAACTCACGGCGAGCGGCGACGGTGCCGCGGCTCCAACCCCGCCGGCGCCCCGCGCTCTCGTCCCATTCGGTGCGGTCCGTCGCGAGATGGTGATCTACGACGATCGGATCACGATCTGCGACGCAACCGTCTGGACGGATACCCACCAACCCGATCTACGCAAGGCTTTTCTACTCTTAAGAAAAAAGGATCAGCACGGATATGTAAAAATAAAAGGCGTGGCGCTTAATAAGGAATTGCGCCGGGACGCCGACAACTCGATTTCGGGCCGTATCAGGGATTTCCGGAGCCGTACCATCGCCGTTCTCAAAAAGAATGGCATTGAATGCGGGCCTTTCGACATTCTGCTCACCGAGTACGAGGGATATCATTTCGCAGACAATATGGATATCAGGGTCGTGAACTCGAACGACCAATCCGTTCCCGCCAAAGCCCAAGGCAAGGCAACCGAAACGGCCGCTGGGCTACCATCCGATCCGGTCCTACGTCGCCTGAACGACCGCCAGAGGTGGGTCCTAGAACAGATCGACCAAAAGAAGAAACTCCGTCACAAGGACATCGTCCAGAAGATGCAAGTGAGGTCCACGGTCAATCGGGACCTTAAGAAGCTACGCGAACTGAAACTCATCCGGCTGCACGAGGACGGCTACTACGTCCGGGTGGAAAAGGCCGGCGGCACACCACCCGCCTCGAAGCCCCCGGGGGGGGTAGGAGGAAGGGCGCAAGACTCCGCGCCGCGCCCGGGTGCCGTTTCCGGGCGATTCCTTGGCCCGTAGGCGCGCCGGCCGCGTCATTGGCGCCCCGTCCTACGACCCGGCCGACCCGTCGCGCCCTACGCGCCCGGGGGGCGCCCGTGACGGTCACGCCGTCAGCCTTGCGAGGCACCAATTGGCGAGGGGGGTCGGCTTGGCGAAGAAGGCCAAGAACGGCGCCAAGTCGAGGGGGGAGGGTTCAATACTGGACCAATCGCGCCTACCTTGCCCTCGCGCGCAAGCGTTCGAGTCCGTCGGGGGTTGCGTTATCGTTCTGCCAAGCGGCGGGGGATGCCGATTTGGCGGGAAACACCTCAGTTTCGCGGAAAAGAGTACAACGTAGAGTGCAACGGAATGCGCGAAAGGATCGCGGCCGGCTAGAGTGCCGAATTTCCTCTGCCAGTCTCCCTGTCGTTGATTCGCGCTTCCAACATCCGCAGTCCCTGCAAGATCTCCTCCCAGGCCAGGGCATTGCCGAAAATCATCTGGCGCATTCGCGCGTAGTCGGAACGTAGAGACGCCAACCGGGAAGCCGGGGGCACGAGATGGAAACTGCCCGAAACGGCGGTTTCGAAGTGCGCCCAGGACGACGCGAAGAACAGCCGCTTGTGCGCGACGACACGCTCCAGAAGATCGACGCGCTCCAACGCCTGCCGGCCGATGTCCTGTTGCGAGAGCCGATAGAGATCATAGTAGTGCCTCGACAGGCCTTCCCCGGGAGATTTGCCCGCCGGCCGGTGGAACTCGGCGTGAAGAAGGGTGGCCTTCTCCCAGAAGGTCCTCCTTGCATCCAGAACGAGAACGCGACAGGACGCGGCGGCCGAGAACGCCTTGGGGAAGGCCTCGGCTGCATAAGGCTGGATTTCGCGAACCTCGGCCGGCCAGTCGTCGGAACGAGCGCCCAGCTCGAGGCGAATCGAGGGGCGGATGGCCTCCGGGAGGCCGTCCGACAGCTCGCTGCGGGGGTAGGAGAAGTTCACAGCCTGTGGGTCCATCGCGTCCAAATCGGCATTCCAGCCTTCAGCCCCTATCGCCGACTTGAAATCCTCCCGAAGCAGCGGCAGGAACCGGTCACGGATGGTCCGCTCGCACGCCGCGACCAGCGCCTGGATTCGCCGGCGGGACTCCTTCCCGCTGATTCCGGGTTCCTCCGGATCGCGGCCGCCGGCAAAACCCAGGTCCTTCCGGCTGAACGAGAGATCCACATCTTCCGAAAAACGCTGGACGGCGTCGTAGGCCTTGGAAAGCGACGTGCCGCCCTTGAAGATCAGCTGCGGATGGAATCGCAGCGCCTCGAAGAGGCGGTGCAATGTCCAGCAGACCCAGAAGTCCTTCTCGATGATGGCCGGCGCCCTTTCCGGTCGCAGGACCGAGGCCGAGCGCCGGAACAGCTCGGCACGTTCCTCTGGCGGGGCCCGGGCGATCCGATCCATCAGCGCGTCCTACCACCCGCAATCTGCCCGATCACCGGCTTCATCCAAGCAGCGGCGTGACGAAGGTTTCGGGTCAGCTCGGCCTTGTCCCTTCCGGAGAGGACCGAACGTAGGCGGTGGACGGCCTCCGACGTCACCCGATTCCGGCCCAAGTGGCGCAGGGCCTGGAAAACCAGCGGAGCCATGCGGCCGCTCACATCCATCGTCTTCGGCCCGCGGTTTAAGAGCCTGACGCCAAAGGGTCCGAGCGCAAGCGTCTGCGTCCGGCCGTTGGTGTAGTAGACGAGCTTTGCCGGAACCTGCGTCGAAAGGCCCAGGAGATTCGCGGCGTGCGCCCCGGACGGCACGACCCGCAGGCCGTTCTGACGGGCCCAGGCCCGAACCAGCGCTTCGGGCGACTGCACCAGGGGCTCGTTCAGCAGCTTGCCCATCCGGGGCCATTCGTACAGCCCCCACCGGACCCGCCGGATCACTCCCTGCCGCACCAGCCGGGATAGCGACTGATCCACGGCGGAACGTCCGCCGAGGTCGAGGAAGTCCTGCGTCGGGATGGCCACTCCCTTCCTGGACCGTAATCTGGCGATCATCTTCTCGGTAATCGGATGTTGAACGTTCATGGGTTCCTATTGTCAGAAAATCCGCCCGTTATTTCTGACATTAAACCTTGTCTGTTTCCTTGCGTCAAGCACAAACCGAAAGGCGCAAGATCCTCGCGGAGGCCAAGAAGGCGGGCTGCGCCGAGCCGGAATTCGAGGAGGCCGCGGGGGCGTTCATCGTCCGGTTCTGGCCCGCGCCGGCCACCGAGGAAAGCGAGGGGCAGGCACCCAGTCGGCACCAAGTCGGCACTAAGTCGGCACCAAGTCGCGATCCTTGAAATGGCCAAGAAGCCGCAACCAATTCAGGCGCTGATGCGGGCTTGCGGGAGAAGCGACCGCACCAAGTTTAGGAACCAAGCCCTCCGGCCGCTTCTGGAAGCGGGGCTCCTCGCCATGACCGTCCTCAAGACGAAGGAGACCGAGCGCCTCGTTCGTCGGCTTCGGGCATCGGGGAATCGCCAACTCGAGGACTTGAGTCATTTCTATTCGGAACCGGCCGCAAAACGCCTGGAACGTGCCCATCCCGGCGCTCGCGGCGCGGCTTTATCGGGCGCTCGGAGTCCGGATCCTGAACGCCAAGAAGAGCAAGTAATACAGCGCCGCCCTGGTGCATTTCGAGTCGGCAAAACGTTGTTTCGAGAAGGCAGGGATGGCCCAGCAGTGGGAGGAGATCGTCCGGCAGGTCCGCGAGGCCCACCACCGGAAAGGCGCCTTCATCGGACGGTTTGAGAATCTTGTATCGGGCCATGGACCGAGCGACGAGCCTTCCTTTCTCGAGCGCGCACAGAGCCGATGGGAGAAGATGGGAGGGGATTGATCCCTTCCACGGAGAACTGTGAAAGAGCCACCTCCTTCCGAACCGAAACCGACGAATCCCACCGATCGCGAGTCGATCCTCCAATCCATCGCCAGCGAGGAATCCGCTCTCGACCGCCTCGATCAGGAGCGCCAGGCTATTCAGGCCCGTCTCGAGCGGCTCAAGGCGAAGATGGCCACCCTCGGGGCGGAACCGTGCGTCCGGATCCGCCCCCAAGGCCGCGTGGTAATCCCGCCGGCCCCCGCGACACCTGCCGAGAAGGTGGCCCTCTTCCGGAGCCTTTTTCGCGGCCGGGAGGACGTCTTCCCGAAGTTCTGGAACAATCCGAAAACCGGCAAGAAGGGCTATTCCCCCGCCTGCGCGAACGAATGGGTCCGAGGCACATGTGAGAAGCCGAAGGTGAAGTGCGGCGAGTGCTCGCGCCAGTCATTCCTCCCCGTGACCGATCAGGTCGTCCAGGAGCACCTTCAGGGGCGATTCGTAATCGGCGTCTATCCGCTCCTCAAGGACGAGACATGCTGGTTTCTGGCGGTGGATTTTGACAAGGCATCCTGGGCCGAGGACGTCACCGCCTTCGCCGCGACCTGTTGGGACGTTGGCGTTCCGGTCGCCGTCGAGCGCTCCCGTTCCGGCAACGGCGCCCATGCCTGGTTTTTCTTCTCGGCCCCGGTCCCGGCGGGGCACGCCCGCAAGATGGGCTGCTACCTTCTCACCGAGACGATGGTGCGACGCCACCAATTGAGCATGGCCTCCTACGATCGGCTCTTTCCCAACCAGGACACGATGCCCAAGGGGGGCTTTGGCAACCTCATCGCGCTGCCGCTCCAACATGGCCCTCGCCAGAAGGGTAACACCCTCTTTCTCGATGAGAACCTCCAGCCGTACCCGGATCCCTGGGCGTTCCTCGCCTCGGTCCAGCGGCTCGATACCGATACCGTCGAGATGATCGCCCGGGAGGCGACGCTGCATGGACAGGTGCTCGGACTCCAATCCGCCGATGTGGACGGCGACGAGGAAGCCGCCGCCCCGTGGGCGCGCGCGCCGTCCCGGAAACCGAAGCCGCTCCGAATCAGCGGTCCCATTCCCAGCGAGGTCAGGGCAGTCCTCTCGCAGAAGCTGTTCGTCGAGAAGGCGGGACTTCCATCCCCGCTGGCGAACCAAGTCAAGCGCCTGGCGGCATTCCAGAATCCCGAGTTCTTCAAGCGCCAGAACATGCGCTTTTCGACGGCCATGACGCCACGGATCATCTCCTGCGCCGAAGACCTGCCGAAGCACATCGCCCTTCCCCGGGGTTGCCGCGAATCGCTCGAAACCCTCCTCCAAGGGCACGGCAGCCGTCTCGTCGTCGAGGGCCAGCGAACCGAGGGCGAAGCGCTGGATGTGCAGTTCGACGGTGAGCTCACCCCCATCCAGGAGGAAGCCGTCAAGTCACTCTTTTCGCACGATTTCGGGGTGTTCGTGGCGCCGCCCGGAATCGGGAAGACGGTCGTAGGCGCGTATCTCGCCGCCAAGCGCGGCCGGAGCACCCTCGTTCTCGTTCATCGTCGGCCGCTTCTTGAGCAGTGGGTTGCCCAACTCTCGATGTTTCTTGGGGTTGACGAGAAAGCCATCGGCCAGATCGGCGGCGGCAAGCGAAAGCCCAACGGCCGGCTGGATGTCGCCATGCTCCAGAGCCTTGTCCGGGGCTCCGCGGTGGACGACGCCGTGGCCTCCTACGGCCATGTCATCGTGGACGAATGCCATCACGTCCCGGCGGTCTCCTTCGAGCGGGTTCTTGCGGAAGTGAAGGCGAAATACGTCACCGGCCTCACCGCGACACCCCATCGCCGGGACGGCCATCATCCGATCATGGAGATGTACCTGGGGCCCATCCGATTCCAGGTGGATCCCAAGAGCCAGGCTGCGAGGCGCCCCTTCGAGCACAAGCTGATCGTGCGAGAAACCGCGTTCCAAGCCAACGGTTCCGCCGAGGAGACCGGCATCCAGGGTCTCTACCGTTCTCTCGCGGCGGATGGGAATCGGAACGACCTCATCCTGAACGATGCGATTGGCTCTCTCAAGGAAGGACGCTCCCCAATCCTTCTCACGGAACGAAAGGACCACCTGGAGTTCTTCGCGGAAAAACTCCGGAACTTCGCCCGCCACCTTGTCGTCCTCCACGGCAGCCTGAAGGGAAAGAGCCGTCGGGAAGCCATCGCACGTCTCGCCTCCATCCCCGATGGGGAGGAGCGTCTCGTTCTTGCGACGGGCAGATACATCGGCGAGGGATTCGACGACGCCCGGCTCGATACGCTGTTCCTGGCGCTGCCCATCTCCTGGAAGGGGACGATTGCCCAGTACGCCGGGCGGCTACAGCGGCTCCATCCGGGGAAGACCGAGGTCCGGATCTTCGATTACGTGGACCGGGACGTGCCGGTGCTGCTGAAGATGTTCCAAAAGAGGCTCCGGGTCTACCGCGCAATCGGCTACGCCCAGGGCGAGGCGCCACTGGGCTACGGGGAGCCTTCAGAGGAACCCATGGGAGGGACATCCCGACCGGATTCCACCGGGAACATGAGGTAGGATTCCTGGCTACTGCCATGGACCTTTCCCGCCTCCGCCGCCTTGCCGCCCAGTGGGAAGGATCGAGTCGTCCATGAGCCACCGGTTCCGCATCTTTGTCAGCTCCGCGCAGAAGGAGTTCGCGGCGGAACGACGCGCGCTGCGCGCCTTCATCGAGGGGGATGCGCTCCTGCGGCGGTTCTTCGACGTGTTCCTCTTCGAAGACCTTCCGGCCTCCGGGCGGCGGGCGGACCAGGTCTATCTGGCCGAGGTGGATCGGTGCGACGTGTACCTCGGGCTCCTCGGCAACGACTACGGCTCGGAGGGCGCCTCCGGCCTCTCTCCCACCGAGCGGGAGTTCGACAGGGCCACGGCCTCGGGAAAAGAGCGGCTGGTGTTCGTCAAGGGGAACGACGATTCCGCCCGCCACCCCAAGATGCGCTCCCTTCTCCGCAAGGCCGGCGATCAGGTCGTCCGCCGCCGCTTCGGCAGCACGCCGGAGCTGACGGCCCTGGTCTATGCCAGTCTCGTCGAGCATCTCGCCGCCGCCAGCGCGCTGCGCACTCGGCCCTTCGACGCCGCCGCCTGCCCGGGCGCCACGCTAAAAGACCTCTCCAGGGGAAAAATCTCCGACTTCCTCACTCGGGCCGGCGCCGAACGCGGCTACGCGCTCGGACCCAAGACGCCGATGCACAAGGCGTTGGCCCACCTGAACCTGCTCGACGGCAATCTGCCCAACCACGCCGCCGTCCTGCTCTTCGGAAAGCAGCCCCAGCGCTTCCTCGTCACCTCCGAGGTCAAGTGCCTGCACTTCCACGGCGGCGAGGTGGAAAAACCCATCCCCTCCTACCACATCTACAAAGGCACCGTCTTCGAGCTCGTGGATCAGGCCGTGGACTTCGTCATGTCCAAGATCGACCGAAGCGTCGGAACCCGGGCGTTGAGCAACCAGGCCCCGGTGACCTACGAACTGCCGAGGCTTGCCGTCGCCGAGGCCATCGTCAACGCCGTCGCCCACCGCGACTACACCTCCAACGCCTCCGTCCAGGTCATGCTCTTCGCCGATCGCCTGGAAGTCTGGAACCCCGGCCATCTCCCGCCGCCGCTGACTCCGGAGTCCCTCCGCGCGCCGCACGCCTCCATCCCTCGAAACCCGCTCATCGCCGAGCCGCTCTTCCTCACCCGCTACATCGAGAAGGCCGGCACCGGCACGCTCGACATGATCAAACTGTGCAAGGCGGCAGGGCTGCCCACGCCCCAGTTCCGGCAGTCCGGCGGGCAGTTCATCCAGGCGCTGCGGAGGATGAAACCGATGGCTACGGAGCAAGTCACAGGACAAGTCGCGGGGCAAGTCACAGGACAAGTCGCGGGGCAAGTCAGCCCGGAAATTCGCAATCTGCTCAAGGTCGTAAAGACGGAGATGCCGCGGGGCAAGATCCAAGAATGCCTTCATCTGAAGGGGCGGGCCAACTTTGAGAATCGTTACCTGAAGCCAGCACTTGCAGCGGGTCTGATTGAAATGACCATCCCCACCAAGCCCAAGAGCCGGCTCCAGAAGTACCGGCTGACCGAGAAGGGCCGGCATGTCCTGGCGAAACGGGCAGGCATGGCGGGTTGAACCGGAATTCAGGCGGGCGGGGTTTCCTTTTCAAACCTCTTCAAAGCATTTCAAACTGCTGTACCTACCAAAAATTAAGGCCGCGTAGATGTGTGCATGAGCAGCCGTTTTCTCGATGGCGTTTCCGACTTCGCCGCGCCCGGATTTCAGGCCGGATCCGCGAAGATTGCGTTTTTCCGACGTCGGCCAGAACCATCTCGACGAGGCATCCCCTATCTCTCCCGACAAACTCCGTCGCGTTCGCTCTTCAACCGGCCCGTCGATAACGATGGTGCAGTCCGCCGACCATCGGAATCCCGACAACGCGGCCTCGTTCCTGCGGTTCGACGTCCCTCGGGATCGGCGAGTTGCGGTCCAGTGAAAGATGCGCCCGGGCGGTGTGGTAGTAGCGGAAATACTCTGCCAGGATATTTCGCAGGTGGTTTTCTCCGAGGACGATAACGTGGTCGAGGCAGTCGTTCCGGATGGAGCGGATCACCCGCTCGGCGTAAGGATTTTGCCAGGGACTTCTGGCGGCGATGCGGACTTCCTTGATTCCCATCCCCTTCATCCTTCGCTTGAAGACGTCCCCGTAGATGCCGTCCCGATCCCGGAGCAGATATTTCGGCGCGGTGTCCCAAGGGAACGCTTCCACAATCTGCTGGGCGGCCCACTCGGCGGTCGGATTCGTGGTCACGTTGAAGTGGACGACCTTGCGCCGGTCGTGGAGGAGGACGATGAAAACGTAGAGGATACGGAACCCGATGGTGTAGACCGTGAAGAAGTCGCAGGCGGCGATCTGGCCGACGTGGTTTCGGAGAAAGCGACGCCACCCCTGCGACGGGGGCTTCCGTTTGCGCTCGGCGCGGAGGTACTTGACGACGGTCTCCGGCGCGACCTTGTAGCCGAGGAGAGCGAGTTCGGAATGGATCCGGGGCGCGCCCCACATCGGGTTCTCGCGGGCCATCTGCCAGACGAGGTCTCGGATCCCTCGCTCGATAGGCGGCCGGCCGGGGCCGGGTTTCGACGTCCACCGCCAGTAGAGCCGCCAGCCCAGCCGGTGCAGGCGGATGATGGTCTCGGGCTTGGCGATGGCGAGAACGGAGCGCCAACCGTCCCAGATCCTCGAGAGGACGACCCAGAAAACCTGGTCGCGGCGCTGGAGCCGCAGCCGCTTCCCCGTCCGGGGCCGGAGGAGGACCGCGATCTGCTGGCGGAGGGCCAAGTTCTCGAGGGCGAGGGTGGTACGGCTCCGAAAGAGCGCGCGCAGCAGAAGCCAGACAGCCTGGAAGAACGGCATGGGATCCGTAGCCTCCTCTCTTGGTCCGGATCCGGGGCGATCCAGGACGGGGCGGGGATGGTAGCCGGGGGATGGCCGACCCGGGGGGCATGCGGGGCCGGGCGGCGCCTTGCGATTCGCCTACAGAAGGACCAGATGACGCACGAGTTCCTTGAACTCGCTTCGCCAGACCGGGAAGAGACCAGGCTGCATATCGAGCCGGAACGCGCAAGGACCGAGCACGGTCGTCAAGGGGAATGCGCCTGGTGCCGGCTTCTCGGCCAGTTGGCGGACGAGGCGGAGCCACTCCTCCTCCGTCGTCCCGTCCGGAACCGCCGCATCCATGAAGCTGACGACCTGATTTCCGCCAGGCTGGACTTGGATGGCCTGGCGTTCCAGGCTCGCCGTCTTCGCATCCAGGAGGGGAACCGGATCCGCAGGCCACGGCGAGGGGCCGTGGCTGTAGCGGTAGGCGTTGATGCCCTGAAGGCCATCCTTCGAGACGACCCTCTGCGCGACGAGGAGCATTAGGCGGCCTCCCGGGGAAGGCGGTGGGCGCCCTCCGGGATGAAGGCGTCCCGGTAATCCCGCCCCGCCTGCGCCTGGATTCTCTTCGCTTCGGCGATCCGAGCGGCCGCCGCCGAGCGATCCTCCTCGGTCATCGCCCGCCAGAGTTCGTCCATCTCCCCGATCAAGGCGTCTTCCGAATCCGGTGAAAGCGTTCCGAGTGCCTTCCCTCGGAGGAGAACTTCCTCCAGTTCTCCGTGGCGGATCGCGGCGGACTGCGCGTCCATGTTGAGATTCCGGAGACGCTGCGCGCGGGAGGTCTCTGGTTCCAGCGCGTCCTCGAGAGCCAGGATCCCCTTCTCGACGAGAATGGCACCGAGCTGGCCGGGGCTCACTTTCCGGCGGGGCTCGCTCAACGCGTCCGCGAAACGCTCAAGCTGCGTCCAGCGTTCCGCGCTGAAACGGATCGGGCGGGTCAGCGACCAGCTGGGGTCCGTCCGGCGACCGCCGCTGGACTGGAGGCGCTTCTGGACCATGCGGCGCAACGCCAGGAGATCCAGAGGGCCGCCACTCGGAAGGCCCGGGAGCGGGACGACCGATTCAGCGCCAAGCGCCTTCCGTATCTCTTCCGGCGTGAGGTTTTGATTTTCGCTCATACTGCGCCTCCCGGCTCTTTGCCGGCAGGATCGTAAGCGACAATGGGATAGTAGAAACCGCCTATGACCACACCGATTTCCCCCTGGTTCGCCTCGCGACCGAGGCGGTGAAGGAATTGCCGCAGGCGTGGGAGCGAATCGCCCATGACGGCAGGATCCGCGTAGGACGTGATGAGGACCGTGTCGTCGAACACGAGCTCCCCGCCCCGGGCGTCGTCCCGCCAGACCCCTCGTCCGGGCGGGAACGCCGTGGCGCCTCGGAACAGATGCCCGAGGGTTCGCAACGCCTCCTCCCGCCAGAACTCCTGATTGATGCCGGCGCCCTCTCTATCCACGCTCGGAATGAAGAGCGTGACTTGGAGCGTCCCGGCTGGAAGACCAGCCCCGAGGGCTTGGTGGAATTCAGCCATGGAAGTCATCGTAAATCTTACAATCCAGAAAGTCAACTTTGAGGCCTGGAAGTTCGACGGCTGCTCTGTCTGGGTGCGACACCAACGGATACCGCTTCCTTTTCAAACCATTGCAAACCTTTTCAAACTGCATCAAGGATTTGTGCAACGACGGGTACAACCGGCGGATGTGGATCGTCGTAACTTGCGCCCCTTTAGCCAGATACGTCTTTCTCCGTTCGTTCTCATAACCCGGAGGTCGTTGGTTCAAATCCAACCCCCGCTACCAATCTTCATGGGTTAAACGCTCCCCTGCC
>CAYHQZ010000134.1:0-8666 GCA_964358555.1 uncultured Planctomycetia bacterium
AAGGACGTGGACCGGATCGTGATCGGAGACCACTACCTCGAGGACGCGAAAAGGCTCCTGCTCGAGAACCGGTCGCTCTTGTGGTTCGACGGGGCCATCGACTACTGCAAGGACCCCGAGACGCTGGTGCGCCTCTCCCACCGAAAGAAGCGCGAACGCCTCATCGCGATCATCACGACCCTCGACTACGGCCCGAAGCGCCAGGAGGACGGCTTCCGCGTCCTCGAGCGGATCCGCGACCGCTGCGACATCCGCGTCCTCTGGGCGCGAAACCCGACGCCCGAGACGATCCAGATGGCCCTCGCGTGCGGCGCGACCCACGTCCTCAACAAGCAGAACATCGGGAACATCCGGGGGCCCGTCGAGGTCTGGCGGCAGGCGCAGATCAAGAAAAAGGAGATCCACCGCAAGCTCCTCGTCATCTCCGACAACGAGACCTACCGGGAGAACCTCGCGGAACTCCTGATCCAGCACTTCGACGTCGTCCCCTGCAGCCACGAGCAGGCCCTCGACCGCGCGGCCGCCGACAAGTTCACCCACATCATCGTCGGGGACTACGACGTCGTGACCGACAACTGCACGACCTTCAACATCCCGCGCGGGAGCGTCACCCTTTACAAGCTGAAGCGCAAGACCATGGACCCCGTGACGAAGATCCTGACGATGGGCCTCGCGAAGGTCGCGGATCCCAACCACTTCCAGGACCCCGTCAACATCCAGCTCCTCGTCGCGAGAATCTGGGGGCCGCAGAAGGTGAAGTTGATCCCGCAGGACTTCCGGACGTCCGCCCGGATCCAGCGCCGCGGATCCCCGGCCGGCCGAAAGGGAATCCCCTTCTCCCCCCGCCGACGGCTGCTCCCCGGGCCGGGGAGCTAAGCCTCGCCGGTTCTTCTGCGAGGAATTCGTGGACCGGGACGAACGTTCTCTATTCCCTCCGCCTGCCGCCCGCCGCGCCCTGAACGATCTGCTCGAAGCGGCGCTCCAGGAGGGTCCTGCGCCTGCCGGCGGGCAGACGGCGGATCATTTGCCGCGCCCGGGAGGCGCTGAAACGCCTTGGCAGTTCCAGCTCCGGCAGGGCCGCGAAGAGGCGCGAGCGCGCCGGGCCCAGATACAGGAAATCGAGCAGCGCCTTTTCCGGCGACGCCATTCTCGCGCCCTGGTCGCCCACGGCCTCGTCGCCGAAAAAGAAGGCCGGCGCAAGATGGTGGATGGAGAAGTCCCCGCAAGGGGTGCGCCGTGTTTCCGTCCGCGCGAGCGAGACGACGTAGACGCTCGCCGGGATCTGGGAAATCATGCCGTGGGTGTACAAGGCCGACTGCAGGGAGACGTAGCAGGGGAATGGCGCCGTCAGGAACCGGGCGAGGGCCATCGGATCGGCCCTCCGATCCACGACCCACAAGCCCCGTTTCAGGCGCCGGATGAGGCCCGCGTCGGACAGGCGGGACAAAATCTTGCAGGCGCTGCTCGCGTCCGCGCCCAGCAAGGCCATGGCCTCGGCGGTGCGCAAGGCCAAAGGTCCCGCCCCTTGCAGCCTGGAGAGCGCGTCTACGGCCTTCATGGCTTCCGGCCCCCGGCGAGGGCTTGCGCCACCTTGAGGACGATCCCGTCCCAGACGGCCTTGGAGTCGTACTGTGAGCGCACCTCCGGCGCAAGAAACGACAGCACCTGCCCCTTGAACACGTCGAAACCGATGGACAGGGCCTTGGCCTGCGCCTCCTCGAAGCGCCCCGCCGACGCGGGATCCTCGGGCGGCGGCGAGACCCCGGAATCCAGCAACAGATTGAGGTCAAAGACATCCCTCGCCTGCGTCTCGCGGCGCGAAACCAGCGCCTCCACCTTCTGTGCGAAGGCGGCCTCGGCGCCGTAGTGGCTCGCCATGACGGGCGGCAGCCCGTAGGCGCGGATCAGCGCCGGGTCCACCGGCTCGAAACGCGCGCCCTCGCCCGGGCCGCGGCGGGAAAACTCGATCTTGGTCGGCAAGGCGACGGGGGAATCCGGTGTCCGAAGTCCCATCTTCCACCGCTGGGTCGTTTCCGTCTGCTTCGGCGCCGACCAGCGCTCGATCCCGAGGCGCCGCGCCTGGAGGATGTCCGCGAACGGCCTGGACGCCAGGATCCCGCCGACGGCGTCCCGCAGCTTGTGGCTCTCGATCTTCCAGACGTCGAAATCCATGTCCTCCGAATACCGGACGCTCTTGAGGAAGAACCTCAAGTTGCACCCGCCCTTCAAGATGCAATGTCGCCCGTCGATCTTCCGTCCCAGCATGGACAGGAAAAGCAGATGGAATTGCTCGACATGCTGCAGGGGATCGAATGGCTGCATTGCTACCATCGGCACATATAATGCTTGCAGTTGACAGATAAGTCAATTACGAGACATGCATATTTCCTGCGCCAGACCTCCCTGGAAAATCGTTGACCGGGATCAATCCAGCCCGGTAGAAACACGGTATCGTGAACGAAATCGCTTGTGGGAGTACGTGGTTGCATGCAGAGGGAGAAAGAACGATGACTTCTACGAAACACAAGAGCAAAGTGGCGCGTTATTTTGGATGAGCAAACAAGCCCGGCCTTCGATGGAATCCTTGAAGGCACACCGATCTTTAGTGCAGACGGAAGGCGAATCGCGTACGGAGCAGGAAAAGGGGCGAAGCAATTCGTTGTCGTGGACGGTCAGGTAGGTCCAGAACATGATGGAGTGGGTCGAAACTCGCTCACCTTCAGTCCTGATGGAAAGCGTGTGGCGTTTGTTGCGCAAAAGGGGGCCAAGTGGTTCGTCATCGTAGACGACCATGCAGGGCCGGAATACGACGGAATCAGCAAGGGAACGCTCGCCTTTAGCCCCGACGGAAAGTGTGTGACGTATGTCGCACAGAAGGGGGCGAAACGTCTTGTTGTTAAGGACGATCAGGCAGGCCCGGAATATGACGCTATCAGTTCGCTCGCCTTTAGCCCTGACGGAAGCCGTGTGGCGTACGGCGCACGAAAAGGAGAAAAGGCGTTCGCCATCGTAAACGGGGCGAAGAGTGCGGAATACGACGGGATTGCCTCTCTCTCTTTCCAATCCGACGGGACCCTGGTGGGGCTGGTGCTTCGGGGGAGCGTCCTCTATCGCCTCCGCCTGTCGCCGCCGAAGTCCTGAACGAGCCGATTCCTACCCGTCCACCCACATGTGGAGGTTCGGGCCGAGGATCCGCTTCACGTCCTCGGTGGCGGCGGCGAGGTCGGCGAGAATCGCGGGCGCAAGGACGATGTCGGCGCCCTTCACGTTCTCGCGGACCTGGGCGGCGGTACGGGCGCCGGCGAGGACGGACGAAACGCCGGGCTGGGCGAGGACCCACGCCAGCGACACCTCCCCCATCGGCCGGCCGACCTTCTCGGCGATCTTTTTGACGCGCTCGACGGCCGCGAACGTCTCGGCCTCGCAACCCGGGCCCTTGTGCGGGACGCCGGGGCGCTTGCTCGAGAAGTGGCGGGTGTTGGCCTTGTGCAGCGGCACCTCGTCGGCGCTCTTGTACTTGCCCGTAAGGATCCCCTGGAACATGGGGCTGTAGCAGATGATCCCGGCTCCCTTTGCGCGGCAGGCCTCGCGCAACCCGAACTCCGGCGCCCGGAAGAGCAGGCTGTAGGAGATCTGGTTCGACGCGCAGGCCGCCCCCGGCAGGCCGGCCAGTTCTGGCGCGGAGAAGTTGCAGACGCCCCAGGCGCGGATCTTGCCTTCCTTCTTCAAGGCCTCCAGCGCGGCGACGGTGTCGGCGACGGGGATCTTCGGGTTCGGCCAGTGGAGCTGGTAGAGATCGATCCGGTCGGTTTTCAGGCGCGCGAGGCTTTTCTCGCAGGCCGCCCGCAGATCCGCGGGGGCCAGGTTCTTGCCGGCGACCTTCGTCGCGATCACGGCCTTGCCGCGCCGGCCGGCGAGCGCCTCGCCCAGGACTTCCTCGGAGACGCCCTTGCCGTACTGCTCGGCGGTGTCGAAGAGGTTGATGCCGACGTCGAGGGCGGCGTTCACCGCGGCGATGGCGTTTCTCTTGTCCTCCTCGTTCCAGGTCTTCAGCACGTAGTCGCAACCCATCGCGACGACCGACACCTCGACACCTGACCCGCCCAGCGTTCGCGTTTTCATCTTGGTTTCTCCTTTCGGAAAGGGTTCAGGCCTTCGCCCACGTGAGAACGACCCCCATCGTCTCGCCCCGGCGTTCGCGCAGCAGCGAGAACGCCTCCGCCGCACGCGCGAAGGGGAATCGATGGGTGACGAGGTCCTTCACCGACATCTGGCCCCGCTCGAGATAGCGCAGGAACAGCTCCATCATCGCCTTGTGCGACCAGGGCTCCTGGGGACTCGCCTCCCGCGGCGGCAGGCCATCGTGCGCGCCCACGAGCCGGATCCCCTTCACGAGCAGGCGGTCCGAGATGCACTGCCCCGACGGGAAGCCCGTGTCGCCGACGAGAACGAAGGTGCCGAGCTTCCGGACGAGGGAAAGGGCCGGCGCGAGAACCTTTGCGTTGCCCGTCACGTCGTAGACGACGTCCGCCAGGGCGCCGTTCGTGAGGGCCTTCAGGTCCGCGATGCAGTCGGCCACGGGCTTGGCAAGCGCGACCGTCGCCCCGCCCTTCTTCGCGAGCGCCAATCGCCCCTCCACCGGATCGACCGCGACGAGTTCGCGGGGCCCGAGCAGGCGGATGTAGCGCACGGCCAGCTGGCCGAGCGGCCCCATCCCGATGACCACGACAGCGTCGCCCAACTTGTGCTCAGCCCGGCGGACGCCCACCTGGACGATCTTCGCCAGGCCCGACCAGGCGGCGCTCTCGCCGTCCACGCTCGCAGGCACCTTCACCGCGTCGGCCGCCTTCGCGATCACGTGGCGGGCATGGTGCAAGCGCGTGAAGACCCGATCGCCCTCGGCGAATCCCGCGACGTTCGCTCCGACCTTGCGCACGCGGCCCGCGTGGCTGTAGCCGGGGCGGAACGGGTATTGCACCCAGGAATCCCAGGACGTCCCCTTCTCGAACTTCCTATCGAGACAGATCATCTCCGTGCCGGACGAGATGAGCGTGGCCTCCGCCTCGATAAGCAGTTCCCCGTCCTTCGGCTCCGAGACCTCGTCAGAACCGATCTCGACCTTCCCCTCGCCCATGAACAGGATGACGTCCGTCTTCATGCGTTTTTCCTTTCTTGCGCCGCCGAAGCCTGCGGCCAGTAGAGCGCCCGAAAATCCGCGGGCGCGTCGAGCCCCTCGATGAAATTCCTGACGTTCGCGTCGAACTTGCGCGCGAGGTCCGGCCGGCGGGCGTGGAGGCACTTCTCCTGGCCCGGGTCGGAGTGGATGTCGTAGAGCTCGTCCTTGAAGCGCCCGCAGATGGACTTGTCGCCCGGCGCGCGGGAATCGTAAAGTTTCTTCAGCCTCGCCGGGTCGCGCGGCCAGCGAACATAGGTGTGCCGGCCCTCGGCCCAGGTGAAGGGGTGGCCCCGCTGGGTGGAAAGCGCAAACGGCCGCGCCGGCCCCGGGTCGCGCGCGCGCCGAAGCCTCGGCAGGAGGCTCTCGCCGTGGACGCTCGGCGGCTTCGGGATCCGGAAATAGTCCAGGAGCGTCGGCATGAGGTCCGGCGGCTGGGCGAAGCCCTTCATGCGCATCCCCGCCTTCCGCGCGCGCGGGTCGTGGATGATGAGGGGCACGCGCGTCTCCTCGTCGTAGAGGGTGCCGCCGATTTTTCCCACCACGTTGTGCTCGCCGAAGTTGAAGCCGTGGTCGGAGGTGACGATGATCATCGTCTCGTCCCAGAGGCCGAGCGACTTCACCTTCTCGAAGAGCCGCCCGATCCACTTGTCCACGAACGTGACCATCCCGCCGTAGAGGGCGACGAGGTTTTTCTTCTCGCGCGCCGTGATCCAATGGGCCAAGCCGTAGCGGGGCGAGACCAACTTGTCGCCCTTGTAGCCCGGGTCGTACATGGAGTCGTAGGGGAACGGCTGGTCCCAAGGCTCGTGCGGGCTAAACGAGTCGACCCAGAGGAAGAAGTCCTTGTGGGTGCGGTTGCGCTCCAGCCACTCCTCGGCGGCCGAGAAGATCTTCGGCGCGAACTGATCGCGCTCCAGCGGCAGGCGGTACTTCAGGTTCCGCCGGCACTGGTCGAGAAACGTCGCCGGGCGCTCGCGCAGCTTCTCGTTCGGCGCCGGCATCTCGGGCGGATCGGGGTCGGTATTGAGCGAATCGTCCTCCTGGCCCCGCAGCGCCCAGAATCCCTGGAAGCCGCGGTCGAAGCCGTAGCCGTCCCGGAACATGGGCGAGGTGTCGGCGATGAGCTGGGTCACGACGCCTCGCTTCGTCAGGACGTCGGCAAGGATGGGATGCTCGCCGGAGAGCGGCTCCCAGCCCTTCCAGGGGAACGAAAAGCGCCCCGTCGCGATGTCACGCCGGGCGGGAACGGTCTGGAACGAGACGATCCGGTAGTCGTCGAAGACGGCCGACTCCTTGGCGAAGGCATCGAATGCCGGCGTCCGGATCCAGGGATTCCCGCAGCAGCGGAGGAAATCGCGCCGCAGGGTGTCGAGGACGATGAGGATGGCTTTCAACCGTCTCTCCTTTCGAGGGGGCGTCTCATGAGTCTCCGACGGCGAGGGTATCCCGAAACCCCGGATCGCCAATGGCCCCGGTGACAAAAAAAGATGTCTGAAATGACACGCCGAACCGCTGGGCGGCGGCAATATCCCTATCCGGCCGCGTCCAAATCCGGATCCGGAACCCCGGCCGAGGCCCTCTCCCGCGCGGCCCCGGGGCGGCGTTCCTCGCGGTCGCTCTTTCCGAACCACAGCATGAGGAAGGAGGAGAAGACCATGATGCCGCTTGCGATCCAGAAGACGCCGACGGCCCCGACGACGGGAAGGAGGAACGCACCGACCTGGGGGGCGATGACGGCCCGGATGCCCGTGAGCGTGAGGTGGATCGACATGTACAGCGGGATGTCCTTTTTCGGGGCGAAATAGAGGATTCCGAGCGACCAGGTGAGGCCGGAGCCGGCCTCCGAGAGGCCGCTGACGAACGAGGCGCCGTAGATCCATCCGATGTTCGGCGCAAGGGCGTACATCACCGGCTGGACGGCCCACATCATGTTGAAGAGGAAGCGGGCCGTGTAGAGGCTCACCCGGTCGAGAAATCCTCCCCAGAAAGCCCCGGTCAGGAGCATGCAGATCTGGGGAATGATGGCGAAGATGATCGAGGTCTGCTTGTAGGTGACATGGAACTCGTCCTTCAGATACAGGACCTGGATGGGCAGCTGCATCAGGTTTGCGAAGCCGAAAATCGAGAAGGCAATCATGTAGTTCCGGAACTCGCGATCCTTGCGCAGGACCCCCCAGGCCCGGGCGGGCGAGAACCCCCTCGCCGGGCCGGTGTGGGGCCGATCGTGCCGCCCGACGGGGAGCCACAGCATGACGAGGGCCCCGAGAAGGCCGAGGAACCCCGCCGCCGGGAAGACGAGGTGATAGGGAGGCATCCCGCCCGAGGAGGCCCGATCGAGGAAAACCCCCGCGAGATACGAGGCGACCATCGCGAACGGGACCCGGGCGGACTGGAAGAACCCGAAGATCCGGCCCCGGTGCGTGTCGGGATAGACGAGGTCCACGATCGCGGTGCGAGCCGGGAGCGCCCCCGACGCCGTGAAGTAGGAGGCGGCGGCGACGGCGGAGAAGGCCCAGGGGAGCACCTGGGGCCCGAGATAGGGGACGAGAAGTCCGGGGAAAAGGAGGTAGAGAAGGAAGATCCCGCGCCCCACCCCCATGAGGCCCACGGCGAAGGGGACCTTGCGGCGACGCTCGATGGGCCCCACCCAGAAGACCGAAAAGAGGTGCGAGACGCCCGGAATCCCGCGCAGGGCCGCGACGAGCCAGGGATCGCCGCCAAGGCTTTTGGCGAGGAACATCGAGAGCAGCGCCGCTACGCCTTCAAAGATCGAGGAAAGGCACTGCGAGGCGTAGTCGAGCCAGAACGACCGGCGGGCGCGGAGCGGAAGTTCGCGCAGGAAGGGCAGGACCGAGGCGAAGCGCGGCGCCGGGCGATGGAAGCGGCTCAAAGAAGTGCGACGAACCTACAGGCTGCGGCCCCGGGGGGCAAGACGACGGCCGCTATAATCGGCGCGGCAAATGCAAAGCAGCGATGCAGGGGCGACCCCTTGTGGTCGCCCGCTCCTCCTCCCGGCGATCTTTTTCGCCGCCTTCGCCGGGTGCGTCTCCGATGTCCAGGTCGGAACGGACCCGTCGTTTGCGAAGGCAAAGCGGGAGTTCCTGCTGGGCAATTCCGCCGAGACGAAAAAGCTCCTCGCCGCCTCGAGCGCCGCCTCCGATCCAGACGACCAGGACTTCCCGGAGGCGCGCCTGATGCAGGGCTTCATCCTGCTCAAGGAAGGCGATGCCGCCGGGGCGAAGCGCGCGCTGGAGGCGGCCCTCGAGGCCTCCGACGAGCCGCAGATCCAGGCCCAGGCCCTCTTCGGAATCGGGCGCGCCCTCGCCCACGACGAGCGCTACGCCGAGGCGGAACAGCGCTTCGCGGAGCTCGCCCGGCGGTTCCCGGGCGGCGTCCGCGAGGACGAACGGCTCTGGCAGGTCGCCCTCTGCCGGACGCGCCGGGGCGATTTCGAGGGCGCAGGCAAGGCGCTGGCGGAACTGAAGAGGGC
>CAYHQZ010000134.1:8676-11113 GCA_964358555.1 uncultured Planctomycetia bacterium
CGAGTGGGCTGGCCAGGTAGGTCAGCGTGGCGAGCAGCGCGCCGACGACCGCTCGTCGAGCCCGGATCGCAGCCAACGCCCACACCGCTGCGGCCACGCCGATGACAAATGTGATTCGGCCATCGAGCAGATCCAGATAGTTGTAAGGACTCGCGGGCCTTCCCGACAAGCCCGCGCGCCGCCGCGGGCGGCGCCGTCGCCCGGGCGGGCGTCTCCGGGCAGGGGGCGTTCGCGGTCCAGTGCGGGGTCTTCGCGAGCCGGACGGGCGCCGACGCGCTCGCCCGGCGGATCTCGGCGCGGGGATTTTCGGCCTCCGTCCAGGAGGAGACGCGGGGCGATCGGGCCTGGTGGGCCGTGCGGGTCGGGGGCTTTTCCACGTTCGCAAGCGCAAAGGCGGCCTGCTCGAAAATCGAGGCTGCGGGGTTCGATGGCTTCGTCGTCCCCTGACGGCCTCTCGCCGATGTTCGCCCAATACCGGGCGGCGAAGGCGAAGCACCCACGCTCGATCCTGCTGTTCCGCTGCGGGGATTTCTACGAGACCTACTGGGAGGACGCGGAACAACTCGCGGAGCGCGTCGGCGTCGTGCTCACGGCCCGGACCGTCCGGGATCAGCGGATCCCCATGGCCGGCTTCCCCGTTCGCGCCGCCGACGGCTACATCCGCCGCCTCCTCAACGCGGGCGTCCGCGTGGCCCTCTGCGATCAGACGGAGGAGGCCGCCCCCGACAAGGACCTGATCAACCGCGAGGTCGTCCGGATCGTCACGCCCGGAACCATCTTCGAGGAGGACCTCCTCGAAGCGTCCGAACCCAACCACCTGCTCTCGATCCATCTCGACGGAGCGACCGCAGGGCTGGCCTGGGCCGACGTCTCCACGGGCCGGCTCGAGATCCAGGATCTGCAGGCTTCCCGCCTCCCGGAAGCGATCCTGCGAATCTCGCCTTCCGAGGCCGTCCTGCCCGATCCCCCGGCGGCGGCGGAATCGAGCCTGCGCGCCTTCCTCGCCGAGCGGCGGATCCCCGTCGCCGCCGCCCCTCGCGAGGCCTTCGGGGAGCGCGCGGCCGAAGAGTCGCTCCGGGAACTGCTGCGGGCGGCCGCCCTCGGCGGGTTCGGGTTCGAGGAGGGCCGCCCCTCGCTCGGCGCCGCCGGCGGCCTGGTCGCGTACCTCCGCGAGACCCAGGTCCGGACGATGCCCGCCTTCGCCTCCGTCCGGCGCGTCGCAGACGACGACCGCCTGATCGTCGACGGGATCACGTTGCGGAACCTCGAAATCACCGAGGGCTCATCGTCGCGGAGTCGCGATGGCTCTCTGCTGGAAGTGTTGGATCGCACGCACACCGCGATGGGCGCCCGGACGCTGAAGGGCTGGATCTCGGCCCCCCCCCGCCGCCCCGCCGACGTCCGGATCCGGCAGGAGACCGTGGCCTGCCTCGTGTCCGACCCCGCAAGGCTCGAGAAGGCCCGCGCCGCGCTGCGGCAGATGCCGGACCTGGAGCGGCTGGCCGTCCGGGCAGCGACGGACCGCTCGAGCCCCCGGGAGCTCGGCGGAATCCGGGAGGCGCTGCGGCGCCTGCCTTCGCTTCGCGCCGCCGCCGCGGGCGCGGAGGCTTCCCTCGGCGACGCGGTCCCGCCCGAGGACGTCTCCGACGTTTGCGATCTGCTGGAGCGATCCCTCGAGGAGACGCTCCCGAATGCGCTCGCGGACGGAAACGTCGTACGCGAAGGCTTCGATCCCGAAATCGACCGGCTCCGCGCGAATCGAAAGGCGGCCCTCGACGCCATCGCGGCCCTCGAGACCGCGGAATCCGCGCGGCTCGGGGTCCCGAACCTGAAGGTCGGATTCAACGAGATCCACGGCTACTACCTCGAGGTCACGAACGCCCATCGCTCGAAAGTCCCGCCCGAATACGTCCGGAAGGGCGGCGTGAAGAACGCCGAACGCTGGACGATGCCCGCCCTGCGGGAGCGCGAACTCGAGATCTCGCGCGCGAAGGACCGGATATCGGCCCTCGAGCGGGAAGCGTTCCTCGGGGTCCGACGCAAGACCGGAGAGGCACGGGATCGCCTGCTTGCGGCGGCCGCGAGCGCGGGGCGATTCGACGCCGCGGCCTCCCTCGCCGCCGTCGCGCGCGACCGCGGGTGGGTCCGACCGGAAATTTCCGACGAGCCCATCCTCGAGATCCGAGACGGGCGCCACCCGGTCCTCGACTCGAAGCTTCCGCCGGGGACGTTCGTCCCCAACGACGCCGTCCTCGACGCGCGCGCGGGCCGCTTCGTCATCCTCACGGGGCCCAACATGGCCGGCAAATCCACCTACATCCGCCAGGTCGCATTGCTCGCCCTCCTCGCCCACGCCGGCTCCTACGTCCCCGCCGCCTCCGCGCGCGTCGGCTGGGTGGACCGGCTCTTCTCCCGGGTCGGCGCCCAGGACGATCTC
>CAYHQZ010000135.1:0-10975 GCA_964358555.1 uncultured Planctomycetia bacterium
CGACGGGATCCTTGAATCGATCGAAGCGCGACACCTGCAGCACGATCGGGCGTTTCGGATCCAGGCCGAAGCGCTCGACGACGGCGCGAACCTCCTCGGGCGCGAGCGGACGGTTTTTCTCGCTCAACGGATCGATCGAAGGGGGAACCAGGTATTGGGGAATGTCGAGCGTCTGCGCGAACGCAGGCGCCGAGATCACGGCAGCGTGGTATTTCGCGACGTAGGGCTTCAGGAACTCCCAGACGCGCGGGTCGGGAGCCGAGGCGTCGATGTGGCAGCGCCAGACCAGGATCGGGTCCGAAACTTCGCGGCGAGCGAACTCAACCAGGGCGGCCGGCTGGGGATCGTGGACAAAGACGAAATCGCCTCGGAACGCCAGGCGCTCCGCGTTGCGCCGGTTCGCGGCGCAGTAGACCTCGAAATCCCCCTCGTCGAGATCCTGGGCGAGCCCCTGGAGGGCGTTGTGGAAGGCCTTCGTGACTCGGAAGAAGGCCTCGTCGCCCTCGATCACGTCCCAGAAGGCTTCCAACCCCACCTCCCGCATGAGAGGCACCATCCGCTGGAGAATCTCGGCGACGCCGCCGCCCACGCGCGTGGAGTTCACGTGCTGGACGCGGCTTCCCCGGAGGCCGGAGGCAAGCCGCTCCAATTCGTCGATCGGCTCGTCGCCTACGATCCGCCGGTAATCGGAGAGGGACGGGGCGCCCATGGCTCACACCCCCCCTTCCAGGATGGCGATGACCCTAGAGCGCAATTCGTCCACGCTGTGGACGTAGGGGTCCAGACGCCCGAGCGCGGCCGCAAGATCCTCGCGCCCGAGCGCGGCGCGCGTCCACTCGGCGAAGTCGTTCGTGGGACGCCCGAGCCGGACGAGGGCATCGTAGGTGTGGTAGAAAACGACCATGGAGCCGGCCCTGCGCAGGGCGGCGGCGAGTTCCGGGGCCGTCGCGGCGGGCGGCGCGGCGCGGATCACGACGAACTGCATCGTGCAGAAATCGAACGCGCGATCGGGCGGTGATTGGACAAGAGCGGCGCCGGGCGGCGCGGCGCGGAGATACTCATCGATCCGCGTCGCGAAGGCCCGCCGCAGCTCCTCGAGATCGCCTCGGACCTCGTGGAGATCGATTCCCGACAGGCGCTCGGCAAGGATGGGCTGGCCGAGCTGCTTCGCCGTCCAGATGGCGAACGCGCTCGGATACTCCGGGCGCACGCTGACGCGCGAGAAATACGGGTGGTGGACGTGGTAGTAGATGGAAAGGGGGTCGACGGTCCGGATCCCGCGCAACAGCGTTTCGAGATCGTTCGCGCGAAGCCCCAGGGCCTTTGAAACGACGAGCCCCTTCCGGAGGATGAAAGGCTCGCCGGGCTTCGGAGCGAAGGCCTCGCCGCTCATGCCGCCCTCCCCCGGGCGCGGAGGGCGCGAAAAAGGAGAGAGAGGAAGGCCCCAAGCGCCGCCGGATCCCGGAGACGGAAATGCGAGGCGATCGGGAGCGGACCGACGACGATGGGGATGCCTCGCAACCTTTGAACCTCCCGGAAGGCGGCGTCGTCGTTTCCGCTGTCCCCCGCGAACAGGACGAAGGGCCTGGTTCCGACAGCGCGCAGGAATTCTCGGACGGCGGTCCCCTTGTCGGCCCCAAGATCGAGGTAGGCCTCCTGGGCGAGCGGCCCCTCCGAGACGAGAAGCCCCCGGCGATGCGCCGCCAGGATGCGTCGGGCGAGGCGGAGGATCGAGGAACGGCGCCGGGGGGTCACCCGGCGATAGTGGAGCGACACGCCGAAGAGTTTTCGCTCGATCCAGGCCCCGGGAAATCCCTTCGCGAGGCCCACCAGGGCGGCGGTCGCGTCGGCAAGGATGCGGCGGGATCGAGAGCCGGGACTCGGCCGCGGGGCCGCCCCCCGCAGGCCCATCTCGAGGCCCGAGCAGCCCGCAAGAAGGATACCCGGAAGCCGGACCTTCGCGCGGAGGTCCGCAAGCCGCCGGCCGCTCACGATCCCGACGACGACGCCGGGCAGGCGCGAAAGCGCGCGGAGCGTCCGCCGGGTCACCGCCGGAAATCTCGCGATCCTCGGATGCGCCACGATGGGCGAAAGCGTCCCGTCGAAATCGAAGAAAAGCGCGAGCGTTCGCCCCCTGGCGCTCGCTCGCGCCAGGCGGGCAATCAGGGCCTCTGCTGTTCGCATCATCTCGCGTCCTTCATCTTCGCGGCCTCCGTGAGGAGGAGGCCCGCCCACTTGTAGACATTGTTTTCGGAAATCTGGTCCCGCAGCCGCAGCATCCGCTGGGCCTGCTCGTCCACGCCCATCGTGAGCGCGCGATAGAGGGCCTGGGCGAATTCCTCGATCCCGTAGGGATTCACCTGAAGCGCGTCGTTCATCTCCCGAGCGGCGCCCGTGAACCTGGAAAGGACGAGGACGCCCCGCAGATCGGGCCGGGCGGCAACGTATTCCTTCGCGACGAGATTCATTCCATCGTGAAGCGAACTCACGACGCACCCGGCCGATATCCGGTACAGGGCATAGACCTGCTCGGGCGAGAGGTGCTCCCGCCGGAGCTGGATCGGCTTCCAGGCGCCGCTTCCATGGCGCCAGTTCACCTCGTCCACGAGATCGTTCAGTTCCTCGTTCAACAGGCGGTAGGCGCGGATATGGATCCGGCTCGTGGGCCCGGCCTGCAGGAACGTGAATTTCCCCTTGAGTTCGGGATGGAGCGTGAGCAGGCGATCCACGGCGCGAATCCGCTCGGGAATTCCCTTCGTGTAGTCCACGCGATCGATCCCGACCAGGAAGGGCAGGCGCCCGAGCTTGAAGCGCGCCCGGATCTGGCGTTCCTCCTTCTTCGCCTCCGCCGGCGGCAACGGGGGATAGAGATTCGGATCGATGCTGATCGCCTGCGGCACAACGCGGGTCACCTTCCCTCCTCGCGTCACCGAGAAGCGCTCCCAGTCCACCTTCGCCTCGATGGCGCGGTCCACGGTGTCGAGGAAGTTGTTGCAGTGGTACTGGATATGGAACGAGAGGATGTCGTTGCCCAGGAGTCCGTCCAGGATCTCGTCCTGCCACGGGCAGATCCGAAACGCCTCCCGATTGGGCCATGGGATGTGCCAGAAGTGCATCAGGAATAGGTCCGGACGGGTGTTTTTCAGCATCCGGGGCAAAAGCGCGAAGTGGTAGTCCTGCACGAACACAATGGCGCGGCTCCCCTCCGCCTCCTCGAGAACCGCGTCGGCGAACTTCCGGTTCACCTTCACGTAGTGCTCCCAGTCGTGGGGATCGAAGTGCGGGCGTGTATAGGCGATGTGGCAAAGCGGCCAGAGCCCCTCGTTGGAGAACCCGTAGTAGTAGCCCTCCTCCTCCTCCTTCGTCAGCCACACGCGCCGGAGCGTGTAGGAGGGATGGTCGGGCGGCACCTGGAGCCTCCCCTTTTCGTCCGCGGTTTCCCGATCGGCATCGCCGCTGCCGTGACCCACCCAGACCCCGCCGCAGGCCCGCATGACCGGATCGAGCGCCGTCGTCATCCCGCCCGCGGGGCGGATGCAGCGGATCTCCTCGCCGTCCCGCGCGTGGATATAGGGCTCACGGTTCCCGACGACGATCAGCCGCGTGTCCTTGTAGCGTTCCGCTGCGAGAGCCTTCAGGCGCTCCACGTCCCAGGGCATGGCGTCACGCTCCTTCGTTCGAATGCGGTTGAATCCCGCCGGCCGTCTTCCTAGGATACATGCGGGTGCCGGGCACGATGCCCTGCAGGAACCGGGATGGTCGGGCCGCCATCCCTTTCGCAGGTGTCCGAATGTTCGTATTTGCGAAGGGGCTGGGGACGTTCCTCGCACTCTGTGCGCTCACGCTTCTGTTCGGCTTCCGGGGCAAGGAATTCGTATATACCCTGCCGGTTCTCGTCATCGTCACCGTCCTCCTCACCATCGTCTTCACCACGGAAGGCCTCTCCCCCTCCGGCGAGAAGGAGCCGAACGAAAAACCCCCACGGCGCGCCGGTTGACGGGACATCATCCCCTCCCCATCAGCCACGGATCCACGAAGAGAAGCCAAATCGCCGCGATGGCGACCTCGACGATCATCGCGGGCAGGCCGACCTTGAGGAATCCAAAGAAGGTGAGGCGGGCGCCGGCCTTCTCCGCGATTCCGGCGGTCACGACGTTCGCGGAGGCGCCGATGATTGTGGCGTTGCCGCCGAGGCAGGCACCAAGCGCCAGCGCCCACCAGAGGATCCGCCCCTCGGGTCCGAATCCCTCCACGAGGACGTCCATGAGCGGGAGCATCGTCGCCGTGAACGGAATATTGTCGATGATCGCGGAGGCAATGGCGCTCACGAAAAGGACGAGCAGGATCGCGGCCGTCAGATTCCCCGCCGAGAGGTCCTTCACCCAGACGGCGACCTCGTGGATGAGCCCGGTCTGCTTCGCCCCTTCCACGACAATGAACAGGAACATGAAGAAGACGAGCGTCGGCCACTCCACCTCCTTCTCGAGGACGTGGAGGATCCCATGGGCCTTCTCCGTGGGGGCCGGCCCTTCGTTCGCCACATTGCGGCGCTTGTCCTCGATGCGATCTCGGACGATGAGAAGGATGCCGGCGCCGAGGAGCGCCGGAACGGCGACCTTCATGTGAAAGACCCCGTGGAGGAGGAATAAAAGCGTCACCCCCGCAAGGACAGCCCCGCTCCAGACGAGGAGCGTCCGGTTCGTGATCCCGTATTCCTTCCGGAGCCGCCCGATCAGTTCCTCGATCTGCGCAGGCGCCATCCGCGCCGCGTAGTCCTTCCGGTAGACCCATTTCATCTGGAAGAGATGGACGACCATGATGAGCGCAACGCAGGGGGCGAGGTTCACGAGGAAGTCCGCGTAGGTGAGCCCCGCATGGGAGCCGATCATGATGTTCGGGGGATCCCCAATCAGCGTCGCGGTGCCGCCGACGTTGCTCGCGAGGACCTCCGGGATCAGAAGCGACAGCGGGTTCAACTTGAGGACGCGGGCGACCTCGATACTGACGGGCGCGATAAGGAGCATCGTCGTCACGTTGTCGAGGTTCGCGCTCGCAACGGCCGTAAGGACCATGAGCAGCGCCGCCAGCCGGAACACGCTCCCCCCGGACAGCGCAAACGCCTTGTAGGCGCACCACTGGAAGACGCCGGTCTCCTTCAAGACCCCGACGACGATCATCATCCCGAGGAGGAGGAAGATAACGTTCCAGTCAATCGCGCGCATCGCGATGTCGAAGTCGAGGATCCGGAGACCTGGATCGAAGTAGCCCCCGATGGCGGAGACCGCGAGGAGAAGCGACCCCCCGACGAGCGCCGCAAGCGTCCGGTGCCAGACCTCGAAGGCGATGACGGCATAGACGAGCGCAAGGATCAAACCTGCGGTCCACTGGGCCTCGGGAGAGGAGAGAAATCCACCGGGCGGAAGCGGGGCCGCGGAAAGGAACGGGGGCAACGGCGATTCTCCATCCCGGGCGGCGGCCCGACCGCCCGATTGCCTGCAAGGCGAAACGCCCCGCACCCTTTCCGTGTCGGATTGTGAAGGTCGCGCGCTCCCGAAACAAGTTGTTCCGGAAATTTCTTTTCCGCCAGCCGCGAGACGCATCGTCCTCTCGCCGCCCCGCAACGGTTGTTCAGGACGGCGCGTCCCCGCCGGCGCGGAAGCACTCCCGAGAGGCGCGCGCAGTGCAGGAACAGCCGTGGGGGCCGAGGAGTTCCAGTGCGCGCCGGATGGCTTCCTGCGTGGAGGCGAACACGTCGTCGCCCGATAGGAACACGTTCTGGGCGCCGATCGCCTCCGTAAGTCCCAGGCGATCGAGACGCACCTTCAATTCGGGCCGGACGCCGCACAAAAGGAAGGTCCCGCCCTTCGCGCGGAACGCGAGCGCGAATCCCCGGAGGACGTGGAGGCCGTCCATGTCGATGTTCTGGATGCGCTTCGTCCGGAGGATGATCACCCGGAGTCCCGGACGCGCCGCGAGATCCCGAAGGAGGGAATCCAGCTCGTAGGCGGCCCCGAAGAAAAGGCTCCCTTCCACATGGAGCAGGGAAATCTGCGGGCAGCCTTCCTCGCGAGCCTCGATCTCGCGGAACTGACCCGCCCCGCTCGTTCCCATCTCGCGGGCGTTGAGGCTCGAGGCCTGGCGCACGAAGGAGAGGACCGAGAGGGCGACGCCGGCAAGCACCGCCTTGTCCAACTGCGAGGGAAACGCGATCGCGAGCCCGAACGTCAGCAGGAAGGTGGCGACGTCGGAGGGGGTCGAGCGGAAGATGGCGCCCAATTCCCGGACGTCAAACAGCGTCCAGGCGACGAACAGCAGGACCCCCGCGAGCGCAGGAATCGGAATCCGGTTCGCCAGCGGGGCGAAGGCGACAACGAGAATCAGCGTTGAAATCCCCGTGAACAGCCCCGAGAGACGGGTCCGGCCGCCGCTTTCGTAGCAGACCATCGAACGCGTGAGCGACCCGCTCCCGGGCATCCCGTGAAAGAAGGAGGAGGCGAGGTTGGCCGCCCCCAGGCCCAGGAAATCCTGGGACGGATTCAACGCCTGGCCGGACTTGAGGGCGATCGTCCGCGCGATGGAAAAAGCCTCCGTAAGGCCCAGGATGGCGATCGCGAGAGCGATGCCCAGAAGGGGCTGGATCCGGGCCGGATCAAGGGGAGGCGGTGCGAAGGGCGGCAGGCTCTGGGGGATCGCCTGGAGACCGCCCACGGTCCGGATTCCGGCGCCGGCGCCAAGAAGGAGCGTCAGCGCCCCCCCCGCCGCGAGCGCAAGGAGCATCCCCGGCCAGCGGCGCGAAACAAGGCGGCAGGCGATGACGACCCCCAACGCGAGAAGCCCCACAGCCAGTCCCGCCGGATTCGTCCCGGAGATGTGCAGGCGAATCTGCTCGAACGTGCCCGCGAAGCCCGGCTGCGCCGCGCTCGGAATCCCAAGAAGGTTCGGAATCTGGTTCCACCCAATCAGCAGCCCCGCGGCCGTCATGTAGCCGACGAGCACGGGCTTGGAGACGTAGTTCACGAAGGCGCCGGCCCGGAGCAGCCCGAGACCGGCTTGGATGGCCCCCACCAGGAACGTAAGCGTAAAGAGCATCGCCTCCGGCGCGAGTCCGCCCGGGCGGGCCGCGACGGCCCCCGCCACCAGGAGGGCGATCCCGTTCGTGGGACCCGCGGAAACGTGGTTGGAGGATCCGAACAGGGAGGCGAAAATCGAGGAGAGGATGGCCGAGTAGAGGCCGTATACGGGGGGCACCCCGGCGAGGATCGCGTAGGCGAGGGACTGGGGAATGACCACGAGCGAGACGGTCATCCCGGACACGAGATCGCGCCTGAAATCTTCCCTCCGATACGACGAAAGGGTGGCTCGAAGCGGGAAGAAGTCCAGGGGGCCGTTCACGCAACACCCCGGGCGGACGCCGCCTTCGGAGGCGGCGCGGGATGACCGGATCTCACAGAACGATGATAGGGAAACAAAGGGGCGAAAGCAAAAGGCCGCCGCGATACGATACCGCCCCGACGATGCGCATCCTGAACGACTGGCTCTCGGCGCTCTGGCGGGTGGCGCTCTGGCCCTCGCCCGGATCGATGCGGGCGCTCGCGGAGCGCTCGTCGGGGAAGGCCTGGACCGCGGGCGCGGGGCTCGCGATCGCGATCGCGGCGGCCGCCGCGCAGACGGGGTTTCTGCTCCGGAGCGGCGGGGCCGAGGTCCCCCGGTTCGCTGCGGTCATCCTCTTCGGCCCGCTCGTGGCGTTCTTCTGGGTCTTCGCCGTCCACCTGCTGCACCAGAACTGGTTTCGGCCGAAGGGAGAATGCCTCGAGAAACTCCTCTTCGTTCTTTCGGCGATCCTGATCGATGCGGGGATGCTCGCCGGCGTCCTTGGCGCGATTCCGGCCGTCCCGGCGCCGATCGCCGCCGCCGCGCCGCTCTTGTTCGCGATCCCGGCCCTCGTCGCGATCTTTGCGATTTCAAAACTCCGGGCGTGGCAGGCCGCCGCGGTAGCGGGCACGGCCGCCGCTGCCGCCGCCTTCGTCGTCGGCATCCTCTGGGGCGTGCTCTACATGGTCCTCCGCACGGCGCCGACGCCCCTGGGAACCCCGCCGCCGGGGCCATAATCCCCCCATGCTCACGAAGCGCGTCATCCCCTGCCTCGACATCAAGGAAGGCCGCGTCGTGAAGGGGACGAAGTTCTTAAACCTCCGCGACGCGGGCGATCCCCCTTCCGTCGCCGAGGCCTACGGCCTGGAGGGGGCGGACGAGCTCGTGTTCCTGGACATCACGGCCTCGCACGAGCGCCGGCAGATCCTGCTCGACGTCGTGCGCCGGACGACCGAGCGGGTGTTCGTGCCCTTCACGGTGGGCGGCGGGATCCGGACGCTCGACGAGATCAAGGAAATCCTCCGGGCCGGCGCCGACAAGGTTTCCCTCAACACCTCGGCCATCGAGCGCCCGGCGTTCGTCCGCGAGGCCGCCGACCGGTTCGGCTGCCAGTGCATCGTCGTCGCGATCGACGCAAAACGGCGTTCCGTCGCCCCGACGGGCGGGACCTTGGACTTTGGACTTGGGACTTTGGACCCGCGGCATAAAAAGCCCGAGTGCTCCTGGGAGGCCTTCACCCACGGCGGCCGCACGCCGACCGGGCGGGACGCCATCGATTGGGCGAGGGAGGCCGCGTCGCTGGGGGCCGGCGAGATCCTGCTGACCTCGATGGATTGCGACGGGACGAAGGACGGCTACGACATCCCGCTCACCCGCGCGGTTTCCGAGGGCGTCCGAATCCCCGTCATCGCGTCCGGCGGGGCGGGCGAGCCGCGCCATCTGTTCGAGGCGCTCACCGACGGATGCGCCGACGCGGCGCTGGCGGCCTCCATCTTCCACGACCGGATCCACCCCGTCGCCGAGGTGAAGGCGTATCTCGCGGAGCGCGGCGTGCCGATCCGCCCCTGCCCCCGGCCTTGACCCCTCCCGCGGCCCTCCTTACGTTGCAGGGGCGACGGAGGTCGCGCAGACCATGGCCATCCCCACGAATCTCGGCTGTCCCCGGATCGGCCCCAACCGCGAGTTGAAGAAGGCCCTCGAGGCCTTCTGGGCGAAGCGGATCGACGAATCCGCCCTCCTCTCCGCGGCCCGCGACATCCGCAAGCAGGCATGGACCCTCCAGAAGGAATCGGGGCTGGCGCACATCCCCTCGAACGACTTCTCGCTCTACGACCACGTCCTCGACACGATCTGCCTCGTCGGGGCCGTGCCGGCGCGCTACGGGGCTTCCGATGGGAACGTGGACCTTGCCACCTACTTCGCGATGGCCCGGGGCGCCCAGGAAGGCGGCCGCGACGTCCCCGCGATGGAGATGACGAAGTGGTTCGACACGAACTACCACTTCATCGTCCCCGAGTTCGACGCCGGGACGGCCTTCCGGCTCGCCTCGACGAAGCCGCTCGACGAATACCGGGAGGCGAAAGCCCTCGGGGTGCGAACGCGGCCCGTCCTGCTCGGCCCCGTGTCCTTCCTCCTCCTCGGCAAGTCCCGGACGGCGGGGTTCGACCGCCTCTCGCTGCTCGACGGGATCCTGCCCGTCTACGAAGAGGTCCTGAAGTCCCTCGCGGAGGAAGGCGCCTCCTGGGTCCAGATCGACGAGCCCTGTCTCGCGCAGGACCTCTCCCCCGAGGCGCGAACGGCCCTTTCGAAATCGTTCGCGCGCCTTTCCGCGGCCGCACCGTCCCTGAAGTTCCTCTGCGCAGCCTTCTTTGACGGCCTGCGGGACAACCTCCCCGAGGCGCTGCGCCTGCCCGTCGCGGCGCTGCACCTCGACCTCGTCCGCTCGCCCGATTCCCTGGAGACGGCGCTGCGCTCCGTCCCGAAGGGGCTCCACCTCTCGCTCGGCGTCGTGGACGGGCGCAACGTCTGGCGAACGGACCTCGGTCGAGCCCTCGCGATGCTCGAGCGCGCCGCGAAGGCGATCGGGCACGAGCGGATCCTCGTCGCCCCCTCCTGCCCGATGCTCCACGTCCCGCTGGATCTCGGCGCCGAGCCGAAGATGGACCGCGAACTCAAGTCGTGGCTCGCGTTCGCGGCCCAGAAGATGGAGGAGATTTCAACCCTCGCGAAGGCCCTCACGGCCGGACGCGCCCCCGTCGAGACGCTGCTCCGGGCGAGCCTCGCGGCGATGAGCGCCCGGCGGACGTCGCGCCGGATCCACGACCCCGCGGTGCAATCCCGCCTGAAGGCCGCAACACCCGAGATGGCCCGCCGCAAGACACCCTTCGCCGAGCGCTCCGTCGCCCAGCGCTCGGGGCTCTCCCTGCCGATCCTGCCGACGACGACGATCGGGTCGTTCCCGCAGACGCCCGAGGTCCGCGCCGCGCGCGCGGAATTCCTCGCAGGCAGGCGCTCCCCCGCCGACTACGAGACGTTCCTCCGCGCAAAGATCGAGAAGGCGATCCGGTTCCAGGAGGAAATCGGCCTCGACGTCCTCGTCCACGGGGAGTTCGAGCGGACGGACATGGTCGAATACTTCGGCGAGCGGCTCGCGGGCTTCGCCCTCACGCAGAACGGGTGGGTCCAGTCCTACGGCTCTCGGTGCGTGAAACCGCCCATCCTCTTCGGCGACGTCTCGCGCCCGAAGCCCGTGACAATCGAGTGGGCCCGCTACGCCCAGTCCCTCACGAAAAAGCCCGTCAAGGGGATGCTCACGGGCCCGGTAACGATCCTGCAGTGGTCGTTCGCGCGCGACGACCAGCCGCGCGCCGCGACGTGCCGGCAGATTGCGCTGGCGCTGCGCGACGAGGTTTCCGACCTGGAGGCCGCCGGGATCCGCATGATCCAGATCGACGAGCCCGCGATTCGCGAGGGGCTGCCGCTGCGGCGCGCCGACGGGAAGGCCTGGCTCGACGCCGCGGTGGAAGCGTTCCGGCTCGCCTCGTCGGGCGCGAGCGACGAAACCCAGATCCACACCCACATGTGCTACGCGGAGTTCGGCGAC
>CAYHQZ010000136.1:0-10872 GCA_964358555.1 uncultured Planctomycetia bacterium
GTGCCGCCTCGGCCCGAGGCGGCACGGCGCCTTGCGCTGGCCGCGACGAGGGCCTCGGATACCTCCTGGGAGGTCTGGGACCACCTCGCCGAAGTCCTCTTCTCCCTGGAGCGCCCCCGGGAAGCCGTCGAGGCCATGGACCAGGCCATTCGTCTGGAACCCGGCGTCTCAAGGCTCTATTCGTTCCGGGCCCGCATCCGGCTTCAGGAACCCCCGCCGGAGACGGCAGAGAGAGCGGCCCTCGTGATGGCGGACTTTCGCAAGGCCCTAGATCTCGAACCCGAGAGCGAGCGCGCCTGGTACGAAATGGGGCTTCATCTGTTTGAAACCGGAGATCCTGCCGGCGCCGAACGGGCACTCTCGGAGGTCCTCCGTATCGGAATCCGGAAACGGCTGGAGCCCATCCTCCACGGGGGCGTTTACTACCTGAGAAGCCAATGCCGGATGAAGCGCGGAAATCCCTCCGGCGAGAAGGAGGATCTCGACTTGGCCCTGGCGCTCAATCCGGGCTATTCCGCGGCTTTGGTTCGTCGGGCGCAGATCCGGAAGGAAGCCGGACGATTCCGGGAGGCCTTGAAGGATATCGATGCCTTCTTCCGAACCTCACCCGAACAACGTTCGATTTCCATGAATCGCGGGGCCGGTTACCTGGCGGGGACCTGCCATGCCCTCTTGAACGAGGACGTTCAGGCGGAGGAGTTCCTCCGGGCCCTGGGTCTGGAAGTCAGGATTCGGAGCCGATCGGATCGGGATTGGGCCGGGTTCTGGTCCCGACGGCCCGACGGGCGCTGATCCGGAGCGACACAAAAAAAAGCGGCGGCAGGCACAAGGCCTGCCGCCGCCGGGGTCGGTACGACGGTGTTGTCGTTTCTTGCTATTCGATTGCCGGGCTGGAGGAATCCGCAGCGGCAGTCGTGCTGAACCGAATGACGCCCGACGAGTCGACGAAGAAGTACCGGTTACCGGTCTTGGCCATGGTGACAGGACGGCTCTGGGCGTACCAGTTCGAATCGCCCGGGGTGCCGACCGTCAGGACGAAGGTGTACCCGGACTTCTTCCCGCCGCCAAGAACGCTATCCACGTACTGCGGAGTCGTGGAAGACAGCTGGGTCAGAGCCGCGTAAACCGCGCTGCCGGACGTCGACTTGTACTGCTCTTCAGCCGTGACCATCGTCTTCAACGAGGCGATAGCCGAGGACTCGTTCGCCGTAATCTTCGACCGCAGCAAGGACGGGATCGCGATCGCGGCGATGATCGCGATGATCGCAACCACGATCATCAGCTCGATCAACGTAAAGCCTTTACGATGGGACATCAACAAGTCTCCTTTCTTAGGGTTCTAAAGACAGACATCGACCTATACTCCGCAATCTTCGTGCCATTTTGATTGCTTAGAATCAAGCGAAACAAGAAACGCAATCACCGCAACTCCTTTCTCTTTAATTACTTGAATCCGTTAAAAAGAAGAACGAATGAGTTGCCCTTATGTGAAGCACGTAACTACGCTACAGATTCCAACCTTTGTCACCTTGGATGACAAAAAACGTCATCGCATGTTTCCCTCCGCATGCCCGTTCCTCGTGCAATAAAAAAAAGCGGCGGCAGGCACAAGGCCTGCCGCCGCCGGGGTCGGTACGACGGTGTTGTCGTTTCTTGCTATTCGATTGCCGGGCTGGAGGAATCCGCAGCGGCAGTCGTGCTGAACCGAATGACGCCCGACGAGTCGACGAAGAAGTACCGGTTACCGGTCTTGGCCATGGTGACAGGACGGCTCTGGGCGTACCAGTTCGAATCGCCCGGGGTGCCGACCGTCAGGACGAAGGTGTACCCGGACTTCTTCCCGCCGCCAAGAACGCTATCCACGTACTGCGGAGTCGTGGAAGACAGCTGGGTCAGAGCCGCGTAAACCGCGCTGCCGGACGTCGACTTGTACTGCTCTTCAGCCGTGACCATCGTCTTCAACGAGGCGATAGCCGAGGACTCGTTCGCCGTAATCTTCGACCGCAGCAAGGACGGGATCGCGATCGCGGCGATGATCGCGATGATCGCAACCACGATCATCAGCTCGATCAACGTAAAGCCTTTGCGATGGGACATGTCTATCTCCTTTCTCGGTTTTTCTCCGAGGTCATCCTTGACATGGCAATGAACGTGCCAAATCCGCGGGCGGGTTTCGTGCGCGTGGATCGGGTCGTCATCCCTTGCGTCGCGAGGTGCGGCGGGTGCGGTTTCGTGCTCCGACGCACGCGTCCCGCGTCCAGCAAGCCAAATCTGTCAATCCGTCGACAAATTCCGTCAACCGCACGGAGTTACGCGCGCCCGAACCGGCGCTCGATTTCCCGGAGGGAGATTTCAAACTGGACGGGTCGGCCGTGGGCGCAGGCGTTGGGAATGCTCGAAACGGCGCCCAATAGGCATGTCGCCTCTGCGCTGCCGATCTCCATGCCGGCTTTCAAGGCGGAACGGCACGCAATCCGCTCGAGGATTCCGCGCCCTCCTTCGACAGGCGAGATCGGCGCGTCCCGCAAGTCGGAGGCAAGCCCTTTCAGGAAGGAAGTAGGCTCCCGATCGGCGGCGACTGCCGGCAGGGAACGGAGCAGGACAGCCTCCCCATCGAGGGCCTCGATGGAGAGCCCCGCGCGCCGGAGCGCGTCGGCCTGTTCCAGGATGGCCGAACGCGCCTCGGCGTCGAGCGCTACGGGGATGGGCGAGAGAAGCCGCTGGGAAGGAACGCCGGCCGCCCAGGCTTGAAGCAGGGACTCCAGGATGATGCGTTCGTGCAGGGCGTGCTGGTCCGCGATGGAGAAGCCCCCCGGGGTTTCCCTGACGAGGTAGGTCCGGTGGAGTTGCAGGACGGGACGCGGCCGGCCGGCGGACTCGGCGGCGGCGAACAACGATGGACGCTTCGCTTCCATTTCGGCGGAGGGTTCCCCGTAGGTCCGGGGCCCGCCGGCCGGGGCCGACGTACCTCTTGGTTCCGGCGCCGGGCCGCAGGATTCGCTCGTTCGCGGCGTGGGCTCGAACGCCCGATCGGGCTCGACGGCCATCCGGCGGAGGGCTTCCCGGAGAATCCGGAGGAGAAACGCGTAGAGACCGCGGGATTCCCGGAACCGGACCTCCGATTTCGCGGGGTGGACGTTCACGTCGACCTCTGTGCCGGGCAGGCGGAACGAAACGACAGCGGATGGCAGGCGATCCCGCGAGAAGAGGCCTTCGGCGGCGTGCGGCAGGAGTCGTGCAAGCATCCGATCCCGGATCGGCCGGTCGTTGACGAACCAGGAAGCCGGAGGCGTTCGCGCTCGCTCCCGGGACGGTTCAAAGATGAATCCCCGCAGCGCGAGTTCGCCCTCGACGGCGTTGAGCGGGGTTCCGGCATCGGCGGGATCCCGCCCGAGGATGGCCCGGGCGCGTTCCGCCGGCTCCCCGCCCGCCGGGAAGGAGCGGATCTCCCGGCCGTTGTGCCGCAGGCGGAAGGAAACCTCCGGCCGGACGAATGCGGCGCGAAGGAACGCTTCCTCGCAGCGGGAGAATTCGGCCGGCGCACCCTTCAGGAACTTCCGTCTTGCGGGAAGGCCTTGGAACAGGTCGCGCGCCTCGACGATGGTTCCCGGTGCGAGCGGAAGCGGCCGGACGGGTTCTTCGGTCCCGAAGCGGACCCGGATCTCCGCGCCGTCGTCCCGTCCCGCCGCCCGGCTTAAGATCCGGAGTTCGGAGATCCGCGCAAGGCTTGCCAGCGCCTCGCCCCGGAAGCCGAAACTGCCGAGCCTCTCGAGATCGGAAAGGCCGCGCAACTTGCTCGTCGCGTGCGGCGCGACGGCCAGCAGCAATTCCCCGGGCGGGATTCCGGCCCCGTCGTCCCGAACCCGGACGAGCGCCTTCCCCCCCTGCTCCAGGTCCACCTCGATCCGGCGGGCGCCGGCGTCGAGCGCGTTTTCCAGGAGCTCCTTGAGCGCCGAGGCCGGCCGTTCGATGACTTCGCCAGCGGCGATGCCGCGCACCACGTTTGCGGGAAGGGCCTGGATCCCGGCGCGGCCTTCAGGTGCTCGGCGCAATCCCATCCGCCTTCGTCATGGCCTTCCGGAACTCCTCGGCCCGCTTCCGGGCGGCGTCGCGCTTCCGGCGTTCCTCCTCTTCCTCGCTGGGCGTCTTCTTCCTGCCGAGCTCCGAGTTTCCGACGATCTCCACGATCTTGACCGAGTCGCGCTTCATCGCGATCTTCAACTGCCGCCAGTTGCCGTCCATGTAGAGGTAGTTCTCGAGTCGGTAGCGGATCCGGCGCAGTCCGTCGATCATCTGCAATTCCTTGTCGACATTGTCCATCATCGAGGGCGTGACGCTCATGAGGTCGCGCTCCTCGAGCTTCGCGTAGCCTTCGATGTTCAGAATCTGGCCGATGCTCTTCGCGGTGAGCATGTCGCAGTCGAACCGGTTGGAGACGAGAATGTTCCTCGCCTTTGCGTTGATTTCAAAATCCTCCTTGCTCATGGTCCTCCTCCGGTTCGGTCTGCCCTCGTTCGGGTCCCCATGGGAACGATTTTCCGGGTTCCGCGCAAGCGATCATTCGATAGGGGAATCGTTGGATGAGGCGGGGCTTCCGACCTTTTGTCGCACGATGCCGGACTCGTCGAGATAGAAGTATCGCTGCCCGGTCTTGTCGGGCGTGACGGGACTCGCGCGAGCGATGTATCGCTCTCGATTGGGCGGGACGATGACAGTGAAGTTGTAGCCGCTCTTCTTTCCGCTCCCGACGGTTTCGTCTACGTAGGGATTGTCCCCCGCGGCCAGCTCGGAAAGGGCTCCGTAGCAGTTCGAGCCCGCGCCGAACTTGTACTGCTCCTGGCCAGAGCCAATCTGCTTCAAGGATCCAATCGCCGAGGCTTCGTTCGAGGCGATCTTGGATCGCAGAAGGGAAGGAACAATCATCGTGAAGATGATGACGAGAACGCCCGCGACCACGAGCACTTCGAGCAAGGTTACGCCCGAACGCAACGAGACCCGGAAATCACCTTTAGAAAACCGCTCGGCGAAAGAATGTGCCAATGAAACCCTCCATAGAGACTCTGACACGGAATCCGGATTTGTCAAGTTTCTACTTCGGGAACCATAACCCCCCTCCTGCAAAGGGGAAGCGGGAAAAACGTTTCCGCGGCCTCTTTTTTTAGATGTCGGAATTTCGACAAACGGCATGAAACCCATAATGTACGAAGGATTGGAGGAGCCATGAAGAGAGTTGCCGTATTGTTGCTGGGCATGCTTCCCGCCGCCTGTTCCAAAGGGGCTGATTCGTTGGAGGAGATCGCCCGATTGCGCGGAAGCGTCGAGCGCCTCGAAGCCTCCCTCCAGGAGGAGCGCGGCCGGATCGGCTCGCTTCGGGTCGAAATCGAGGCCCTTCAGAAGACGATGGGCTCCGTTTCCAATCCGGACGACGAGAAGCTTCGCGAAAAGATCGCCGAAGTGATGCAGGAACAGCGGCAGACGATGTTCCGAGGAATCCGCGAGGGCGGCCTCTTCCGGCGGCGCGCCTATCTGGGCGTCCAGACCGCCGAGGCGACGCCCGAGGCCCGGAAGGCCGCGGGGCTTCCGGAAGGCGCCGGCGGTGCGCTGCTCGAGAACGTTGTTGCCGATGCTCCCGCGCACAAGGCGGGGTTTAGGAGCGGGGACGTCATCCTTGCCGTGGGAACCCGTGAAATCCGGGAGCCGGCCGACCTCGTCGACGCCGTCTCGAACGCCCATGCGGGGGATCGGATCTCCGTTAAATACGCGCGCAAGGGTCAGGCGCCTGCGACTCTCGAGATCGTTCTTGCGGACGCCCCGCGCGGCGGCAGGCCCGGAGGGCCGCGGCCGCCGGGCGAGAACCCGGAGCGCCAGACGCCGCCGGCGAAGGCGCCGCCGCGCGTGGTCGTCCCGGCGCCGGAACCGCCGGCCGAACCCGCGAAGGCTCCGAACGCACCCGCCCCCGCTCCCCTGATCCCTCCCCCCGCCGCTCCATGAGCCGACTCCCCCTCGCGGGGCTGGCGGTGGCGGCCCTCGCGACGCTCTTCCTGCGCGTGCGTCCGGAAACGACGGGCGCCGAAGGCGCGGCCATCTGGCGCGCCGACTCGCCGGGCGGCTCGTTCGCCCTCCTCCTGAAGGAGGACGCGGGCCTGCGCAGGGTGGGATGGTCCGGAAATCCGGAAGCCCTCCGGATCCCCATGGGCTCTTCCCCCGACACTCTTCTTTTCCTTCCCGGCGAGAGAGCGTTGGCCTTGCGGGGCGGCCGGCGGATCGCCGAGTCCTCGATTCACGGTCCGAAGTCCGGCGAGCGCATCGAGGGGGTCGGCGTCGCAAGCCAGGCGGCGGTTCGTGCCACGGCCCTGCGCCGGCTCGAGCCCGTCCGCTTCGAGGATCGCTTCTCGCGCAACGAGGCCGGCTCCGCCTGGAAGCCCGTCCGCGGCCTCTGGGAGCTTCGCGGATTTGCGAATCCGGAGGAGAGCGTGAATCCCTTCTCGGCCGTGGCCCGCTTTCGCGAACGCCGGATGACGCCGGAGTTTCTCGAGCAGCGCCGGGGCCGGCGGGACCCGACGGGTCTGGGCGTGATCATCCGGATGAACCGGATCGTTCGGGTTCAGGGCGGGGGTCCCGCCGCGGAGGCCGGCGTCGAGGTCGGCGACACGATCGAGTCCGTGGACGGGGAGGCCGTCTCCCCCCTCCAGCCCGTCGTGAACCGGCTCGCGGGCGTCCCCGGCACGCGCGTGACGCTCCGATTGGGACCCGAGCGCGACGGCCCCGAGATCGTCATCGATCGCCGGGAGGTCTACTGGGCCGACGTCGAGCGCTGGTTTCCCCTCTCGCCGGGGCCCGTCGCCCGTCCCGCCATTCTCGCGGCCGGCGATCCGATGTCGAGAAACTACGCCCTCCGCGCGACGGTGACGCCCATGGACGGGGCATCCGCCTTCGGCCTCGCCTTCGACGTGGTCTCGGCGTCGGACTGGTCGGCCTTCCGGTGGCGCGCGCTCGGGAGCGGTCGCGGGGTGGTCGAACTCGTCCGATCGGAGGGCGGAGCGCTTACGACCCTCGCGGCCCGCCCGCTCGCCTTCCTGCCCGCACAGCCCTACCGGATGGGGATTTCGCTGAAGGGGTCCTCGGTCTCGGCGGACATCAACGGCAATCCGGTCCTCTCCGCCTCCGACGCCGCCCGGGGCGCGGGGCGATTCGGGCTTTGGGCGGACGGGCCCTCGGACGCCGCTTTCGACGACGTCCTCGCGGAGGATTCCGGAGGAAGCGAGGAGAACCCTTCGTTCTCCCTTACCGAGCGCTTCATCCGGGACCGCTACATGGAGGAATGGTCCGATCCCGCCCGCGAGTGGGCCGCGCCGGATTCGCGGGGCGACCGGGCCTACGCATGCCGGATCCCGAAGGACTACCGGCTCGAGATTCCCGCGGGCCCCGCCGCGGAGGTCCGGATTGGCGAGGGAACGGGAGCGGCCGAATTCCGGATTCCGGCGGATCAGGGCGCGGAGATCCGGGTGCAGGACGGCGTTGCGCACCTGGCGGGGCAGCCCCCCCGACCCCTGCCGGCGGGCGTCCAGCCCATCCGGGTCCGGGGGATTCCCGCGGCCCCGCTCTCGCACGTCCGCCTCCAGTCCCCGCAGAAGGCCGACTACACCTTCGAGAATGCCCCGAACGAATGGGAAGTCCGCCGGGGCGAATGGGGCCTGATGAATCGCTGGGTCTGCGACCCGAGATGGTCCTGGTTCGGCGGCTGGAACGCCGACGGCGTCGCCTCGATCTGGAACACCCGAGTCTTTGGCGGCGACTTCCTGGTGGACGTCCACGTAGGCCCCCTGATGCGCGCGGTGAACTCGACGGAGCGTGCCGGCGACATCAACGTGACCGTCCTCGGCGACGGGCGGAACCTCGCCTCCGGCTACTGCCTGATTATCGGCGGCGGGAACAACGCCTGGAGCCGCTTCTCGCGCGACGGAAAGACGCTGTGGCACTCCACGGATCGCGCCGTCCGACTTCCGGAACAGGCACGGCGCGGCGGGAACCTCCTCCACAAATACTGGTTTCACGTACGGATCCAGCGCGAGGGCGGCCGGATCCAGGCCTTCCTGAACGAACAGCCCCTTTTCTCGATTGTCGATCCCGATCCGCTCCCGGAGGGCCGCCTGGGAATCTGGACGAAGGACAACGGGATCCTCGTGGCGCGGACGCGGATCGTGGCCGACCGCCTGGGGCGCCCGGGGATCCCGGCGGCCGAACCGCCAGGCTCGGAGGACGTCCGGATCCGGCGGACCTTCGGCGCGGGCGGCGATGCCTGCGAACTCGAGGTGAATCGGGCCGCCGCCCTGCCCCCCTGCCCGATCGGCCCGCAGTTCCTCGACGCGGGCGTGCGGCCGCTGGTTTCCTTCGAGGCTTCGATCCGGCCGGGCACGGCGGTGGACCTCGTCTTCTCCTGCCGCGGCCGGCGCTACCGGATCCGGCTGACGGGTCCCGCCGAGGATCCCCCGGGCGTTTCGGCCGTCGGCGAAAACACCGCCATCCCCGCCGACGGGAAGGCGCACGACGTCCGCCTGGATCTCGAGCGGATCCTCCGGACGAGATTCAAGGATACGAAGCCCCTCTACGTCACCGACCTCTCGCTGCGCGCCTTCGGCTCCGAGTACGCCGAGGCCGGCTTCGGCGCCTCCCCCGCCGGCTCCGGCTACCGGATCCGGAACTTTCGCGCGGATCCGCGGCCCTGACGCGCCGGGGGCTTCATCCCCTCGCGGCCGGCTGGACGGAATCCAGGAAGATCCGGTTCCACCATTCGAAGGAGAGAAGCGACCAGATGAGGAGGCGGTGGTTCACCTGGCCGAGGGTGTGCTCGCGGACGATTCGCTGGATGTAGTCGGGGCGGAAGTAGCCGCGGCCGAGGGTGCGGCGGTCGAGCAGGATTTCGCGGATGTAGTCCATCGTTGGGCCCCGGTACCAGGAGTCGTCCGGGGGGCTGAAGCCCTTCTTCGGGGTCCGGAGGATCTCGTCGGGGACGAGGCCGCGCATGGCCTGACGCAGGATCGACTTGCCCTCGTCGGAGGCGTGGTGCGCCGGGCCCCCGGAGGCGTCGGGGCGGCGGAGCGAGAAGGATTTGAGCTTCAGGCGGGAGGGCATGCGCAGCGACCAGTCGACGAGGTCGTTGTCGAGGAACGGCACCCGCGTTTCGAGGGAGTGGGCCATGCTGATCTTGTCCTCGACGATGAAGAGGCCCTGCAGGAAGGTGCGGGCGTCGAAGTAGAGGGCGCGGTTGAGGTTCCATTCGATCGCGTCGAGGGGGTCGCCGGATCGGGGCCTCGGATGGGCCTTGTCGAAGGCGGCGAAGACGCGGCGGAGGGAGGCGCGGTTCGCTTCCGCGGGGGCGGCCCGCAGCACGTCGGGCTCGAAGAAGGCCTCGCGCTCGGATTCGGGGACGAGTCGCTGCCAGTAGCGGAAGGCGGCTTGCTCGTGATCCGCCGGGGTCCCGGCGCCGAGGAGGTCCGCGTAGCGCCAGGGGTAGCCCGCGAAGAATTCGTCCCCGCCCGTGCCCGCCAGGACCACCCGCACGAAACGCCCGGCGAGGCGCGCGATGTAGAAGTTCTGGTAGCACATCCCCACGCGCAGGTCCTCGAGATGCCAGACGAGCGTCGGCAGGATCGAGGCCATGTCGCCCGCGTGGAGGACCATCTCGTAGTGCTCGGTCAGGAAGGCGGCGGACAGAATCTCCGCCTCACGGCGCTCGTCGAAGGAGAGTTCCATCCCGGAGACTGACGAAAGATCGAATCCGCCCGTGAACGTCATCAGCCGGGGAATGCTCCGGGACGCCACGGCGGCGATGGAGCCCGAGTCCATCCCGCCGGACAGATAGCAGCCCAGGGGCACGTCGGATACGAGCTGCCGGGTGACGGCGCGCTCGAAGCGGCTTTTGAGCTCGTCCCGCCAGGATTCCTCGCTTCGATTGGCGTCCTCGGGATCGGGGCCGAAGCGCAGATCCCACCAGGCGGAGGTCCGGACGGTCCCGTCGGCGGAGACCTCCATGACCGTCCCGGGCGAAAGGAGCCGGATGCCCTCGAAAAGGGTTTCCTCCCCGTAGAGATTCTGGAAGCAGAAGTATTCGGAGAGGGCCTGCAGGTTTGCCTTCCTTGAAACGCCGGGGACGGCAAGGAGCGCCTTGATTTCGGACGCGAAGAGGAACCGGTTGCCTGCGCGCGTCCAGTAGAGGGGCTTGACCCCGTAGCGATCGCGCGCGAGGACGAGCGTCCGCCGCCGGCCGTCCCAGATCGCAAGGGCGAACATCCCGTTGAACTTCGCGAAGGCCTCCGTCCCCCAGGCCTCGTAGGCCTTCAGGACCACTTCCGTGTCCGTGCGCGACTTGAAGGAAAACCCCTTTGTCTTCAGCTCGACGGAGAGGCTCGGGAAGTTGTAGACCTCCCCGTTGTAGGAGATCCAAAGGGTCCCGTCGTCGTTGGACATCGGCTGGTGGCCCCGGCTTGAAAGATCGATGACCGAAAGCCTCCGGTGGGCCAGCCCGATGCTGCGTTCGCTCCAGACGCCCTCGTCGTCGGGTCCCCGGTGGCGCATCGCGGCCGCCATCGGCGAGAGGTGGGAGTGCAAGACCGCCGCTCCCCCCGCGTCAAGGATGCCGGCGATGCCGCACATGCCCCCTACTCTGCCCGCGAAAAAAATATTTCGGAAGGGGCTTGACAGGCGGCCCCTGGGGAATACCATACGCGTGTATGGTGTTGGTTCCAAAGCGCGTTGTCGTGGTTCCATGAACCGAAAGGAAACAGGAGATGTTGAAGAACGTGCAGTTCCGGGCGGTCGAACAGGGCAGTTTCAAGGCCGAGGTGAGGGTGACCATCGGGGACATCCATATCA
>CAYHQZ010000137.1:0-7556 GCA_964358555.1 uncultured Planctomycetia bacterium
CCGTTTCGCCGACACCCCGGTCCTGCGCGCCGGCTACGAGCGCTTCCTTCGCAACGCCTGCGTCGCCGCCGGCAACTCGGGCGATCGAACGCTCCTCCCCGCCCTAGAGCGCGCCGCCGCCGTCTCGGCGCTCGTCCGGGAGCACGCGGAGTGGGCCGTCCGGCGGATCCGGGGGTTGACAAAATGATACCGATAAGTGAAAATTGTGCGTCAAATTTTACATTGAGGTATCGGAATGAATGAAACGAAGGGGCCCATCGCCCGGGCCTTCGATCCCCCCAAAACGAGCTTCTTCCTCTTCGGCCCCCGCGGGACGGGGAAGTCCACGTGGGTTCGCTCGCTCTTCCCGGACGCGCTCTACATCGACCTTCTGCGGGAGGACGTCCGGTTCGAGTACCTCGGCAGGCCCGAGCGGTTCGACGCGCGCGTCGAGGCCCTTCCGGCGGGATCGACCGTCATCGTGGACGAGATCCAGCGCGCGCCGGAACTTTTAAACTCCGTCCACCGGTTCATCGAGACGAAGCGAGGGCTCCGTTTCGTCCTCACCGGATCGAGCGCGCGAAAACTCAAGCGCGACGGCGTGAACCTTCTCGGGGGCCGGGCCCTCCTTCGCCGGATGCACCCGTTCCTCGCAAGCGAACTGGGGAAGGAGTTCCGCCTCGAATACGCCCTCCGGTTCGGCCTTCTCCCGATCGTCCGATCCTCGGATCGGCCGGAGGAGCAGCTCCGGTCCTATGTGGCCCTCTACGTCCGCGAAGAGGTTGAAACCGAGGGGCGGGTCCGCCGGATCGAGTCCTTCCACCGCTTCCTCGAGGCCGTTTCCTTTTCGCACGGGGGCGTCCTCAACCTTTCGGACATCTCGCGCGAGTGCGGCGTGACCCGCCGATCGGCGGAGGGATACATCCATGTGCTCGAGGATCTCCACTTCTCCTTCCGCCTCCCGGTCTTCACCCGGCGGGCCAAACGCTCGCTGACCGCACACCCCAAGTTCTACCTCTTCGACGCCGGCGTCTTCCGGACGCTTAGGCCCACAGGCCCGCTCGATCGGCCCGCCGAGATCGACGGCCAGGCCCTCGAAGGCCTCGTGGCCCAGCACGTTCGCGCATGGATCGACTACCGGAACATGAAAAACGCCCTCTACTTCTGGCGAACGCGAGCCGGAAGCGAAGTGGACTTCGTTCTCTATGGCGACGACGGCCTCTGGGCGATCGAGGCGAAGAACACGGGGCACGTTCGGCCCGAGGACTTCCGGGGGCTTCGCTCCTTCCTCGACGAGTATCCCTCGGCCAGGGCCCTCCTTCTGCACCGGGGGCGGGACCGCCTGATGCCGGAAAACCGGATTCTCGCCGTCCCGGTCGAATCGTTCCTTTCGCGCCTCACGCCGGAAAGAGATCCCGCGGAAGCCGCCGAGTGGCCCCTGCCAATTCCCCCAATCCGGAGTAATCTCTAGGCCTGGAGCCCCAAATGCCCGACGCCGCGGAACCGAAGGAAGCGCGGATCCTCTCCTCGAAGACCCTCGCCACCTGCGGGCCTTTCCGGCTCGACGAGCATGAGGTCATCCTGCCGACGGGGCGCCAGGCGCGGATCTTCGTCGCCGAGCACCCGGGCTCCGTCGTCATCGTCGCCATCAAGCCCCCCTTCAACCTCATCCTGATCCGCCAATACCGCTTCCCCGCGAGGGAGTGGCTCTGGGAGCTGCCGGCCGGAACCCTCTCGCCCGGCGAGGAGCCGGAGGCCTGCGCGCGGCGCGAGCTCTCCGAGGAGGCGGGCTACGAGGCCGACCGCTGGACGCTGCTCGCGGACTTCTTCACGGCCCCCGGCTTTACGAGCGAGCGGATGCGCATGTTCCTGGCCCGGAACATCCACAAGATCGCCGCCCATCCGGAGGCCGACGAAGTCATCTCGGAGGTCAAGGAGGTCCCGGTCGAGGAAGCCGTCCGCTGGATCCGGGACGGAAAAATCCGCGACGGCAAGACCATCGCGGGCATCTACGAGGCCCGGGACTTTTTGGCGCAGATCCAGATGACGGACACCCAGAAGCACCTGGAAAAGAAGCCTCAACCCCCCGCCTGAAAACGGGTTACGGAAATGCCCATGGCATCGGGAACCCTTTGTCTGTCCGGGGCGTCTAACTTCTCGATGCGGAGTCCGTCCACCGATCCGAAGGAGAACCGAATGTCTCGTATCGCCTGCGCCCTGGTCGCATCCTTCCTGTTCGTCCTCGCCATCGCCCCCCGCCCGTCGGATGCGAGCATGATCGCCCCGCGCCACTGGCACCCGGGGCCCGATCAGCCCGTCATCGTGAACGAGGCCGTCAACCCGATCGACCTCAAGGCCCAGAACGTGACCGTGACGATCGAGGGGCTCGTCGCAAAGACCATCATCGAGCAGACGTTCGTAAACCCGAACGCGTTTGCGGTCGAGGCGACCTACATCTTCCCCGTCCCCGTGGACGCGGCCCTCGACAAGTTCACGCTGACCCTCGACGGGAAAACCATCGAGGGCAAGGTGTTCGAGGCCGAGGAAGCGAAGAAGGAATTCGCCCGGATGGTCCGCGAGTCGAAAAACCCGGCGTTGCTCTCCTACGTCGGGCGCAAGATGTTCGAAGCGCGCATCGCCCCCATCCAGCCGGCCGCCGAGGCGAAGGTCCGCCTGCAGTACATCCAGGAGCTGAAGGCCGAAGGCGGCCTGTTCTCCTACCGCTATCCCCTCGACGCCGGAAAGCTTCTCCACCGCCCGATCGAGTCGCTGTCGCTCTCGCTTTCGATCGACTCGCCGATCCCGATCAAGAGCATCTACTCGCCCTCCCACGAGATCGCCGCGAAGCGCGACGGCGACAAGAAGGCCTCCTTCGAGATGAAGGAGACGAACGCGCTGCCGAGCCGCGACTTCGAGTGCTACTTCTCGCTCTCCGAGAAGGACTTCGGCTTAAACCTGCTTTCCTACCGCGAGAAGGGCGCGGGCGGCTACTTCCTCGCGATGCTCGCCCCGAAGCAGGACGCCTCGACGGACGAGGTCGCCAAAAAGGACGTCGTGTTCGTGATCGACTCCTCCGGAAGCATGAAGGCGAACGGGAAGATGGAGCAGGCCAAGGGGGCGCTGAAGTTCTGCCTCCAGGCCCTCAAGCCCGACGATCGCTTCAACATCATCGACTTCGACAAGAGCGTCCTGCCCTTCCGCCAGAAGCTCATCCAGGCGAGCGCGGAGGAGCGCAAGAGCGCCATCCGCTTCGTGGACGAGAACATCCAGGCCCAGGGCGGGACCGCCATCCACGAGGCGCTGCTGACGGCCCTCCGGATGCACAAGCCCGAGGCCGGCCGGCCGCTCATGATCGTGTTCATGACCGACGGCCTGCCGACGATCGGCGAGCGGAACATCGACCGAATCCTAGGCGACGTCCGGGGCGCCGTCGCCTCCGGCGTCCGGGTCTTCGCGTTCGGCGTCGGCTACGACGTGAACACGCGCCTCCTCGACACGCTCGCCGACGAGAACCGCGGCAAGCGGATGTATGTCACCCCCGAGGAGAACCTCGAGGTCAAGGTCAGCGACTTCTACGAGAAGGTGAGCCAGCCGGTCCTCACGGACGTCGTCGTGGATCTCGGAAAGGGCATCGAAGAGGTCTTCCCGAAGGGCCCCTACGACATCTACCGAGGCTCCCAGCTCGTCCTCATCGGCCGCTACAAGGAGCCGGGCAAGCGAAACGTCGCCCTCAAGGGCGTCCAGAACGGCAAGCCCGTCGAGTTCTCCTACGCCGTGGACCTGCCCGAGGCCTCGGCGAAGGCCGACTTCCTGCCGAAGCTGTGGGCCAGCCGCAAGGTCGCCTACCTGCTGGACGAAATCCGGATGAAGGGCGAGACGACCGAGCGGAAAAACCAGGTTGTCGCGCTCGCCAAGGAATTCTCGATCGCGACGCCCTACACCTCGTTCCTCGTCGAGGGGCCCGAGGCCCGCTATGCGGCGGCCGACCGGGCCGCCCCCCAGGGCGCCTGGAACGGCGGCGGCAAGGGCGGCGCGGGCGGCGGCGCCACGGGCGGCGCCATGCCGCCGATGGGCCGGCCCGCGATGAGGAAGGCCTCCAAGGGCAAGTCCGCCCCCGCCGTCGCCAGCCGGGCGGATGCCCGCGAGCGCGGCGGCTTCGACGCCCCGGGCGCTTCCCCGACGGGGCCCGTAGCGGACGCCGCGTCCCCGCCGATGAAGTCCCCCGCGGCTCCCCCGCCTTCGACCGCGCCTGCGCCCGCGATGGAGAAGCCCATGGCCGAGGCCGCCGGCATGCGAGCCGAGTCCGGCCGCGACGCCGTGCTCGCCAGCCGCTCGATCGAGGCGAAGAAGGAGAGCATGGTCGTCGCCGACTCCTCGGACGCGAAGTCCAAGTTCGAGGGCGCCGAGCGCCGCGTCGGGAAGCGCACCTTCACGATGAAGGACGGCTTCTGGACGGACGCCTCCTTCGACGCCGAGAAGGACAAATCGAACGTCGTCGAGATCGAATACCTCGGCGACAAGTACCTCGACCTCGCCGCCGATCCCGAAATCGCCCAGTGCCTCGCCCTCGGCGAGAAGCTCATCCTCAAGGTCGGCGACAAGGTCTTTAAAATCGCCCCGAAGGCACCGGCGGCGAAGTAGCGGCCTTTCTTCCGTCCCGTCCGGCGGGGCCGTTCGCGCCCTGCCGGGCGGTTCGTTCATCCGCCCGGGTACAATCGTCCCCATGTCCCCGAAATCCGCCGTCTGGGCGCTGCTTGCGCTTGTCGCTTTCCTGGCCCCACCGGCGGTGCCGGGCGCGCGCGCCGCGGGGGAAGCGGGGGACGGGCCGGTCCTGGAGCCCTCCACGCTGCGCTCGCTCTCGTGCCACTGGGTGGTCCCCGGCGCCGCGCAGGATTTCCGGATCGAGACGGAGTTTCGCAAGGCGGGCGAAGAGAATTGGCGGCCGGGGATGCCGCTGTTCCGAGTGGAATCGGGGGCGAACCGGCCCGAGAAGGGCGAGGGGAACAAAACGGGCGAGGGAAGCGTGAGCGTCCCGGAGGGCTCGACGCTCTTCGCGGGAAGCGTCGTGCTGCTGGATCCCGATACGGAATACGAAATCCGGTTGAAGCCATCGAGCGGCACCGCGAAGGCGCTGAAGGCGCGGACGAAGGCCGAGCCGGAAGCGCCGAAGGACGCCGCGGTCTTCCATGTCGTCCCCGGCCCGGGAACAGGCGGCGGCGACGGCGGAAGCGGCGGCGGCGGAAGAGGGAAAGGCAAAGGCCGGAAGGGCAAGGGAGGCGCGACGAAGAGCGGGCTTACGAACCAGCAGATGACGAGCGACGCGATGGGTCTGCTGCCCTGGCTCGGGGAGGGGGAGCGGCCCTTCCTCCCGGTCCTCGCGCAGTCCACGGCCGGTAGACGAATTCATGGCGTTGGACCGCGCTCCGACAGGTCGGCGCGGTCCGCCCCCCCTCCCCTCGCTTCTTTCACCGCCACTCGACTCGATTCGGGTTTCAATCCCCATCTGTTCATCCCGCTGGCCGCTTCGCTTTCCACTGCCACCACCGGCGGCACCGGCTCGAAGGAAGATCCGTTCCGTGGTCTCGGCGCGGCGCAGGCAGCCGCGAAGCCGGGGACGGTTTTCCTCCTCCACAAGGGCGTCTACGAGGGCACGTTCACGGCGTCGAAGAGCGGCGAGCCGGGCAAGCCCGTCGTCTGGCGCAGCGCGGGGGACGGCGAGGCGATCCTCGACGGCAAGGACGCGGCCGAGGCCCGACCGGGACGCGCGGTTTCCGCGGGCGATATCCACGACGTCTGGTTCGAGGGGCTTTCGATCCGCAACGCCGACTACGGGATCGTCGCGCACCGCTCGTCGCGGATCGTCGTGCGGGGCTGCCGAATTTCCGGCGTCGAATACGGCCTCACCTGCACGAACAACGACAACGGCGCCGTGAAGGACTTCTTCCTCGCTGACAACGTGCTCGAAGGCCCCTGCGCCTGGCCCCGCTCGAAGGGGATCGAGAACGCCCGGGGGATCCAGATCACGGGATCGGGCCACGTCATCACCCGAAACCGGATCCGGGGCTTCGCCGACGCCATCGACACCTTCGGCTCGCGCGCCTGCTACGCCATCGACATCCACCAAAACGACATCCAGGGGATGACCGACGACGGGATCGAGACCGACTATTCCGAGCGCAACGTCCGCTGCTTTGAAAACCGCCTCGTGGACGTCTTCCAGGGGATTTCATCGCAACCCGTCTACGGCGGGCCCGTCTATATCTTCCGGAACGTCCTCTACAACGTGGGAGAAGAGACCTTCAAGCTCCACAACAGCCCGTCCGGGGTCCTGCTCTACCACAACACGTCGGTGAAAAGGGACATGCCGCTCAAGCTGATGACGGGAGAAAAAGTCCGGAATTGCGTCACGCGCAACAACCTCTTCGTCGGCACCGCGTCGAGCTACGCCTACGAAAACACCGCGCCGATGGCCGATTGCGACTTCGACTACGACGGTTTCGGCGGCGGGCCGTTCGGCCTGTTCCTCAAGTGGAACGAGGTCCGCTACAAGACGTTCGCCGAGGCGAAGGCGAAATCCCCCGCCGAGCGCCACGCGACGGACCTCGGCCCCGAGAGCCCGTTCGCCTCCGGCCTCGCGCCGCCGACCGATCCCGAGCGCCTCCGCGACCCCGCGACGATCGACGCCCGCCTGAAGGCCGGATCGAAGGCCGCGGACGTAGGCCTCGCCATCCCCGGCCTGAACGACGGCTTCGCGGGGTCCGCCCCCGATCTCGGCGCCATCGAGATCGGAACCGATCCGCCCGCCTACGGGCCGAAACCCGCGCCTTGACGGCCGCCCCGGTCCTTCTAGAGTCCCCTCCCATGCAGAACGAAAACGCGGGCATCGGCGGGCCCCGGGCTCCTGTCGGCGGCGCGTGGCCGGACCCGGCGCCTTCCATCTCCGGCGCCTGGGGCTGGATCGAACTGCTGCGCCGCGTCGGCTTTCTCGCCGGCATTCTCGCCACGATCGCGCTGGCGCTCCAGGGCCAAGGCGCCGCCGCCCCCTACGCGCTCGTCGGCGCGCTCGCCTTCTACCTGCTGCTGCCGAGGCGAAGGCGGGGGCCGGACGAGGTCTTCTTCTCGCCCGCACGCTCGTCCATCCTGCCGGACCTCGCCGGCCTGCTCCTCGTCGCGCCCTTCTTCGCCATCCCGCTGCTCGTCATTCCCCGCAACGCCCCCGCCGGGACCGGCCTGTTCGACCCCGAGGGCGGCTGGATGTGGCTCACGATCATCTGCTGGGCATTCGCGGCGGGCGCCCTTTCGATCCACTTCATCGCCCTGCGATACGCCGTCTTTTCGATCCGGATCCTGCCGGACCGCCTCCGCATCCGGCGCCTCGGCTCCGAGCGCGACTGGCCGTTCGCCGAGATCGCCGCCGTCGAGCCGGCCGAACTCGGCCCGCCGAAGTGGCTGCGCGTCGTGTTCGCGATCGGCGCCATCGCAAGCCCTCGGCACGCCGGCACCCTCATCCTGGGATCGCTGCCGGCCGGCGGCATCGCCGTCCGGCGCCGCGACGGCCGGACGCTGCGCCTCCCGGC
>CAYHQZ010000137.1:7566-10782 GCA_964358555.1 uncultured Planctomycetia bacterium
CGGCCTGAACGGGATGCCGCTTCTCGCGCTGGCCCTCCGCGCCGCGAACGTCCCGATGCCGCCGGAATTCGCGGCCCTCGCGAACGAGGCGAAGCCCGCGGCGCCGGGCGGGCGGGCCGGCGGGATCGTCTCCGTCGCCCTCTTCGTCCTCTTCGCGGGCATCATCCTCGCCCTCGCCCATCTCCCCGCCCGGGCACCGAAACCCAAGCCGGCAGCCGACGAGCCGCCCGTCTCCATCGAGGACGTGATGGAACGCGACCGGATCTTTTCCGAGATGAAAACCGTCAAGAAGGATTTGGACGCGGCCTATCAGCGCCTCGAGAAGGCCTCCGCCGCCGAGCGACCGGCCGCGATTCGCGAATACCAGGCGCTCTCCGGCCGCTTCGAGGCCCTCCACCAGGAATACGAGGCGGTCGGGACGAAGGACGCAAAGAAGAAGGCGCCCTAGGACCCCAGCGTCCGGCGGAAGGAAATCGAATACGGGGAACCCACGCCTGTTTGAACCTTCTCCCCACGATGAAGGGTCGCTTCCGGTCTTTTCGCGGACTTCCTATCGGCTGTTCCCAAGGTTCGCATTCGATGAAAATCGAATGACGCCGCTGGAGTCCACGTAAAAGCAGAGGTTTCCGGTCTTTCCCGGCACGAGCGGCACGGCGATGCCGTCCCAGTTGGCGATGCTGCCGTCCGGTAACGGCGGATCGGCGGAGATCAAAACGTAATACCCGGATGCCCGGTTCCTTTCCGGGAGGGGCGCGAGGAGCCCGAGGGCGGCAAGCTCCTGCAGCGAATCCGCGTATCGCTTTCCGTCCGCCACCGTCGATCGGTATTGCTCCTGCGCCATGACGATCTTCTTGAGCAATCCGATGGTCGCAGACTCGTTTGCCGTCAACCGGCTGCGCATCAGGCTGGGAATCACGACCAGCGCCGCTAGGATGCATGCCAGCCCCGACCACACGATGAGGCGTTTCGGCTTTCCGGGGCTTGTCGTTGTTTCCGTGCCGTCGACGGTCATGTCCCCTCCGTTCGGGCGCGTCGGCGCTCGCGTTCGATGATATCGCCGGCCACGGGCTCGAGGCGGGATCGTTTCCTCTCCGATTCGAGAATCTCCCATCCGAACGCGTCCGCCGCGCCGCCGTCGAGGGGAAATCGCTCCGCCGGATCGGCCGCGAGGTCGTAGACCCGGCGTCGGTTTTCCGCCGGCTCCCAGATCCATTTCCGGTCCGCGGTCCGCAGCGACCAGCGGTCCCAGACGGAATCCGGTTCCAGCGGGACGACTTCGCCGTCCAGGATCTGATGGAGCTTTCGGGTGCCCACGGCGAGGGACGTCCGGGTTCCCGCCGTCCCGCCTTGCCGGAAGACGCGGGCAAGCGAGACGCCGTCCGCGTCCGGCGAAAGCCCGCCCCCGACGCCCGCCAGTTCGAGCAGCGTCGGGCCGATGTCCACGGTGCGGACGAGCCCGCTGACGCGAACGCCGGGCGGGATGCGTCGGGGCGCGTGCAGGATCAGGGGGATCCGGAGGGACTCCTCGTGAAGGGAATTTCCGTGGAGGTCGAAGACCCCGCGGATGGGCTCGCCCTCGCCCTTCCGCTCGCCCCAAACCTCCCCGTGATCGGCGGCCACCGCGAGGAGGGTTTCTCCGGCCGGGGCGAGGGCCTCGAGCAGCCTCGGCAGCCACGCCTCGGAGAAGCGCGCGACGGCCAGCCGGTACATGGCGCGCACCTTTTCGCGGTGGGCGGGATCCTCGTTCATGGCGGCGAGCACGCCGTCGGAGGCCGCCTTCCAGGCCCCGGGGGCCATGGTCTTCGCGACGTAGGGGAAGTGGGTCCCCCAATAGTGGAGGAAGAGGAAACGGTTTTTCGCCGGCTGGCCGGCAATCCATGAAAACATCTTCTCTTCGTCGGTGGACGCTCCTCGCACCCCGGCCGCGCAGAGTCCGGTGAAGAGGTAGTCCGGATTAAAGACGAACGAGGCGGTCTCGAAGCCGGCGTCCCGGAACCGCTCGAATATCGTGGGGCGCGAGGCCGGCCAGGGCTGGCGCCAGTGGATGAGGCCGACGCGGTGGGGGTAGGCCCCGGTCAGCATGGCCGCGAGCGACGGCAGCGTCCACGGCGCCGCCGAGAAGGCCGTCTCGGCCCGCGCGCCCTCCGCGGCCAGGCGATCCAGCGTCGGGGTGGCGACGGCGCCTCCGTACGCACCCAGGGCGTCGGCCCGCAGGCTGTCGGCCACCACGAGGACGACGTTCACGACCAGCCCTCCTCGATCCGGCGCAGGCAGTAGGGATTGTTGCCGACGACGCCCGTCGTGGTGAAGGCGAGGCTCGTGCAGCCGCCGCGGCAGAGGCGCCCGAAGGGACACTCCGCGCAGGCCCCGGCCGGGCCGTGGCGGGAGGGGCCGCGGTTATAGGAGAAGGATTCCGGATTGCGCCAAATGTCGGCAATCGGGCGGTCGCGAACGCTGCCCTCGTTGAAAGCCTCGGGAAGCGAGAGGCACCCGCGGACCCGCCCGTCGCTCGTGAGTCCCAGGACGTCGAACCCCGCCCGGCAGCCGGCCCAGCAGGGGATCCCCTCGGGCGCCCCCGACCGCAGGAGCGGCTCGTTTTTCCCCATGTAACCGATGTTGTCGGCGGCGTAGATCGGCAGCCTCCCCTCCCGCGCGACCCCGAGGATGAACCGCTCGACCGCCGGGAGGTCGCCTTGCGCGATCATGAGGCCGCCGTCCTCCAAGCACCGGCCCAGCGGCTCCGCGAGCTGGATCTGCCAGGCGCGGGCCGGCGTCTCGAGAAGGGCGCGATAGAGATCCTCGAGATCCCCGAGGTTGTTCCGGTTGACCTGGGTCACGACGCCCGCGGGAAGGCCGGACGCGTCGAGATGGGCGAGCGACTCGAGGGCGCGCCGGAACGAGCCGGAATGCCGCCGAAGATCGTCGTGCACCCGCTCAGTCCCGTCGATGCTGACCGTCACGCTCTGGACGCCGCTTTCGGCGATCCGCCGCGCCGTCGGCCCGTCCAGCGTCATGCCGTTCGAGACCATCTCCGGGATGGCGCCGCCGCCGGCGAGGCGCATGGCGATGGCGGGCCAGTCCGGCCGAAGCAGGGGCTCGCCGCCCATGAGCGTGACCCGCTCGCAGCCAAGCGTGGCGAGATCGCCGGCCAGCGTCAGCGCCTCCCCGGCGTCGAGCTCGCGGTGCCGGGAGGCCCCGGCGGACGAGCCGCAGTGC
>CAYHQZ010000138.1:0-10746 GCA_964358555.1 uncultured Planctomycetia bacterium
GGTCCTGATCGCGGGGGTGACCGGCGGCTCGGCGCGGCCCAAAAATTCGAACGCCTCGAGCCGGGTCCCCCGCAGTTCCCTCGTCGGCGGCGACACGACCACGAAGCGGGCCGACAAGAAGAAGACCGACCGGAAGACCGATCGCAAGACCGACAAGAAGACGGACAAGAAGGCCGACAAGAAAACCGACAAAAAGGCCGACAAGAAGGCCGACAAGAAGGCCGACAAAAAGACGGACAAAAAGGCCGACAAGAAGAAGGACAAGAAGAAGACCGACAAGAAGAAGGACGGCGACAAGAAGGGCGATGGCAATACGGACGACACGCCGCCGGACGGCGTGACCGAAACGCCGTGACCGTCGCACACGTCCCGGATCGCGCCCGCCGGGCCGTCCGTCTCGCCCTGTTCGCCGGGCTCACCCTGGCCGCGACCCTCCGGACGCTGCCCACGACGGGCGCCGCCGCACCGACGCCCACGCCGTTTTCGGACGGAACCTCGGGGAACTCCAGCCTCCGCCACCAGGAAAACGTCCCCGTCCTCGTCCTCGAGGGAACCCCCGCCGAGATGGGCCGCGCGGCCGGCGTCCTCATCGGCAAGCCCGCGCAGGAGCTGCTCGATCGCTACCTCCTGCGGTGGATGGCCCGCTTCGGGACGCTGGACTCGTTCCGGAAGGGCGCGAAGAACTACGAATCGAGGATGACCCCCGACGAGCGAGACGAGCTGGCCGCCTTCTCGAAGGCCTCCGGCATTGCGCAACGCGATCTCCTCCTCGCCCAGTGCTTCCTCGACATGATCCAGCCCTTCCTCTGCTCCGCCGTCGTCGTCTCGGCGGAGCGCGCCGCCGACGGGAAACCGCTCCTCGCGCGGAACCTCGACTTCTTGTCCCTCGGCGTGGCGCACCGCTACTCCCTCGTCATCGCGCGAAGGCCTAGGAAGGGCAAGGCCTCCGTCTCCGTCGGCTGGCCCGGCCTCATCGGCACCTTGAGCGCCGTCAACGAGGACGGCCTGACAATGGCCACCCTCGTCGGCTACGGCTTCCGGTCCGCACGCGGCCCCGGCCCGCCCTACACCCTGCTCTATCGCCGGCTTCTCGAATCCTGCACGAAGACCGCCGAGGTCGTCGACGGGATCTCGCGCGCCGAGCGGACGTGCGCCAACAGCGTGGCCCTCCTCGACGCCGACGGCGCCGGCCGCGTCTGCGAGTTCGCCCCGTCGGGCGTCGCCTCCTACGGCTACAAGAACGGCTTCGCCGTCGCGACGAACGACTTCCAGGCGCTCGCCCCCCCCGCCGGCATCCGCCGCTCCGACGATCGGATCGACGAGCTCGAGCGCTGGGCCAAAGGCGCGCCTGCGCGCGTCACCCCCGCCGACGCCATCCGCCCCCTCTGCCTCGTCGAGATGGGCGAGCTCACCCTGCAGTCCATGGTCTTCCGCCCCTCCGACCGCCGCCTGTGGCTGTCCATCGGCCGCGCCCAGGCCGCCCACGGCCGCTTCGTGGAACTCGACGCCGCCGCGCTCATGAAGCGCGCGCCCGCCCCCTGAACAAAAGCGCACGCGCACACGAGGGAACCGCGTGCCGGCAGAGGGATTTGAACCCCCGGCGGAGGGATTATGATTCCCCGGGCGGGCTGACGTATCATATGCCGGGGCGAACACTTACGGAAAGAGGGGTTCCGATGTTGCACCATATGTTGCACCTGGAATCCGAAAAAAGGGGGCAAAACGGCCCGAAAATGGTTTTCCGGGTGCCCCCTGGACGGTCCCGGCGGAAGCCCTCCCGAAGCCCTCCAGGTTGACACGCCGAAGGGGGCCGGTTGACACGGCCCCGGCTGGGCGCTCCCGGCTCGCCCCCCTCGGGGCGCTGCCGTCGCCCAGTGGCCCGCCCCCTCGCGGCCCCATAATGAAAAAACTAATAGACATACGAAGGGCGGATAGCGCCAACGTCCGATAATGTTGCTTATGTTGCACTCTTTCCGAGGGAATGCTATAAGGTTTTTCCTTGACTTCCCCCGAAGGGGGAAGGTAGGATCGGGACGAAAGGGGGACGGAATGCCGAGAGGCGGAAGACGGGAAGGATCGGGCCGGAAGGCGGGAAGCGGGGAACAGCGGCGGATCCTGGCCGTGACGCTCGCCCCGTGGGCAATCGAAGCACTGGACGATATCGCGGGGGTCTACGGGGTCTCCCGGGGGCGGGCTTTCGAGCGGGTGTTGCGGCTTGTTGGGGAACCCCGGCGGCGGGCCGCCCTCTTGCGGAAACTTGGCCGGCGGGCGCCCGAGTGGATCGGCCCTGTCGGGACTCGAGGAACCGGATCCGCCGGCCCCCGGCCGATTCTTGCCCCGGGAGAGGTGCCCCCGTGACGCCCCTTTCCGTCTCGCCGCCAGGGATTCCCTGTGCCTTGGACAGCAACAAATCCGCAACGCGGCGAAGCAAGAGAAAATCGGACCCGAGGCGAATCGTCCCCTACTCAAGGCGAACGATCCGGGAGGCGCGTTCCCTGCTCTTGGGAACCGATCCGGCACCGTCGCTAAGCGAAGTGGCGCGGCAGGTTGGCGCGAACCGCTCCACCGTTCTTCGATGGGCGAGAAAGTATAAATGGCCGGTGCGCCCACGCGGATACCGCCGTCCCCTTTGCGGGAACTTAAACGACCCTTTCTCGCTGGATCCCCGGGGCCATCGTGCAACATTCGACGGGGAGGCCGGAGCGGACGGCATCGCTACCCCTGCCGCCAGCATGAAGAAGAGCGAGCGGCTGATAGCCGCCATTCCAACAAGCCGCGGAACGGCCGAGACGGTCGAGAGCCTCGCGGAGCGGCAGGATGCAATCTGGGCGCTGGCCGAAGAAAGCCTCCTGCAACTTTTCTGCGGCTGGCACCGGGACCTTGGCGACGTGAAGGCAGTTGAACTCTTGCGGGCCGTAAACATCTTGGCGCGAATCTGTGACGGGCGCCGGACGCTTCGCGGTCTACCGATCCACTGCGGCGCGAGCGGTTGACTTCACGGCGAAAAGGGGAACTTTTTCCGGGGGGGACGGGATCCTGACTGATACCGCCGCGTCAATAGGTGCCGACTCCCCCTCGTCTTCCTGAAACAAGGCGAGTCCATTAGGCTACGGTTCGTTCGGGCCGGAGGGTCCGGTCCATTAGGAGAAGCGAATGAAACAGGAGGATAGCCCCGAAGAAGTAGAACCCAAACCGAAGCCGACTTCGGTCTAGGCGTTGGTCTCGCTTTCGCCTGCTACCCAGGCCCACAAGGCCCGGATCCCGCGAGACGTGAACGCCGGCCGCCCTCCGGGGCAGGCCGGGCACGTTTCCCCGTGGGATCCGTAGCAGGTGAAAGCGGGTGAAGGCGACCTTGCGTTGCCTGCCCCTTCTTTCATTGGGAGGGGAGCGGGCACTAAAACAAGAGGAGGTTTCAATGCCCGACCCTGACGTAAAACAGATCCGTCGCGCGATCACGAAGTTTCTCCCCATCCTTCGGGAGTCTCGGGAGGCGAACAAGAGCGAAGCCGAGACAGTGATGGTGATCACGAAATTTCTGGAAGAAGCCCTCGGCTACGATGTCCTGCGCGGGGAGCTAAGCCGGGAATTCCAGATCAAGGACAAGTATTGCGACCTCGCCGTTAAAATCGACGGTCAGGTCCGTGCCCTTATAGAGGTGAAGGATCTCGCAACGGCTCTCCATGAAAAACACACTGAGCAGGCTGAAAACTACGCTTCCCACTCAGGGGTCCCCTGGGTAATCCTAACAAACGGGATCGTCTGGCATCTCTATCATCTGACCTTTAACGATCCCGAAGGGATCAACCGGATCCGTGTCCTCCTTGTGGACCTTCTTGCCGAGGGGGCAGACGCGGAAGCCCTCGCGAGTCAGATTGCGATCCTCCATCGGGAGAGCGTGGCCGCGGGTGCCTTGGAGGACTTCTGGCAGAAATATACGGCGATGGAACCCCGCAAACTAATTCGCGCCCTCTTCTCTCAAAGCGTGTTGTCTGTGATTCGGCGTGAGGTTCGGCGCGAGACGGGGATTTTGATTTCACTCGAAGAAATACTAGAGGCTCTCAAAGGGCTTCTCGATAAGGGGACCCTGGCCGACCTCGCGGACATCAGGATCCGAAAACGACGGCGGCGCCTTCGGAAACAGGCTTTGCCGAACGATGGAGGACAACCCCAGGCTGATGATGCTGCTTCCTCGGAGGGGAAAGAGGAGGAAGCAGAGGAGGACGAAAACAAAGATGCGGAGGACGGGGACGCAAAAACGGAACCCCATCCGGGCGGCTCGGTTACGGGCTGACGATCGCTTGTAGGCAGATCATGGAACGCATCCACTTTCATTGCGACTGCGGCGCCGCCCTCGCCGTTGATCCGAGACTCGCCGGAGGCCGGGTCCGTTGCCCGCGTTGTGACGGCCCGGTGGACGTGCCGGAGGGAGCGGAAGGATCCGAGATGCCCGCGCGAGGCGGAGGCGATACACCCCGGCAACGTTCCTCTGCCCCTGGCGTAGAAATACAATGCGCGTGCGGTGCCGTCCTGAATGTCCCCCCGCATCTTATTGGCGAAGGTGCCGAATGCGCAGAATGCGGAAAGATCGTCGGGGGCGCGCGGCGGGCAGAGGTTCGCCGGCCGCCTCCGATACCGCAACGCCGCGCGTTGCTGCTTCCACCCCGGCGCGAACTTCCACGATTCGGGACACTCCCGAGGCCAAGGATAGGAGGCATCGGCGTCACCCATCGAATTCGGAGAAGGCGTCCTGCCGTAAGTGGATATTCCTTTTCGCGGATTTCGCCAAAGTCGAGGCTCGTCGCGGCGCTTCTTTGTTTCTTCCTCGGGGGGCTGGGGATTCACCGTTTTTACGTTGGGAAGATCGGGACTGGGTTTCTACAACTTTTCCTCTTCGGTCTTTTCCTCATTTGGGCCTTGTTCGATTTCATCATGATCCTTGCGGGCTCTTTTACTGATAAAGAAGGGCTCCGTATCGTGAACTGGGAAGGGGGTGCCGGACGTGGCGAACATTTCAACGTCCCGATGGCCCGCTGTCCCCCTATGGCTTGTTGCCCCTACTGCCGGGAGATCATCACTCGAGGTGCTCGCCTTTGCAAGCATTGCGGATCGTCCCTCGGCTAGGCTCTCGGCAAGTGGTGATCGCTGTCACCTTATTTGTTCCTATGGTGTTTTCTGTATACCTTCAGGATGATATAGAACGAAAGAAAGTAAAGCATTCCGTGGATCCGAAAGGCGGATAAGATCGGGCCTTCGGCAGAAAGGAGGCCGTCATGTCTGTGGGGAGCAAACCTCTTCGGCTGGAGGGGAGGATCGCAGAACTCACCCCCGAGAGGGCGGCCGCGATGGATCGCTCTCTGCTCACGCGGCTTGCCGTGGCTAGGGACACGCAATTTCGGGAGTCGCTCCTGAATTGTCGGCATCTTCAGGAAGTGATGGTCAAGATGGTTCATCCGGGAAAATCACCGAGCGGGAAGCGAACGGTGCAAAAGCCTCCACCTATTGCGGAAAAAGCATGGACCCTTGATCGGTCGCTGGGCGCTACAAAGACACAGGCCGAAAAGGCGAGGATGCTTTCCCTTGTTCGGTCGCTGGGCGCTACAAAGACACAGGCCGAAAAGGCGAGAATGCTTTCCCGTCAAACGGGGAAGGCAATTCAACAGGATAGATTTTCCCGACTTGTGGCTTCTTGGGAACGTTATCGGCGCGCGATAGGAATGGACCCAACAGAAAGCCCGGATTGCCGAAAGCATGGCGGCCGGGTGAAGGTGTTGATCGAGACGAAGGGAATGGAGGAAGACGAGGGATTCAAGGAATACGAGGAAGCCAAGCGCGCCGCGCGTGGATCGGACGAAGACGAAGAAGAGATTATGTCGCCGTAATCCCTTGCTATTATTGCTTTATGTGCATTATGCAGGCCCGCATAACGCATAAACCGTCGGGCTGGCAAAAGGAGGGGGTATGCCCGACGAACTGCTTGACTCGAAGGCCCTGGGGCAACGTCTCGGGGTGGCAGCCGAAACCGTCCTACGCTGGCACCGGCGCGGTTTTCTCCCGGCCGTCCGCGTGGGGAAGAAGACGATCCGCTTTTCCTGGCCGGAAGTCTTCCGGGTGATTCAGCAACGCCAACCTGCGCCGCCCACCCGTTGCGATTCCTGCCGCCGGATATTGAAGCGCGCCGCCATAGAGCATTCCGAAATCGCCCAGGCTGCTGACGGATTGACGATCCGTTGCCCGGAATGCCGGAAAGGGGGCGCGCGATGAACGCGCTCCTGACAGCAGTCCTTGCCTACGCCCGCGAGGGGCTGCCCGTCTTCCCAATCGTCCCGAGAGGCAAGCGCCCATTGGTGGAAGGCGGGTTCAAGGCCGCGACGAAGGATGCAGACAAGATCCGCGAATGGTGGACGCGCTGGCCGGACGCCAATATTGCCACCCCGACGGGTGCGTTTTCGGGGCGGATCGTGATTGACCTGGACGGCGAAAAGGGAATAGCCGCCATGCGGAAATTGATCGAACCGCATGGAAAGATTGGAACCCTGACAGCAAAGACCGGGGGAGGCGGCCTCCATTTACATCTGCAACATCCCGGGCGCCCGATCAAGAACTCCGCCAGCAAGATCGCGCCGGGGGTAGACGTTCGCGGGGACGGCGGCTACATCGTCCTGCCGCCCAGCGTCCACGCCAACGGGAAGACCTACACGTGGATCGATCCGGCCGCCCCGCTCCAGCCCTGTCCTGATTGGCTGCTGGCGCTGCTGGAAGCCCCGCCGACGAAGGCGCCCGAGGCCCCACTCTCGGAGCGCCCGGCGCCCGCCCCCGGGGAGGGGACGCCCTACGGCTTGGCTGCCTTGGCCCGGCAGGCCCTCGGGATGATGGGCACCCCTGAGGGTTCGAAAAAGCGGAATCACACCTTAAACAAGGCGGCTTTCAGCATGGGGCAGTTGGTATCCGGCGGGGAACTCCCCCGCGATCTTGTGGAAGATCGCCTGCTACGCGCGGCCCTGGGGGCCGGGCTGGGAGACGAAGAGGCCCGAAAGACGATCCGGTCCGGGATGGACGCGGGCGCCCTACATCCGAAAGTGGCCCCGGTGAAGCCGGCGGATCTAGCCCCCATTTCCGCCCAGCCGGCCCCGATTCCCGATGAACCGATAGACGACATCCCCGACGAAGACGGCGCCCTGCTGCTGGCCGACGTGGACGCCTTCCTTGGCCGGTTCATCGTTTTCCCCCGCGCTGCCCAACGGATCGCAACGGTCCTTTGGATTGCGCACACTCACGCGATCCAGGTGTTCGAATCCAGCCCACGCCTCGCCTTCCTCTCCCCCGAGAAACGATCCGGGAAGACGCGGGCGGAGGAAGTTTCCGAACTTTTGGTAGCCCGGCCCATGCGATCCGCCAGCACTTCGGCGGCAGCGCTGTTCCGGGCGGTTTCCCTTCGCCAGCCCACCTTACTTTTCGACGAAGTGGATGCGATCTTCGCCGAAGCCGGGGACCATGAGGAGCTGCGCGGGTTGCTCAATGCCGGGCACCGTCGGGGCGCAACGGTCCTTCGATGCGTCGAGATCCGGCGGGTTCAAACCGTCCAAGAATTCCCCGTCTTCGCCGCCGTCGCCCTCGCGGGGATCGGGAACCTGCCCGACACAATCCTTGACCGTTCGATTGTAATCACGATGCGCCGCCGGGCGGCCGGCGAGCGGGTGGAACCCTTCCGGGTAAAGCGGGTGAAGCCGAAGGCGGAGGCCCTGCGGCGCCGGCTGGCGGCATGGATTCAACGGCGCCGCCCCGCCCTGGAAGACGCCGATCCCGTCACCCCGGATGCCCTGAACGACCGCGCCGCCGATTGCTGGGAACCGTTGCTCGCAATCGCGGATGCTGCGGGCGGGGACTGGCCCTCGCGGGCGCGCGCCGCCGCTCTTGAACTGGCGGAGGCCGCCGCCGAACAAGATCCATCCTGGGGGGTGCGGCTGCTGGGCGATATCCGGCGGGTGTTCGACGCCCAGCCGCCCGGGGTTGACCGGCTCCGATCTTCCGACTTGGCCGCCGGCTTGACGGCGCTGGAGGAAGCCCCCTGGGCGGACCTGCGGGGCCGGCCGATTGACGCGGGCGGGCTTGCCTATCGGCTCCGGGCTTACGGGATCCACAGCAAAAACCTGCGGCTGGAATCGGGGGTGGTGAAGGGCTACTCCCGGGCCGACTTCGAAGACGCCTGGAGCCGTTATATAGCCCCCCCTGTAGCGGCCGCTACGCCGCTACATTCGCCTGCCGCTACGTTTTCCGCTACATCTGCAACCCTTGAAACCGTAAAGGATAACGGCGCGGAAACGCCCCCTGTAGCGGGTGTAGCGGCTGACGGGAAAGGGGCCGTTTGTAGCGGCTCCGGGGACGCTACATCCGCTCGGGCGGACCTGGAGGCGGAGGCCCGGGAAATCTTCGGGCCGGACGTGGCGATCCAAGACGCCCCGCCGGAAGGCCGGGAACCCGGCGAGGAAGGGTAGGCCATGGACTCCGCGCCCGCCGTCCAGACGCCCGAACCGGCCCCCCGGCAAGCCGAGACTGCAAACTTGCAGCCCCGCCTTACGGTGAAACAGGCCGCCGCCCTGATGAACGTTTCCCCCCGGGGGATTTACCGGGCGCGGGCGATTGTGCGTCAATCCCCCGAACTAGCCGCCCAGGTGGAAGCCGGAACGCTGACGATGTCCGAAGCCGAACGGGCGATCCGGGCCGGGGCCGGGAAGCCTGACAACGGCTTGCCCGTTGCGAAGATTCCCCAGGGTGAAGGCCGGGAACTTCGCCTTTCCTGGGTTGCCCGGAATGGGGAACCCTTCTTCCGGCTGCAATCTTGGAAGCGGGAAGGCGCCGGCTGGGTTCCGGCAAGTGGCGCGATCTTGGTGGACACCGACGGCTGGCCCGAACTGAAAAAGGGCGTTGACGGCGCCATGGCGATCTTCTTGGACTACGCGGGAAGGGAAGGCGCGGAATGAACGAAGCCCCGCCCGCCGTCACCCTGCCCGCTCCGGTCCCCGCCCGGCCCCCCGCGAGGCCCAGGCCCTCGCCCCTCGCCCCTGCGGGCGGCCCGGTCTACGTTTCCCAGCGGGAGGCATGGGAGGCCCTGGGGCTTTCGGAATCGTCTTTCGAGCGGCTGGCCGCCTGCGGCCGGCTTCGCGGGATCCGGGTGCGGATCGGCCGGGGCTGGCGCGTCCATCTTCGGCGGCTTCTTGCGGCTGCGGATGCCGACGGATTCGACTTGACGAAGGATTGAAAAAACATATACTGGGGGAACGCATGGACAGTAAGAACCGAACCGGAAGGGACGGAAAGAGGGGCGGGAACTGGGGCGGGAAGCGGAAGAACAGCGGGCGGAAGGCCCTTTCGAGGAAGGGCGACAAGATCCGGACGGTTCGATTCCTTGTCGCCTTGCGCCCGGCTGACTTGTCCCTGCTGCGCGCGCTGGCCCGGGACAGGTTCAAGGGGAACAAGAGCGGCGCGATCCGTTGGCTGATTCAAGAGGCCAGCCGGAAGGCCCCGAGGGTGTAGCCCGTGGGAACTCTCTATCGGCCCTTCATCGTTCGGCATCTTCCTGGCGGGACGGTAAAGCGGGAACGCTCCCGCCGATGGCGGATGCGCTGGCGGGACTCGGGCAAGGGGATCCACGAGGAAAGCGCCTTCCATGACAAGGCCGCCAGCCGGGCGCTGATGGCCCAGCGGGAGACGGAACAGGCCCAGGTGGACGCGGGATTGCTTTCGAGCGTCCAGCGTCAGCACGGGAAAGCCCCGTTTTCCGAACACCTGAAAGCCTACCTGCAAGGGCTGGAAGCCGAAGGCCGGGACGATGAACACCGGCAGCACGTTGAAGCCGCCCTGGCCCGGATGGCTGAATTCTGCGGATGGGGCCGGCTTTCCGATATCTCCGCCGCCGATCTAAACCGATTCCTGACGGAAGGGCTTTTGATCGTGCGGCGGCTCCCCGATGGGAAGAAGACGCGCGAACCCGCGACGGCGAACACCCGAAATCACTTCCGGGGCTACTTGAAGGCCCTTTGCCGCTGGGCGTTCCGAACCGAAAGGCTACTGCGGGATCCGTTGATCTCCATCGAACCCGAGGAAGGCGGGGAACCCCGATTCCTGCGCCGCGCCCTGACGGCCGAAGAGGCGGCCCGGCTGCTGGCCGCCGCCGAAGGCTCCGGGCCGGACGGGCTGGAGCGGGCGGCGCTCTACGGCTGCGCCCTGGAAGCCGGCTTGCGGGCCGGGGAAGCCTTCGCGCTGACATGGGGCGACTTCTTGGACGGCGCGGAATCCGTCTTGCACCTGCGGCCCAGCACGACGAAGAACCGCGAACGGATAGACCAGCCGATCCGCGAGGCCCTGGCCGGCCGACTCCGGGCCTTGAAGGCCGCCCGGGCTGGCGCCTTCCCGAAGGCCACGATCTTCAAGAAACGCTGGCGGCTGGCTGAAACCCTGCGCGCGGACCTGCTGGCCGCCGGCATCCCCGACGATACCGAAGCCGGCAAGGTGGACTACCACAGCCTGCGCCACACCTACGTCACCCTGCTGGCCCGGGGCGGCGCTTCCCTGCTCCTTGTCCAGAAACTCGCGCGGCATTGCAGCCCGGACCTGACGGCGCGGGTCTACATCCACCTGGGGCTAGCCGACCGCCGGGGCGCCCTGGCGGCCCTGCCCGCCCAGGCCGCGATTGCTCCGGCCCAGGCCCCCGGCACGGCCGGATCCGCCTGACGGCCCACCTGACGCCCG
>CAYHQZ010000139.1:0-10724 GCA_964358555.1 uncultured Planctomycetia bacterium
CGCATTCCAGGCGCACGGTCAGCGGCTTCTCGCCGTGGTTTCGCACGCTCACGCCCAGTTTCTGGTCGTAGTCGCGCTTGATGGTCGCGGAATATTTCGTCCGGCCGAAGGCGAGGCCGTTTACGCGCGTGACGGTCCGGACGGGGCCCTCGCCCGAGCCCGCCGGCTGGATTTCGTAGGCGACGCCCGGCTCCATGCCTTCGAGGGACAGGCGCCGCGCGCGGGCGTTCTGGCCCAAGACGGTCTTCGTCCACGCCGGCTCGCCGGATTTCCGGAAGCGCGCGAACGTCGGCCCGAAGGAGCGGCCGCTCCAGGAGACCGCGACCGCCTGGCCGGTCACCTGCGCGCCGTCGCGAGGAAATAGCTCGAAGAATTCGGAGACCTGGAATTTCTGCTCGACAGCCTTGCGCTCGCCTTTCATGTCCGTGGCGGCGACGGCGAGGACGTGCTCGCCCGGGCCGATCGCGTCCCAGGGCACGAGGATTTCGTAGGGGCTCGTGGGGGCGGAGCCGACGATCCGCCCGTCGATCGCGGCGTCGACGCGGGCGATTTTCGCGCCCGAGTATGAAATCGCGGACGCCCGGATGGGCTCGTCCGTCTCGATGACGTCGCCGGGGCGGGGGAAGTTCACGAGGAGGTAGACGCCCTTTCGCTCGCGATATCCGACCGCCTCGACCCACGTCCGCGAAAGCCCGCGGACGCCGTCGGCGCCCTCGAGGATCGCCTGCGCGCAGTAGACGCCTTGCGATCGGTAGCGGTATTCGGCCTCGCCGCCCGCCGGCAGCTCGATGTCCGGCCGGCCGTCGCCGTCGGCGTCCAGCTGCGCCCGCGCGGCCATCCGGTAGGGCTTCCGTTCCTCGCGGCGGAATTTCACGCGCGTCGGGTCGGTCCGATCGACCGTCGCGACGAGCCGCTCGCCGACAATGGCCTTCCCGGCCGGGGCGACGAGAACGTAGCCGTCGTCCATGCTGAAGTCGTCGCTGTTCCACTCGGTGACGTCGAGGAGGATGCGCGTGGGGCCTTTCACCTCGATTTCCTGCTCCTGGCGGGCGCCGGCGAACACCCCGAAGCGGAAGAGTTCCTTGTTCGAGAGGATGTCCGTAGCGGTGATGAACCGCTGGAACGGGGCCTCCGTCGAGAGGACGTACTTTCCCGCCGCGGGCAGATCGACCTGGAACCGATCCCGGTCGCCGCGGTGCTCGATCTTGAACGGCCGCGCCTCGCCGACGCGGAGCATCCGGACGGAATCGTTCGCGAGCGGCACGCGCTCTTCCGGGTCGGCGCGACGGAACGCGGTCCGGATCTCGTAGGGCCACGGGCCCCAGTCGTCGTCGTTCCACTCGCGGGCCTCGAGGTAGTACTCGCCGGGCAGCAGCGGCAGGGAGAAGGTGTTGCCCTGGCCCCCGAAGGTGCCCCAGCTGCCGATGTCCCGCTTCTTCGCGTCCAGGATGCGGCAGAACAACTGCGTCGTGTTCGTGTTGGCGACGTCGAACCAGCCCGGGCGGTCCACGTCGAAGCGGTAGACGTCCACGTCCTTGATCGGGACGAACGTCCCGCGCAGCGTTTCGCCGGGCTCGAAGGGCGTCGCGTTGTCGGGGGTGTCGTTGCGGCCCATGGCGTCCTGCTCGTCGCAGGGCAAAAACGAGGTCCAGAGCGCATACGGGCTCGGGACCGCCTCGTCGCTGTTCCACTCGGTGACTTCGAGGACGACGATCTCGGCCTGGTTCGCGTGGTGCTCGATGGACAACGCATTGCCCGCGAAGGCCCCGGCCTGCGCCAGGACGCCGCCCTTGCGGTCGAGGGCGCGCAGATAGGTCTGGTGGACGGCCGCTGCGCCGGCCCTAAAGACTCCCGGGCCCGGCAGGGAGACCGCGTAGTAGTCCACGTCGCGCAGCGGGAAGATCGTGTTCCCGACGTAGCCGTTCGGGGCGAGCGCTCGGGTGACGGGCGGCATTCCCGGCCGCGCGGGCGCCGGATCGTCGATCCCGTCGTCCTCGATCATCTCCAGGCGGACGGCGTAGGGGTCGAGCGAGCAGTCGTCCCGGTTCCATTCCGTGACCTCGACGACGTAGGCGCCAGGGACGAGGTTGGCGGAGATGGCGAGCGGGGCGTTGGCGAAGGCGCCCGCCTGTCCGAGGACGCCCCCGTTCGCGTCCAGGAGACGGACGTAGCGCTGGAACGTGCTCGGCGGCATCGAGAGCTTCACCGCGCACGGGCGCCTCGCCTGGAACCGGTAGCAGTCGGTGTCGCCCTGGGGGTGCTGGTAGCCGCGGGCCTCCTCGTTCACGCGGATGAGCTTCGCCGCGGAGGGCGTCTCGTTCGGGTAGAGGGGATCCGGGACGGGCGTGTAGGACAGCTTCATCGTCATCGGCGCGTCGCCCTTGTCGTCGTTGTTCCACTCGGTGACGTGGATGCGGTACTCGCCCGAGCCGACTTGGCGATCGATGACGTTCGAGGTGCCCACGAAGGCCCCCTGCTCGGCGAAGCACTTCCCCTGCGGATCGAAGACCTGGACGAACGTCTGCAGCGGGTTCGCAGGTCCGACATCGACCACGAGCCGGCCGGGGTGCGGCAGGCGGAACTTGAACCAGTCGTGGTCGGTGTTTTTCGGCAGCGTGAACTTCACGATGGCGCCGACGTCGATTTCCTGGGCGGCGCCGATGCCGTCGTTGGGCTCGATCTCCGGGACCTCGCGGACGGGCGCGAGGCGTACCTCGGCCGACGCCGCCGGCCCGAGCGTCACGGGGTCCGTCATCGGGGCGTAGTCCTTCGCCTCGACGTGCGCGGTGACGTTCCGGCGCGCGACGGCGCACTTGCCTTTCGCGTCGCTCCAGTTCACCTGGCCGATTTTCAGATCCGCGAACGTCGCGACGCCGTCCGGGCCGGTTTTCGCGCGCGCGATTTCGCCCCAGGGATACGCTTCCGCGAGGATGACGTCGGCGCCGGCGATGCCGCCTCCCTTGACCGAGTCTAAGACCTTGAGTTGCAGTTTCGCGGGCTCGGTGACACGCTCGAGCGCGAATTCCTGGACCTTGCCGTCGGCGGCGATGTCGATCTCGGCCGAGAGATCCTTGCATCCCTCCGCGCGAACATCGGCGCGGTACTTGCCCACCGGCAGCTGCAGGATCGTGAACTTCCCGTCCCAGTCCGTCCGGCACTCGACCGGCCCCTGGACGGCCGAAAGCACCGAGACGGGCGTGAGCAGGATCTTCGCCCCGGCCAGCGGGGAACCGAGGTCCTTCACGATCGCCCTGCCCGGCACGCTCGCGCGGCGCTCGGGCTCGAGGGCGACGTCGACGGGCTCGCGCTTGCCCGCCGGCAGCGCGATTTGCCTGTCGAAGCGGTTGAATCCCAGGACCCAGATCGAGAGGCGGTAGTCGCCGTCCGGGACGCCGTCGAACACGCCCTCGCCCGCGGGCGTCGTGGTCATGAACCGGCCGCCGAGGCGGACGGGGAATCCCGAGGCGGGCTTGCCGTCGTTGGCGGTTTTTACGCGCACGGCGAGCGGGCCGGGGCAGAGCCCCGCGGCGTTGGCGGGCGCGGGTGCCGGGGCGGGAAGGGGGGCCGGCGCCGGGGCGGGGAAGGCCACGGGCGCGGGGGCGGGCATCGGCGCGGGATCGGGAACGGGCGCCGGAACGGGAACGGGAACCGGCGCCGGGGCAACGGGCTCGCCCATCACCTGCCCGAGGGCGTTCGTCCCCGGCAGCCCCGCCGAAATCGCAACCGCGAGAATCCATAGCCCGATTCCGTTTCCGCTTTTCGTCTTTCGCATCTCCCCCTCCTGGAGGGTGTGTCCGGGATGTCGGCAAACCGGCCGCCGTCGGTTCGTTTTCTTGGCCCGCCCTGCGGCGACGTGAACGGCTGATTCGGGATCTATGGTATCGGACGGATCCTTGCGGGAAAAGGTGAGGGACCGATTTGGGGAAGCGCGCCCACTTTTCAAAAGGACGTCAACCCCGGGGGAGCGGGACTTCCTTTTTCGAACTATCGAACAGGCGGATGGCGCGGATGGCGCGATTGCCCGTCGTGCGGATGTCAGCGGGAAGGTTTTTGCTCCGATCCATCCAGATGTTGATGTTCTCCGCCATCCGCGCCGGGTCGCGGCGCGCCAGCGTCCGCAGCCAGAAGCCCCAGCGGGCCCCTTCCTTGGCCAGGCGATCGTCCTCCGTTTCCCCCATGATCTTCAAATCCGGCTCCTGTCGCATGAACCAATCGTTGAGTTTCTCGAGATCGGAGGTGTCCATCCCCATCTTGCGCCACCGGTCCAGAAGCTCCCGGGCCTTCTCCACGATCCGCTCGCGGGGGATCAGCATGAGATTCTTCTTGCGCATGTCCGGCGGCAAGTCGATTGGGGAATCGACGTTCGGGTTGTTCGTGCAATAGGTGCTTTGCGTCTTCCGCTTCATCTGGATCACCTTCGGGCCGTATCCGAAGAAGTTCGCGACGTCGTCCCACATCCGGGCCTTGTCGTAAAAACCGAAAAACCCAATCATGTATTGCGCCATGTGCCGGCCGGCGCCGAAGTGCGTCAACTGCATCAGCGTGCGGTTGTAGACCTCCAGATTGCCTTTTCCCTTGCCGTATCGTTCGGCGAGCATGGCCAGGTCGACCCCGATGTCGCCCACGTTCGGGTACGCCAGCTGGGCGAAAGCGCCCAGCCAGTAGTAGTACCAAGCGCCCCCGTTGCAGATGCTGCCGCCGGGGTCGTCGGGATTGTCCCGGGTGCCCGGCAGGGCCTCGAAAATCCCCTTCTCGCCCAGTTGGAACAGCATTTTCGTGTAATCCAGATTGTTGAACTTCACCCGGAAGACTCCGTCCTTTCCCGCGACAACCGGCTGCTTCATGATGACGGGCAGCGGATCGAGCGTGTCGATGGAGCGGATCCCGAGAATGTCGTCGGCAATCGGCCGCATGGCCGAGTCCAAACCCTTGAGCGTCTCCGGGTCCGAGGCCCAGTTCGGCCGCGCGAGGAAACGCGTCACGTTGTGCAGCGTCAAGAGCACATCGCACATGTCGACCTTGCCGTCCTCGGAAGAACAGGCGCTCATGGCCATCTTCATCATCTGCAACTGGCTGAGCTTGCGCCCCTTCTGCTCGGCGATGAACTGCTTGAGCTGCTTGTAGAGCTTCGGCTCGTGCCCGCTGCGAAGGGGCTTTACGTCCGTGTTGCACTCGTCGTTGTAGAGCCTCCATCCGACGGCCGGCAGGACGGGCATCTTCGGATCGGGCAGGATGGAATACTTGCCCGAGTTGTGGGTCAGCCGGTATTTGGCCTTCTGGAGGGCGTCCGTGAATTCGCCCGCCTTGAGGGCGCTTGCCATGTGGTCGATGCCCCCGGGTTGGCCTTCGGCAAACGGGGGATCCTTGCGCCCGGCGGGAGCGCCCCCGCCGACGGAGAGGAGAAGAAGGCATACGATCGCCGCGAAGCGTTTCACTTTGCACCCCCTTCCGGCAGAGACGCCGGGAACGGCTCCGATACGCCCACATCTCGCACCCGATACCAGACGAAACCGCCTCCCGTCGGATCTTCCTGTCCGTCCCAGCGCACCAGCGCACCCGCGCCGTTGCCGCTGAAGGAGTACGTCACGGAAGCGCTTCCCTTCGGCGTCGGAACCTCGGCCTTCCCGGACGCCGTGCCTTCCTTCCACTGCGGGTTCTGGAGCGGCCCGTCAAACTGCATGATCGGTTTTCCGTCCCTCACAAACTGCACCCGCACGCCCACCTCGGCGAATTCGGCCGCCAGGAAGACATCCGCCGACGCGCTTCGATAGACGCATCGGGTTCCGCCGGCGATCGCCGCGGGGCGCTCGATGGGCTGGACCGCGGGGGCTTCCTGCGCTGGTTTCGCGGCGGCCGCGGATTCCGTTCCGCCCAGAATCTGGCTGGGTGCGGCCAGGATGTCCGAGGCCGGCAGGCCTGCCACCATCATGATTCCCTCTGCGCCGGACGCCCGCCCCTTCGCCGGCTCGTCGCCTTCCTGGGGCTGGCGGGTGCAGCCAACGCCCCGGGAAGCCATCCCGACGGCCCCCTTGGAGCTGACCGCGGCGACGTCCAGCCTGCAGGACCCGAAGGGCAGGGGGACGTCGACTTCGGATTGGTTGTCGCGAACCGGCGCCAAGGCCCATGTCCCTTGGTTGACCCGAACGGCAGCCAGGACGGCTTCTCCTTCCGTCTGAATGCGCACCCGAGCGCTCCGCTCGCCAATGGTGGCCCCCTCGGCGGGCTCCACGATGCGAACGGACGGCGGCTTGCCCTCCACGGTCAGCTTCGCCTGCTTCTCCACCTGGTTGCCGCCCCCATCGGTCGCCCGAACGGAGATGGCGTGCATGCCTGGCTGGAGCAGGAGCCGGCCGGAACCGCCGTTCTGGCGAATCGGCAGCGTGCGCCACAATCCCCCGTCCACGCGCGCTTCCAGGCAGGTCACGCCGACGTCGTCGCTTGCCTCGATGACAAGGTCCATCCCCATCTCCGGGCTTGTCGTTCCGTCGGCCGGCAGGATTCGTTGGATGGCTGGCGGGGTATCGTCACCCGGAATCTCAACCGCGATGACGGCCTCGTTGTTGGCCCGATGGCTGTCGGGGATCTGTCGGTCGGGATCCGCAACGACGCTCAACGAATGTTTGCCCGACGTGGCTTTCCAGGGCAATCGGACCAGCGTCGAGCCCAGCACGGGAGGATTCTCGACGGTTTGCCGCGCCAGTTCGACGGGCTGTCCCCCCGGCGGCGAGCGCATCAGGGCCACATCCACGGTGCGAGTTCCCGTGGCGCCGAGATTCCGGAGCGGAACGGTCACGGTCAGGTCGGAGCCCTTGACGGGCGGTTCCGGGCCTTGCAGGGCGATTTCCCCCGACGACACGCTGTAGTCGCTGCCAGTCAATTGAAGGCCCTCCGCCGAATGGACCTGTTTCTCGGCCTCTTCTCGGGTGGGGGCGGCCACGTAGACGGATGTCCGCAGGGTGCGAAGCTTGATCTGGAAATCGCTGGCGACGATGTAATGTCCGCCGCGAAGATGCCGGGTCTTGACGCTCACGGCGTTGCCTTCCGGAGAACCGTCCGTCCCGAAGCGCATGGCCTTGGGGGACAAACGGAACGCAGAATTCCCCTCGGGGATGACGTCCCGCAGGCGCCCGACGACCTGATCGTTCAGGAGGACATCCACGTCGTGCTTCTCGTACGCCGAACGCGCCCAGGGAAGGCGGAACGACACTTCCAGCCAGGCTTCCAGGTGATTCGTCGGCTGCCATTTCGCGCCGTCCTTGAACGCCGAGTAGTCGAACTGCCCGTCCAGGCCGACGTCCGCATGCGCGAAGTCGATCTCGCCGTCGCCGTCCGTGTCGTCGCCGATCCAGAGGATGTCCTCGTTGGGATCCTCCACCTGCCAGCGATCGAATTTCCCGTCCCCGTCCACATCCTGGGCATGGCCCCGTTGCGACCAGTCGACTTCGGCCGCGTTCAGAAACTCGCCTCCCAGCGATCGCGCCTCCTGGATCAACTTCTCATCGGGCGGAGTCCCCTCCGGCGGCTCTCCCGGCACCAGATCGACGAGGAAAATCTTCTGGCCCTTCGGAAGCGCCAGATGGACGTCCAGCGAGGTTGTCTTCCCCACCGCCCGCGCGGAAATCTTTCCCGTGACCGACTGGAATCCTTCCTTGAGACGGGGAGTGGCCACGATGTCCATGCCCCCGCCGGCCCGAAGGAGGCCGTGCCGGATGCTGGGAGAGACAAGGATTTCCCCCGTCTCGCTCGCCACATCCAGATCCGTCAGGGTGTCTCCCTTGTTCTTGAGCGAAAGGATGCTCCCGATCTTCCCAGGGGCGTCTCCCTTGACCTCCCACTCGAGGGCGACACGGGGAAGCCGGACATCCACCTCCACCTGCGATTCGTCGGAAATCCCCGTGTCAAGCGAGACGAGCCGGATCGGGAAGGCGACCTTCGGCGAGACGCAGTCCTGGGCGCTGATCCCGAGCAAAAACTCCCGCTCCTCGCCGGGCTTCAGATCAATCGGCGCCCCCTCGGAGCCCTCGCCGACGAAGCCGACGAGGAGTTTCGACTCCTCCGGGGGCTTGCCGCATTCCAGGCGCACGGTCAGCGGCTTCTCGCCGTGGTTTCTCACGCTTACGCCCACCTTCTGGTCGTAGTCGCGCTTGATGGTGGAGGCGTATTTCGTCTTCCCGAACGCCAGGCCCTTCACGCGCGTGACCGTCCGGACGGGGCTTTCCCCCGCCCCCGCCGCCTGGAACTCGTAGGCAACGCCGGGCTCGAGGCCGTCTAAGGCGATTCTCCGGACGCGTGCGTTCTGGCCCTGGGTCGTCTTCGCCCAGTCCTTCTCGCCGGCCTTCCGGAAGCGGGCGAACGCCGGTCCGAAGGTGCGGCCGCTCCACGAGACCGCGACGGATTGGCCCGTTATCTGCGATCCCTCCCGGGGGAACAAGTCGAAGAATTCCGAGACCTGGAATTTCCGCTCGACCGACTTGCGCTCGCCTTTCGCGTCCGTCGCGGCGACGGAGAGCGCATGCTCGCCTGGGCCAAGCGCGTCCCAGGGCACCTGGATTTCGTAGGGTGCCGAGAGTGCGGAGCCGGCGGGACGGCCGTCGATGGCGGCGTCGACGCGAGCGATTCGCGCGCCCGAGTAGGAAATCGCCGAGGCGCGAAGCGGCTCGTTCTTTTCGACGATTTCGTTCGGGCGCGGGAAATGGACGAGGAGGTGCACGCCCTTGCGCTCGCGGTGGCCCACCGCCTCGACCCACGTCCGCGAAAGCCCCGTCGTGCCGTCGGCGCCCTGCAGGATCGCCTGCGCGCAATAGACACCCTGCGCGGGGTAGCGATACTCGGTCTCGCCGCCGGCCGGCAGCTCCAGATCCGGCCGGCCGTCGCCGTCGGCGTCCAGCTGCGCCCGCGCGGCCATCCGGTAGGGCTTGAGTTCCTCTCGGCGGAATTTCACCCGCGTCGGGTCGGTGCGATCGAGCGTCGCGACGAGCTTCTCCGCGACGATAGCCTTGCCCGGCAAAGCCACCAGCAGCATGCAATCCTCCATGCTGCACGCGTTGCTGTCCCATTCTGTGACGTCGAGCGAGAGCCTCGTTGGGCCTTTCACCTCGAAGGGGTGCTCGTAGGCCTGGTTCTCGTACTTCCCGAACCCGAAGAGCTCCTTGCCCGTGAGCGCGTCCGTCGCGATGACGGCGCGCTGGATGGGGCCGCCGGTCGAGAGGACATAGTTGCCTGCGGCGGGCAGATCGGCCAGGAATCGATCCCGATCCCCCAGCATCTCGATTTTGAAGGGCCGCGTCTCGCCGAGCTTGAGCGGCCGGACGGGGTCGTTCGCGAGCGGCACGCGCTCCTCGGGGTCGGCGCGCCGCAACGCGGTCCGGACCTCGTAAGGGCATGGACTCCAGGCGTTGTCATCCCACTCGCGGACCTCGAGGAAATACTCGCCCGGCAGCAGGGGCAGGGAGAAGGGGCCTCCGCGGTTTTCGTAGAAGCCCCACTGGCCGAGGGGGCGATTCTTCGCGTCGAGGACGCGGCAGAAGAGTTGCGTGGCATTCGTCGTGGAAGCGTCGAACCAGCCGGGGCGATCCACGCTGAAGGAAAAGACGTCGACATCGCGGATCGGGTTGATGGTCCCGCGCAGCGTCTCGCCGGTCTCGAAGGGCGTCGCGGCGTCGGGGGTGTCGTTGCGGTCCGCCGCGTCCGTCTCGTCGGCCGGAAGGAAACCCGTCCAGAGGGTGTAGGCGGAAGGGCTCGCGTCGTTGTCGTCCCACTCGCGGATCTCGACGGTGACAACCTCGGGCTTGTTCGCGTGGTATTCGATCCCGAAGACCTGGCCGGACTGGGCCCCGCTGTAGCCGAGCTGGCGGCCGTCCTGTGCGAGAAGCCGGGCGAGGAGTTGGTACGGCGCCGAGCCGCTCACCCGGAATACCCCCGCGGATGGAATCGATACCGTGTAGTTGTCGACGTCCTTGAGGGGGAAGATGAACGACCCGGCCATGCCGTTCGCCGCGAGGGGCCGGCCGGCCGGGGGCGGGCCCGGACGCGAGGGGGTGTCGTCGGTTCCGTCGTCCCCGATTGCCTCGAGGCGGATCGAGTAGGGCTCCAGGGAGGCATTGTTTCGGTCCCATTCCGTGGCCTCGATCACGTAGTCGCCCGGGACGACGTTCGCGACCATGGCGAGGGGTTGGCCGACATGGGCCCCCGTCCCCCCGATGGCCGCCCCGCTCGGATCGAAGAGTCGGATGGCCCGCTGGAAGCCGGCAGGGGGCATCGTGATCCGGATGGCGCCCGGCCGCTGGATGCGGAACCCGTAGTGGTCGACGTCGCCGACGGGGTGCTGGAAGCCCCGAACCTCCTCGTTCACGCGCAGAAGCCGCGCCTCCGCGGGGGTCTCGTTCGGGGCGAGCGGGTCCGGGACGGGGGTGTACTGGAGCCGGAACGTCATCGATGTCGGACTGTTGGCGTTGTTGTCCCATTCGCAGACATGGAACCGGTACTCGCCTTCGGCGACGTGGACGTCGATCCGGTTGGACTGCTTTTCGTACGCCCCGCGCTCGGCGACGACCCGGCCTTTCGGGTCGAAGAGCTGGACGAACGTCTGCAGCGGATTCTTCGGGCCGACGTCGATCACGAGCCGGCCGGGATGCGGCAGGCGGAACTTGAACCAGTCGTGGTCGTCCCGTTTCGGCAGCGTGAACTTCACGATGGCGCCGACGTCGATTTCCTGGGCGGCGCCG
>CAYHQZ010000140.1:0-10713 GCA_964358555.1 uncultured Planctomycetia bacterium
TTGGTTCGGGACCAAGAGGCCGGAGGTTCAAATCCTCTCGCCCCGATTTCCTTCCGGCTGGCCCTGTGAAGAGGCCGTTCGGGATAGATTCGTGTATTTCCTTTGCAGACGCTTTGTTGTTTTGTAGTACCCATTCGGCCTTTCCGGAAAACGGAAGTTTTCTGGGACGGCAGTTGACAATCGATGGAGTTTCCATAGCATCCCGGCTTCAAGGCCCGTCAGAGGATCCCCTCGTTGTTGCAGGGACTGGCGGGCGAAGGAGTTGGGAATAGGAGGGAAATTAGGCATGGAACAAGCCCCCGTGTCGGGCGCGACGAGTTTGGAGGAGTCGATTCGGTCGATGGACAAGAGGGCGAGCGAACAGGCGGCTGTCGCCCGGCGCGTGAAACGGGTGAATGCCTGGCTGACCCTCGCCGCCTTCGCGGTCGTCCTCGCGATGATGTACCACCTCTATTCGGTGGTGGCTTGGAACTTCTCTACCAAGAGGGTTTCGACGGCAGTCGATATCCACCAGAAGCAATTCACCTACCTGGTGAAGGCCATCGGGGGCCGGCTGTTCACCTCGGTCCGGCCGACGTTCGAGGAGACCCTCCAGTCGGTTCGCGCCGAACTGGAAACGAAAATCGGAGAATGGGTTTCCGAGGAGATGGAGATCTTCGATCGGAACGTTCGCGGACGGATCCATTACTCCCTCGACCGTGAGATCAAGCAGGTATGGGCGAATCACCAGGGTCGCATCGTCGGGCTCTTCCCGGACATGAAGGACGAGCAGTCCTTCGGCAAGATCCAGGCGGCGCTCTCCACGCGCGTGAAGACGGACGTGCGCCAGATCGCCCGGGCGATCCTTGACAGGTTCTCCGCCCGTTTGGCGCCGGTGAAGAAGTCCCTCGCCGACCTGGTCCTGCCCTACGAGCAGGAGCAGAAGAAGCTGGGGCTCTACGGGACGGATCTCTATCGGCATTACATCCACCTCTGGCTCGTGTTCGCCGACTACGAACTGATGCACGATGAGCATCATGGTGCCTATGTGGATATGGTGACCCGGCTTTTCGGGGAGGGCGGCAAGGAAGACGTGGATACGCTCGGAGGCATCCTCAACCGGTTGTTGAGTCTCGAGGCGGCCTCCATCATCAGCGCACCGCCGCCGACGGAAGAAGGCAGAAAAGTGCCGCCCCGGCGGAATCCCAAGGCCCCGAAGAAGCAATAGCGCGAGGGAGAAAACAACCCCATGTCCAATGGAACGAATCCGGCCGGTGACTTGCAGGCGTCGCGTCTCGAGCGCGCGGTCGCGGACCTTCGTCGGACCGTCGAGGTGGAGAACACCCGTCTCCTCTCGAAGGCCCGATGGGGCACGATCCTCCGGCTCGCGTTCATCGTTTTCTTCGTCGGATACATGCAGCTGCTGGTGATACCCTTCGCGGCCGTGTTCACGGATGTGGCGGAAGGGGAGAAGTTCACGGTATGCACCTGGATGCTCGGGAAACTGGATGAGCGCCAGGGAGACATCGTTGGGACCCTGTCGGACACGATCACGGAGGAGTTGAAGAGACTCAAGAGGGACGGCTCCCAGATGGTCCGCGATAAGCTCCGGGAAATTCGCGAGAACGCCCAGGGCGAGATCATCGAAAGGGTCGATACGGTCCTCAAGGATTACCGGGAGGTCCTGGACTCCTTCTTCGGGGAGCAGTGGGCAGAGGTCGAGAAGACCGTCCGGGATGACGAGCGATACCGGGACGCGAAGCCCGGGGATCGCGGTGCCATGCTCGTGAACGACTTCATGGACCACTTCAAGGAAGTCGCGATCGGGCATTCCGAGCAGGTCTACGAGGAATACGACGTCGAACTCAAGCGGATCGAGGGCCTGGTCGCGAAGTTCCAGAACCCGAAGATCTCCGAGCGTGACCGGCTGATGCGGGACATCGTGGGCTACACGATCCTCGTCATCCGGGATCTCGGGCTCGAGGACTATATCCCGACGACGCCGGATCAGTTCACCCCCGAGCAGATGGAGTTGTTCCAGAGGGAGAATCCGGAAGAAGGGCTCGACGGGGAGGTTCGCCGGTAGAGCGGGACGGAAGAGCGGGCGCGGCGGTGTTCTGCCGCGCCCGCTTTCGTTTTCCGGATCAGGGGTTGAGGAATCGCCTCCGTTCCCCTAGGATTCACCCCGAGGAAATACCCCCGCGATGCATGTGGAGACGGAACGGAGAAGGAACCCGAAGGTCTTCCACCTTGTCAACGATACCTGGGGCGTTTTCAAGGAGTCCGAGTTCACCTTGGGCATCCAGGAGATCGTGCGGCGCACGCCGGAGCCCAGGCGGAACATCCTGCTCGACCTTGCCCGGATGGGTTTCCTGCCCCTGATCGCGATCCGCTCCCTCTCCCTCCTTGTCCAGCACGTCCGAAGCGGTTCGGGGAAAGGGCGGCTTGCCCTTCTCGGCATTCCCCATGATCTCGCATCCGTCGTCGAGAGCGATACGCCGGAGGGCGCCGTTCGCGCCTTCACGAGTTCGGCGGCTGCGTATGCCTTCTTCGGGGTGGAACCTTCCTCCCCGAAGCCGCCTGCGCCGAAATCCCGGCCGCGGAAGGCCGCGAAATCCCCGCGCCCGAAACGAAAGCGGTAGGGCGCCGCAGGGGTGCGCATCCCGGTGACGGCTCTCTTCGCCGTCCTCGCGGGACCGACGGCCTCTGGAAAGTCGGACATTGCCGTCGCCATTGCCGGCGATCTTGGCGCCGAGCTTATCTCGATGGATTCGATGCAGGTCTATCGGGGGATGGATATCGGGACCGGCAAGCCGGGTCCGGCGGAGCGCGCAGGCGTTCCGCACCATCTCATCGACGTTGCCGACCCTCGCGAGCCGTTCAACACCGGGGAATGGATCCGGCTGTCGGAGGAGACGGCCGCCGGGATCCGCTCCCGCGGCCGGCTGCCCCTCTTCGTCGGGGGGACGATGCTCTATCTGAAGGCTCTCGCGGAGGGGCTGTTCGACGGCCCGCCGGCCGTGCCGGAACTGCGCCGGAGGCTGAAGCAGGAGTCGGAACGGGAAGGCCCCGGCGCCCTTCACGCCCGGCTGGCCGTCGTGGATCCGACGGCCGCGGCCCGGATCCACCCCGGGGATGCGCGGCGGATCGTTCGTGCCCTCGAGGTGTACGAGGCGACAGGGAGGCCTTGGTCTTCGCAAGCCTGCCAGTGGGGGCGGGGGCCGAAGCCCGGCATCCGTGCCGTCGCGATCCTGCGCGGTCGCCCCGAACTCGATCGGCGGATCGCCGGTCGGGTGGATCGGATGTTCAAGGCCGGGTGGGTGGAAGAAGTGCGAACGCTTCTCGCGGCGCGCTCGCTTGGTCCCACGGCGCGCTCGGCGCTGGGGTACCGGGAGATTGCGGAATGCCTGGAGGGGCGGGTTCCTTTCGAGGGCATTCAGGAGCGGATCGCGCGCCGGACCCGTCGGTTCGCCCGGAAGCAGGAGATGTGGATCCGTTCCATGCGCTGGTTGGAGGTGATATCCGTCGAGGGAGAGGCAAGCGATGCACGGGAGGCGGTCCTGGCGGCCCTGAAAAAAGATCCGGGTTTCCCTGGAGTGGACAGCGCGTAGCCTCGGGGGGACGATGAAAAAGCGGGTGGCGAGGCTCATCTCCGGGCGCGTTGGCGCAATCTTTTCCCTTGAAATGGGTTGTGTGATTGAACGAAAATGTTTCCATGCCCGGTGGACTGGTATCCGGTTTGCTGGATTCAAGGGAGATGAACCTCAAATTTCTCGTTCTCCCGGTCCTGCTGGCCCTTTTCCTGCCTTGCCGGACGTCCTTTTCAGCGCTTCCCGAGGCGATGTGGGGTTCGATCGAGCAGGCCTGGCGCGCCCATGATGCGGCCGGGATTCTCGCTTACGCGGGTTCGAGCGTGCGGATTCAGATCAACGATCGAGAGCCTGGGAATTATTCGAGGGAGCAGGCGCAGGCGATCCTGCAGGACTATTTTTCCGGCATCCAGACGGTTTCGTTCGCCTTCCGGGACAAGAGCCAGCGGGTCGCGACCGGGGATCATCGATGGCAGCGGGGGGGGAGGGCGGGCGCCGGAACGGTGACGGTGATTTCGGAACAGGCGTCCGGAGGCTGGGTGCTCACGGAGATCTACGTCCGCGACGGATGATGTCGGACGGTTGGCGAGCGGCAAAGGAGCCGACAGAATGCGGTCCGTGGAGGAATCCGCTCTCGTTGCGCCGCTTCGCCGATTCCGGATTCTCGCGACAGCGGGGCTTTCGTTCGCCCTCTCGGCCGGAATCTGGGTGGCGTTCCGGGCCGAGGATTCGGAAAGCGGCCGGACCCGCCGGGCGGCCGCGGAGGCCAAGCCGGCCCTTCGGGCGTTCATTCGCGGGCTTCGCCTGACGGCCGTGGAGGCGGCGGCGGATCCGGTGCTTCGGGAGGCGACCCGGGCCGGGGGCCGGCGGATGCTGTTCGAGGCCTGTCGGCGGATCCTCGCCGAGGGGCGCGGGCGCGGGGTCGAGGGCGCATGGGTTCTGGATTCACGCGGGGTCCCCCTCGCCTGGGCGGGCCGGATCGCCGATGTCGGGGGTCCGTCCCTCGAGGCCGTCGCCCAGGGGCGTCCCTCCCTCTTCCTCGACTTCGGGGAGATCGGACGTCTCCTGGTTGCCCTGGAGCCGCTGCCGGGGGAGCCGCGCCGGGGGTCGATCGCGGTCTGCGGGATGCTGGAGACGCACACGCCCGTCGCCAGTCGCCTCCTGGCGGAGGAAGGCCTGCTGGACCGGATTGCATCCCGGCATCGGGCGACGGCGAATCTGCGCCGCCTCGACGCGCCCCCGAGGCGGGCCGGCATGAACGGCATCGACATCCGCGGGGAGCCGGGGGAGCCCGCTCTTGCCCGATGCGATTTTGTCGCGGACGCAACCCTCGAAAGCCTCGCCGGACCGGCGGCGGGGGCGCTGGCATTTCTCGCCCTCGCGGCCCCGTTCCTGCTCGTCTGGGGGCCGATCCGGAGGTTTCCATGGCTGCTTCCCGCGGGGCTTCTCGCGGTCCGCGCCCTCTGGCTCGCCTTGAAGTTTCCGGCCCATTTCTTCCCATCGACGCTTTGGGAGCCGATCCATTACGGGGTGACGTTTTTGTGGCCCGCCTTCGGAAATCCGGGCGAGACGCTGATCACCGCGGCGTTCGCGGCCCTTGCGGGGCTTTCGGCGTCCCGGGTCCGGACCCTTCGCTCCCCCTGGCTGGGGCTTCCCCTCGCGGGGATCGGGGGTGCGGCCCTCGGGGCCGCCATCGAGAGCCTCGCGCGGGACTCCAGCGTTCCCTTCTACGGCCCCTCGATGATTCCCGGAGGTCCCGCGTCGGCCCTGCTGTGCGCGGCATCCCTGTTTGCGCTCGCGGCCGCGGGCTTCCTCGCCCCCGGCGCCCGGGCACTCGCGGAGTGGCTCGGCCGCCTCGGACCGGCTGCGCTCGCGCTGCAGGGGGCGGGCGTGTTCGCCGGGGTTTTCCTCGCGGCCGCAATGCTCGCCGCCGCGGCGGGCATCGGCCTTCTACTTGCCGGAGCCCTCGGGGTTGGGCTGCTCGCGTCCGCGGCGCTCGCCGGCGGCGCCGCGCGGAATCGGGCTCCGATTGTCGGAGTCCTCGGGGGCCTGATCCTCGCCGGTTTCCTGCCGCACGCGTTCCTCGTCGGCGAGGTGTCGGCGGCCTTCCGGGACGACCTCCTCGCGGACCTCCGGCGCGTCTCCAAGGAGCCCGTGGACCGCTGGTTTGCCGACGAGATGGATCGCCAGCTCGACTTCATCGGGCAGGACGAGGAGGTGAAGAAATTCCTGCAGCGGGGTTCCAGCGACGGCAACCGGGTCGCCCTTTCGCTCTGGGCTCGCAGCCCCTTCGGAGAGCGGGGCATCCGCTGCCTCATTGAGATCATCGATGCGAAGAGCGCCGCGCGCGGGCGCTTCTCGCTCGACGTCCCGCTGTCCGTGCCGGGCGAGCAGCTGGTCGAGGACCTCGGGGGCGTTTACAGCCTCCGGCTGACGGGCGCCCCCGGCCTGATGATCCGGCGTTTCTATTCGGGGCGCACGGCGATTTCCGGGCCGGGCGGCGAGCACCTCGGATTCGTCCTGTTGAAGATGCCGGCCTCCGAGCACTTCTTCGGCGGGCGCGGCACGCCCGAGGTTTTCCGGCCCAGCACGCCGTCGCGGCGCTGGCAGCGCGTGGTCCTGCGCGAGTGGCGGGAGGGGGAGACGACGCCTCGGGGGTTCGCCGAGGCCGTCCGCCGAATCCGGGGCTCGGGCGGGGAGGCGGGGGCGTTTGCGTTCGAGTCCGGCCTCGACGGCCGTCCCGCGCAGGCCCTCGTCGCGCCGCGCCGGGAGACGGGCTCGCCCGACGGCCGCATCACGGGCTGGGTGGCGCTCGTCTACGAGACGATCGCGCCGGCCCCCTGGGCGCTGCGCACGTTCAAGGGATTTCTCGGGGCGATCCCGGCCATTGCGGGGGCGCTGCTTCTCTTCGCATGGGTGGCCGGTCTTTGGAGCCGGTTCCGGGTCACGTTCCGGGCGCGCATCCTTGGCGCCTTTATTGCCCTTGTGCTGGTGCTGGTCGTCGGGATCGGGGCCTGGCACCGACGATTGATCCTGGAGCGCTACGAGGACGCTCTCCGGGAACGGATCGATTCCGCGCTGCGGCTCGCCCAGTCGATGTTCGATCCGACGGCGCCCGCCGGCGGCGCCTCGCTCGAGCCGGTGCTGCGGGCGGTCCGGGAGGCGGTCGGGGCGGACCTGAACGTCTACGAGGGCGAGCGCCTCGTCCGGACGAGCCAGCCGGGCCTCTTCGGGGGCGATCTCCTGTCCGATCGGCTGCCGGGGGAGGTCTACGACCGGCTGCTGCTCCAAGGCGAGCGGGAGGTCGTCGTGGAGGAGCGGCTCGGGCGCTATCCCTTCCGGGTCGGCTACCGGCGGATCGGCCCTCCGGACGCCGAGGCGCGGACGATCTCCGCGCCCGTCCTCTACCGCCAGGAAGAGGTGCGCGAATCCACCGCCCGCGAGGAGGAGTGGCTGCTCGGGACGCTCGTCCTGTTCACGCTCTCGGCCGGGGCCGTCGCCTGGATCCTGTCCGGGCGGATCGCGCGGCCCCTGCGGGATCTGACGGAAGGGACGTCCCGGATCGCGGGCGGGGAGTTCGACGTCGTGCTGCCGGAACGACGTTCGGACGAGATCGGGCTGCTCGTGAAGTCGTTCAACCGCATGTCGCACGCCCTCCGGGATACCCTCTCCCGGCTTCGGGATTCCGAGCGGAAGGCCGCCTTCTCGGAGATGGCGCGGCAGGTGGCTCACGAGATCAAGAACCCGCTGACGCCGATGAAGCTCTCTCTGCAGCACGTCCTGCGCGCCCGCCGGGACGCGCGCCCGGATTTCGACGAGATCCTCGCGCAGAGTTCGAAGATGATCGGCGAGCAGATCGACGCCCTCGAGCGGATTGCGACGGAATTCTCGCTCTACGCGCGGTTCCCGAAGGGGGATCTGAAGCCCGAGGCCCTCGAGCCGATCCTGAAGGCGGCGGCGGATCTGGTCGCCGTCGAAGGCGAGCCCCGATCCGTCCGGGTGCGCCTGTCGGTGGGGGCCAATCTGCCGCGGGTCACCTGCGATGTGGACCGGCTCCGGCGGGCGCTCTTGAACCTGCTGCGCAACGCCCTCCAGGCGATGCCGGGCGGGGGGGACATCGATGTCCGGGCGGCCCGCTCGGGCGTGCTCGTTCGGATCGAAGTGAGCGACCACGGCTCCGGAATCCCCGCGGAAATCCGCGAGCGGATTTTCGAGCCCTACTTCTCGACGAAGACCGGCGGAACGGGGCTGGGGCTCGCGCTGACGAAACGCATCATCGAGGAGCACGGCGGGAAAATCGGGTTTGAATCCAAGGCGGCGGGCACCACGTTCTGGATCGAGTTGCCTTACACTGAACCGGCGCCCTGATGAAGAAACGCCGCCGCAGCTTTGCCGTCATCGGATTCCTGTTGGCCGTGCCGGTCGCGCTCGCCGTGGGCTTTGCGGCGCTCCAGGCGGGCCGTCCCGTCCGCGTCGCAGGCGAGAAGGTCGCCCGGGGCGCCGTGGAGGCGCTCGCGACCTCGGTGTCCGCCGGGACGGTGCGCTCGATCCGCGCCTCCGACCTTGCGTGCGAGGTTCCGGGCATCGTCGCGGAGGTCTACGCCTCGGAGGGCAAGGCGGTCCGGGCGGGGGCGCCGATCCTGCGCGTCTCGCTGCGGGACCTCGAGGCCTCCCTCCAGGTGGCGCTCGCCGACTGGGAGTCCGTCCGGCGGCAGGTGGAGAGTGCGAAGGCGAGGCAGCGCTCGACCACGCGATCGCGCGATCGCGCGGCCTCCCTCGTGAAGTCCGGGGCAATCCCGACGGAGCGGCTGGACGAGGCCCAGGACGCCCTCGACCTCGCCGATTGCGAAGCGGCCCTTTCGGAGTCCCTCGCGGCGAAGGCGGCCGCCGGCGTGCGCGCCCTCGAGGTCCAGATCGACCGGGGCATCCTGCGGGCCCCGTTCGAAGGCGTCGTGACGTCGATGACCGTGGAGCCAGGCGAATCGATTTCGCCTTCGCGCCCCGTCGCCCGCCTGGAGGACCTCTCCGTCCTCGAGGTCCGTGCGCCCATCGACGAGGTGGACGTGCCCTCGGTCCGGATCGGCGCTCCGGTCCGAATCTCGATCGATGCGTTTCCGGGGAAGTCGTGGTCCGGGAAGGTCTCGGTTCTCGACCCCGTCGTCGACATGACGAAGGAGACGAGCCGGACCGCCGAGGTCCGGGTCCGCCTGGAGAACGCCGGGAGCGGCCTCCGGGTCGGGATGTCGGCCCAGATCGAGATCCTTGTGGAGCGCCGCGCCGGGGTGTTGTGCATTCAAAGCTCTCTGGTGCGGGAGGGCGCAGGCTCGGAGCGGCCGTATGTGTTCGTCGCCCGGAACGGCCGCGCGGAAAAACGTTCGTTCGAGCGGGGCCTGTCGAACTGGCGCGTGACCGAGGCTTTCTCCGGGCTTTCGGAGGGCGAGGTCGTCGTGTCCCCGGCGGGCGGCCAGGGTGACATCGTGCTTCAGGACGGCGCCCGGATCCGGCTCGAAGGGACGCCGGAAGGGGCGCCGTGACGGACGTCCCCCCGGTTGCGGACCTTTCGGGCGTCGAGCGGTTTTTCGTCCTTGGCGACGATGAGGTCCGGGCGTTGCAGGGGATTGATCTCGTGATCCGGCGATCCGAGTTCGTCTCGATCATGGGGCCGTCGGGGTCGGGCAAGTCGACGCTGCTGCACGTCCTGGGGCTGCTGGACACCCCGACGGGCGGGTCCTACCGGATCGACGGACTCGCCGTGGAGGGGCTCGACGAGGACGCGAAGGCCGAGATCCGGGGGCGTCGGATCGGGTTCGTCTTCCAGGATTTTCACCTGCTGCCGAGGCTCACCGCGCTCGAGAACGTCTCCCTGCCGCTCCTGTACCAGGGCGCTTCCCGGCGCGCCCGCCGCGAGCGGGCCGAATCCGTCCTCGCCTCCGTGGGGCTGGGGCACCGGCTTTCCCACCGGCCCTCGGCCCTTTCCGGAGGAGAGCGCCAGCGCGTTGCGATCGCGCGGGCGCTCGTGAGCGAGCCCGCCTTCCTGCTCGCCGACGAGCCGACCGGAAACCTCGACAGCCGGGTGGGCGGAGAACTGCTGGACCTGCTCGAGGGGCTCTGGCGGGATCGGGGGCTGACGCTGATCCTCGTGACGCACGATCCGGCGGTCGGGGTCCGGGCGCGCCGGCGGATCCGTCTCCAGGACGGCCGGATCGTGGCCGACGAGAGGGCGGCATGACGACGCTGACGTTTGCGGCCTCGGAGGGGATCCGGACGCTCTGGGCGCATCCCCTGCGGACGTTTTTAACGCTTCTCGGGGTCGTCATCGGGGTTGCGTCCGTCATCCTCCTCGTCAGCATCGGGGAGGGAGTGAAGCGATATGTTCGCGAGACCCTGGCGGACCTCGGGACGAACATCGTCCTGGTCGTGCCGGGCAAGGTGGAGACGTCCGGGGGGCCGCCGATCTTCGGATCGTCCTCCACCCGGAAGCTTCGCGAGGAGGACGCCGACGCCCTCGCTGCCAAGGTCCGGACGCTTCGCCACGTCTGCCCCCTGCTCTTCGGGACGGGCACGGTCCGTTTCGGGAACCGCAAGCGCGACGTTCCCGTCATCGGGACGACCCACGATTTTGCGGAGGCGCGAAACCTCCCGGTGGGGCGAGGCAAGTTTCTCCCCTCCCGCTTCGATCCCTCCGAGCAGCGCGTCTGCGTCCTGGGCGACACGGTCCGGCGCGAGTTGTTCGGCGAGAAAAGCCCCCTCGGCGAGGTCGTTACGATCGGCGGGATGAAATTCCGAGTGATCGGGATCCTCCGCCCGAAGGGCGTGAGCCTCGGGCTCGACCTCGACGACATCGCCTTCATCCCGGTCCGCGCGGCCAAGACCCTCTACGGGACGGATGCCCTCTTTGAAATCCTGATCACGACCTATGCCGCCGACCAGATTCCGGCCGCCGAGGCGGAGATCAAGGCGGTCCTCCTGCGCCAGCATGGGCGCGAGGACTTCACCGTCACGAACCAGACGGCGATGCTCTCCGCCTTCGGCAGCATCCTCGACGTCCTCACCTGGGCGCTGGCCGGGATCGCGGCGATCTCGCTTGCGGTCGGCGGGATCGGGATCATGAACATCATGCTCGTCTCCGTCACCGAGCGGACGC
>CAYHQZ010000141.1:0-10654 GCA_964358555.1 uncultured Planctomycetia bacterium
CGGCCGTCCGGCTCAAGGGGCTGGCGGCGTTGCGGCCCGCCGCCGGGCGCGGCCGGACGCTGCTGGAGCTCGAGGACCGGACGTGCGCCGCGTTCGCCTCGGAGGCGTTCGGCGGGCGGACGGCGGTGTTCGGGTTCGGGGCGGACCTCGAGTCCTCGAACATCCCCGTGCGACCGGCCTTCCTGCCCCTCGCGCACCGTGTCTGCCTCCACCTCGCGGGCGATCCGGCCGATGGATTGAACCGGCGCGTGGGCGAGCGGCTCGAGGTCCCGATCGATCCGGCGCGCGGGACCGTGGCGCACCGGTTCCGCCCGCCCTCGGGGCCGGCGATCCCGGGGACGCTCTCCGAGGAGGCCGGGCGGTTCCGCCTCGACTTCGGCCCTCTGGAGCGCGCGGGCCTGGGCGCGATCGATCCCGCCGACGGCGCGAAGCCCATTCCCGTCTCGGCGTCGCCGGACCCCGACGAATGCGATCTGCGGCCGCTGCCCCCGGAGGCGCTCGCGGGCCTGCCCGCCGGCGTCCTGGAGCGTTCCCCCCGCCTGGACCCCCCGTCGGCACGGACCGGCGCGGAACGGACGCGCGACGTCTCCGGGCGGTTCCTCTGGGGGCTCGCAGGCCTTCTCGCCCTGGAATCGGCGCTCGCGGCCTGGTTCTCCCGCCGGAGGGTCGCCGCGTGATCCGCCTCGATTCCACCCCCGCGGGCGTCCTTCTCGCGATCGTCGCGGTCTTCGCCGCGGCTTTCGCGGCCGGCGTCGTGCTGCACTACGCGCGCGTTCCGAGGCTCGGGAGGCTTTCCCGCGCCTCCCTGGCCCTCGCCCGGCTCGCAGCACTCGCGCTCGTCGTCGCGTTCGCCTGCGGGCCCGTCCGGATCTCGCGGGGCCGCCTCGTCCAGGGCGCGAGCGTCGCCATCCTCGTGGACGAGTCCGGCAGCATGGCCGAGCGGGACGGGGGGGGCCTCTCCCGCCTCGACCGGGCGAAGGCGATCCTCGCCCCTGGGAATCCGGCGGCGCTCGCCGAGCTCGCCGAAGGACGCGAGCTCGCCGTGTTCGCCTTCTCCGACGCGCTCCGGCGGCTGTCCGGCGCGTCCCGGCGGGCGCCCTCCGACATCGCGTCCGACGTCCGCGCGCTCAAGGCCGAAGGAAAGCAGACCGCCCCCGGGGGCGCGACCGTCGCGGCGCTGCGGGAGTTCCGCGGCCGGCCGCTGGCGGGCGTTGTGGTGATCTCCGATGGCCGCTCCACGGGCGGCCCCGACCCCGAGACGGCCGGCGCCGAGGCCCGCGCGGCGGGCGTCCCCGTCTTCGTCGTCCCGATCGGCAGCACCCGGACCTCGGCGAACCTCTCGCTCCGGAACGTCGCGGCGCCGGCGCGCGCCTTCGAGGGCGACGAGATCGCGGTCGAGGCGGAGATCGCCCACGAGGGATTCGAGGGCAGGCGCGCGCGCGTCTCGCTGCTCGAAGGGGAGCGGATCGTCTCCGAGCAGGAGGTCGCCGTCGAGGCGGGGCGGGCCTCGCGCTTTTCGGCGCGATTCGTCCCGAACGGCCCCGGGACGCACCGCTACCGGATCCGGATCGCGCACGAGCCCTCCGAGCGCTCGTTCGAGGACAACGAGGCCGCCGTCGCCGTGGAGGTCGTCCGGGACCGCACGGGGATCCTCCTCGTCGCCTCCGGGCCTTCCTGGGAATACCGGTTCCTCCGGAACCACTGGCGGCGGGACCGCTCGATCGACCTCGGGTGCGTCCTGCAGGGCGCGCCGCCGGACGCGCCGGCCGAGGGCTCGAAGCCCGTCCCGGCCGTCCCGGCCCGCCTCGAGGATCTGCGCGCGTGGGACGTGATCCTGCTGCTCGATCCCGACCCGGCGCGGCTGCCGGCGGGATTTCTCGAGGCGCTGCCCGCCTTCGCCGGCGAGACGGGGGGCGGGGTCCTGCTTGCGGCGGGCGGGCCGCACTCGGCCAAGGCCCTCGCGAATCCCGCGCTCCGGAAGCTTTTGCCCGTCGTGGCGAAGCCCGAGGCGCTGCGCGAGGCGGGGCGCGCCGCGACCGCGAGCGAGCGGCCCTTCCGGATCCCGCCGGGCGGGCCGCACCCGATCCTGCGCCAGGAAGCAGGCGACGAGGCGACCGTCGCGTTCTGGGCGTCCGCGCCGGGACCGTTCGACCCGACGGAGATCGAGCGCACGAAGCCGGGGGCCGAAGTGCTGCTCTTCGGCGGGGATTCGCCCTGGCTCGTCATCCAGCCCTACGGCGCCGGCCGCTCCGCCTTCCTCGCCTCCGCCGAGGCCTGGCGGATCCGCCGCGCGGGCGAGGGGGCGTACCATCGCTTCTGGGATCAGGCGATCCGCTACCTGCGCCAGGGCCGGCTCCAAGGCTCGCGCGAGCGGGTCTCGATCTCCGCGGAGAAGCGAAGCATCGCCCTCGGCGAGCGCCAGCGCCTGTTCGCACGGGCCGTGCGCGCCGACTTCACCCCCTTCCCCGCCGACGCCGTCCTCGAGGCGGTCCTGCGCGTCGAGGGGCGCGAGGCCGCCCGGGTCCGGCTCCTGCCCGTCGCCCCGGGCGAGTTCGAGTCCGAGATCGTCCCCGCCGAGGCGGGCGTTCACGAGGCCCTTCTCGAGACCCCCGACGCGAAGGCCTCGGCCTCGTTCGAGGTCCGGCTGCCCCGCCCCGAGATCGAGGACGTCCGCGCCGACCCCGAGGCCCTCGCCGCCCTCGCGCGCGCGAGCGGCGGGGAGATCATCGAGCCCGAGCGCTTCGCCGAATTCTGCCGGACGCTGGCGGCTCGCCGCGTGGAGATCCCGGTCGAGGACGAGTTCCCCCTCCTCGAAGGAAGGGAGTGGCTGGTCTTTCTCGCGATCCTGGGGCTGCTCGCGTTCGAGTGGATGATCCGGCGCCTGCGGGGGCTGGCGTAGCGGGACGCTTTGGCCTCGGCGCCCGCGCGCCTAGGGGGCGAAGAGGGAGAGGATGTTGATCGTCGAGGACGAGACGGCGACGGACGCGATGGAGCCTTCGACCGCGACGTCCGTCGCTTCGCCCGCGGCATATCCGGCTCCGAACAGCGCGGGCGCGGCCGGGTTCAAAAGGTCGTAGATCTTCACCCCCTGGGCGCCGACGGCGACGTAGGCCCGGGAGCCGGAGAGCGCCAGGCCTTTGATCGCGCCCACGGCGTCCACGGCCACGCCGCCCAGGCGCACCGGGCTCGATGGCGCGGAAACATCCAATATCTCGAGGTCGTCGGATGCGGCGGAATCGTAGACCACCGCCCGCGCCCCCTCCACCGCCACCCGGAAGGCGTATTTCCCCAGCACCAGCGAGCCCAATTGCCGCGGCGCGGCCGGCGCCGTCACGTCCACCGTGATGAGCTGGCCCATCTGATCCACCAAATACGCCACGCCGCCCGACACCGCGACGTCCCGCTCCACGCCGGGCAGGTCCAGGGTCCCCGCCAGGGTCGGCGCGGCCGGGTTGTTCAAGTTCAGGATCTGGAGCCCGGAGCCGCCGTCGGCCACGTAGGCGAGCGTGCCTCCGGCGTCGAACGCCGCCGCGTAGGCAATTCCCGGCGTGTCGTAGACGCTCCGAAGCGCGGGCGCGGCCGGGTTCGAGACGTCGAAGACCCCCACCCCCGCCGCCCCCATCGCCGCGACGGCGAGCGTGCCTGCAGGATTCACCGCCACGCCCAGGATCGCCGAGGAGGATTCCACCTCGCCGAGCACCCGCGGCTGGGAGGGGTCGGCAAGGTCGACCACACGCAGGCGAACCGAATTCGTCGAAACGTGCGTCCCGGTCACCACGGCGAGCGGGCCGGCCATGGCGATGCGGGAGCCCGCGAAACCGTTCCGAAGCGTCCCGCGCAACGCGGGCGGCGGACCGAGATCGTAGATCTTGAGCCCCGACGCGCCGACGGCCACGTAGGCCCGGGAGCCGGAGAGCGCCAGGCCCTTCACCGCCCCCGAGGCGTCCACGGTCACGCCGCCCAGGAGCACCGGGGCCGCCGGCGCGGTGATATCGATCACCTCGATGCAGTCCGCGGCGGCGGAGTCGTAGACCACCGCCCGCGTCCCCTCCACCGCCACCTTGAAGGCGTATTTCCCCAGCACCAGCGAGCCCAGCTGCCTCGGCGCGGCCGGCGCCGTCACGTCCACCGTCACGAGCCGGCCCATCTGGTCCGCCACGTACGCCACCCCGCCCGACACCGCGACGTCCCGCTGGGTGCCGCTCATGACCAGGCTCCCCGCCAGGACCGGCGCGGCCGGATTCGAGAGGCTCAATATCTTGAGGCCGCCGTTCCCGTCGGCCACGTAGGCGAGCGTGCCTCCGGCGTCGAACGCCGCCGCGTAGGCAATCCCCGGCGTGTCGTAGGCGCCCCGCAGCACGGGCGCGGCCGGGTTCGAGATGTCGAAGACCCCCACCCCCGCCGTTCCATGGGCCGTCACGGCCAGCAGGCCTTCGGGATTCACCGCCACGTCCAGGATCGCCGAGGGGGATTCCGCCTCGCCGAGCACCCGCGGCCGGGAGGGAACGGAGAGATCGAGAATCCAGAGCCGCGTCTTGCCGTCCTTCGCCATCCCCGTCACCACCGCCCGCGTCCCAGCCACGCTGACGCAGGCCCCCTTGAAGGGCGCGCTGGAAACGCCCCGGATCGCGGGGGCGTCCGGCGACGTCACGTCGGCGACCGACAGCCCGAAGGGATCGGAGGCGACGAAGGCGCTGCCGCCCGATACGGCGACGTCCATGGCCGCCCCGATCTCCGGGACGAGGCCGGCGAGGCGGGGGCTGAATTCCTCCACCGGAGGCGCCGAGACGACGATCGTGACGCTCTTGCTCGCCGTCGCGCCGTCGTCGTCGGTCACCGTCAGCGCCGCCGCATACGTCCCGGCAACCGTGTAGGTATGCGACACGGTCAAGCCCGTTCCCGTCTGGCCGTCCCCGAACGACCAGGCGTAGGAAACGATCGAGCCGTCCGAGTCCGTTGACGACGAGCCGCTAAAGGAAACCGCCAGCGGCGCCTCGCCGGTCGTGGGGCTCGCCGAGGCGCTCGCAACCGGGGGAACGTTCGCCGGCGGGGGCGGGGCCGAGATCGTCACGGTCAGGCTGGCCGCCTTCGCGTTGTTGGTTTCGATCGTCTCGGGAACGGCCAGCCCGCCGTCCGCGATCGCCCCCACCCGATACGTCCCGGCGGGGAGGCCCGCGGGAATCGCGAGTGTCGTCGTCGCCAGGCTCGTCTTTCCGTAGGCCAGCGTTCCCGACACCGTCCGCTCGCCGAAGCGCGTGTCCGCCGTCGTGATCGTCGCGTCCTTCGAAAGATAAAAATCCACCCGGAACGGACCGGAGGCGGCGAGGACGCCCTGGTTCTTCACGGTGCTCTTGATCGTCAGCGTGTCGCCCGAGCGGGTCGCGGAGATCGCCGAGACGACGAGGTCGGCGCGGATCGAGAGCGTCCCGGCGCTCGCCGAGACGTTGTTCGACTCGTCGGATTCCGCCTGGGTGCCCGTGGAGTCGATCACGCCCAGCACGTAGTAGTCCCCCGGCGGGACCGAGGCCGGCACGGCGAACGAACTCGTCGCGGAGGACGAGGATCCCGCGTTGAGCGGCGTCGTCCTCGCCCGCTTCCCGAGAAGATGGTCCGTCGAGGCGTCGAAGGTCTTGTCCGCCGAAAGATAGAAGGCCCCGTAGAACGTCCCCGCGGTCGGCGCCGTCCCCTGGTTCTTGAAGGTGTTCGCAATCGCGACCTTCCCCGAGGCGATCTTCGGGGAGAGGGCGGAGAACACCAGGTCCGGCGCGGCCGCCGCACGGGCGCCGCCCGGAAGCCCCAGGAGGAGAATCCCCGCCAGGAAGCCCGCGCCCGCCCGCATCGCCCGGCGCCGTGCGTTCATCGTTTTCCTCCGTTCGAGAATTGCGGATTCCGGCTACGGCCCGATCGTCACGGACAGAGAGGCCGCCTTCGCGTTGTTCGTCTCGATCGTCTCGGAGACGACCAACCCGCCGTCCGCGATCGCCCCCACCCGGTAGGTCCCGGCGGCGAGGCCGGTCGGGATCGCAAGCGTCGTCGTTCCCAGGTTCGTCGCGTTATAGGCGAGCGAAGCCGACACCGTCCGGCTGCCGATGCGCGTGTCCGCCGTCGTGATCGTCGCGTCCTTTGAAAGATAGATATCCACCCGGAACGAGCCCGACGTCGAGAGCGGCCCCTCGTTCTTCACGGTGCTCTTGACCGAGAGCGTCGCGCCCGACCGGGTCGCGGAGATCGCCGAGACGACGAGGTCGGCCTTGATCGAAAGCGGCCCGATCGTCGCCGCCGCGTTGTTCGACTCGTTCGACTCCGACTGCGTGTTCGTGGAGTCCGCGACGCCCACCACGTAGTAGCTCCCCGGCGGGACCGAGGCGGGCACGGCATATGCGTTCGTCGCCGCGGTCTGCGAGCCGGCCGCAAGCGGCGTGGTCCGGGCACGCGACCCGAGGAGGTAGTCCGTGGACGGGCTCGCAACCTTGTCCGACGAAAGATAGAACGACCCGTGGAACGTCCCCGCGGTCGGAGTCGTCCCCTGGTTCTTGATCGTGCTCGAGACGGAAACCTTCCCCGTGGCGACCTTCGCGGAGAGGGCGGAGACGACGAGGTCGGGCTTCGAGACGACGATCGGGACGGGCGAGGTCGCCGCCGCGTTGTCCGTCTCGCAGGTCTCGAGGATCTGGAAGCCGCCGTCCGCGACGGCGCCCACGCAGTAGGAGCCGCTCGCGACGCCCGCCGGCACCGGGTACGTCGCCGTGGCGGCCGAGACCGCGCCCGTGTCCAGGCCGTTCACCGTCCGCTCGCCCAGGAGCGCGTCCGAAGGCGTGATGGCGCTGTCCGCCGAGAGGTAGTAGCGGACCTTGAACGGCGCGGAAACCGCCTGCGTGCCGTTGTTGCGGACGGAGTCCGTAACGGTGACGTTCGTTCCGGAAACGGACGCCGAGACGCCCTCCGAGACGAGGTTCGAATCGTCGATCCGGGAGACCTTGCCGAGGCGGTCCCAGAAGACGTTCCCCGCGCCATGGGCGAACAGGTAGCACCCGCCGATGGCCTTGCCCTCCATCTCCACGGCCGAGGCCGGCACCGTGAGGCGCACCCAGCCGCCCGTCGCCGGCAGATCGCCCATCCGGACCCGGGTCGGAAGGCTGCCGTCCCAGTTCACGAGCTTGTCATCCCCCCAGTAGGCGTAGGTGCTCCAGCCCCAGGTGTTCTTGAACCAGGACATCGCGATCATCTCGGGCTTGCTGGCCGGATCGATGTAGACGTAGATCGTGAGGACGTCGCCCGTCTCCACGGAAAGGCTCTTCGGCGCCGAGAAGAGGAAGATCTCCGTCTGCTTGCCCGCCTCGGTCGGATGCACGACGCCCTTCGCGCCGCTCGCCTTGAACGTCCTGTTCCACATCCATCCCCCGCTGGCGCCTTCGCTCCTGTCGGGGCCGACCGTGTCCCAGGTCGCGGGAACGAGGCTGTCCTCGAGATAGACCTTCTCGTTCGGATCCACGACCGCGGCCGGCGGGACGGCCGGCAGGCTCGAGACGACGCGGAACGTGGGATAGACATAGCCCCGGTTCGAGGCCTGATCCCAGACCTGGACCCCCGTGCCGTAGTTCCCGGGGACGAGGGCCGTGTTCGGCTTCAATGTGTAGGAATAGGTCGCCGGGCTCGATGAGCCGCGGAGATCGCCATAGTGCTTCGTGACGCCCTCGAAATCGATCCCGACGAGCGCCAGTCCCGCGCCCGAATCCGAGGCCGTAATCGTGTAGGGGATGGACTGGCCGGGAAGGAGCAGGGGGATGTCCACGTCGACGACCGGGTCGGTGTTGTCGGCGTAGGAGGTCTCGGGCCTGAAGAAGGCGCTGTTGCTGTAATGAAGCGCGTTGCCCGGGTGGATGAAGCACGACGACGGGCTTCCCGTGAAGTAGTTTCCGAAGGAATACATCCCGTAGCCCATCAGGTCGTTGCCGACGACGGAATGCTGGACGCCGAAGGCGTGCCCGATCTCATGCGCCATCCCGCCGAGCCGAGCGGATGCGATCGCGGCGGTCGTCCAGTTCGTCGCCTGATCGGGCGGGTTCGAGGGGATCGTCGTGTCCCTGAAAATTGCGATCTGGCCGTCCACCGTCGGGGACAGGTAGCGCATGAGCGAACCCGTCGTGCCATCGGGGAAATACGGACTCCCGTAATTCAGGGAAAGAGTATCTCCAATGAAGGCGTAACCGCCCCGGGTGCCGGGCGTCACGTGCCGGCCGCCAATCCACGCCCGGTAGGCCCACATGAGCACGACGACCGACTTGTCCCGATCGAAAACCTGTTCGAGCTCCGGCTGCCCTAGGCCGGGGGCGTTCCCGCCGGACGCCTCCAGCTCCGCCCGGGTGTACTTGCTCCGGACGAAATAGATCTGCGGGCGCCCGTCGGCCTCGAGTTCCATATTGAACTGCCGGTAGCCGTAGCCGTTCCGCTGCATTTCCTCCTCGTAGAAGCGCTGCGTGAGAATCATCGCGGTCTGGTACTTGGCCTTCCACTCCGGATCGAGGGGACGGTCCTCGTCGGACGCGACGACGTAGACCGGCCGGACGTAGTAGCCGTCGGCGAGGCCCGGGATCGGATCGGCCGCGCGGGCCGCCGGGGGGCCGGCCGAGAAGAGGAGAACGATTGCAAGAAGCCCGAGACCGATCTTCCCGAAGAGCCGTCCGGTGTCGTTTGTCACGTTTGTTTCTCCTTTGCCGTGACAACAGAATGGCCGCATCGGGTGTGCCCGGACTGCCGGACTTTGGGACGATCCTGCTGCGGCCCGAAGGGGAGGCCGCGGCCCGTTCCCTAGAGGACCGAACCGCCCGCGGCGAACCGGCGCCGGTATTCCCCGGGGGAGGTCCCGAACAGCCGGCGGAACTGGCGGCCGAAGTAGCCCTGGCTCGCGAAGCCCGCGTCCCGCGCGACCTCCTTGAGGCTGCGCTTCGTGAAGGCGAGGACCCGGACGGCGCGAAGCAGGCGCATCCGGTTGAGGAAGGAGATGACGGACTGCCCCGTTTCCGTCTTGAACCGGTGGGCGAACCGCGAGGGCGAGAGATTCGCCAGGCGCGCAAGCGACAGGATCGTGTAGGGCGAGGTCATCCTCGCCTCGAGGATCTGGACGACGCGCCGGATGTCGGGGGAGAGTTCCTGCAGCCCCGTCCGGAGGAAGACCTCGCGGCGCCCCAGATAGACGATCTCCCCGAGCGCGTTCAATGCGAGTTCCCGATCGTAGGGGCTCGACCGGGCACGAAGGTCGTCCATGCAACGGCGGAACGCCGTCGCGATCCGCGCCGAGGACGCGCCCGCCGGGAACCGGACCATCCGGGTCCGCCCGCGGAACCGCGGCCAGGCGCTCATGTGGCGCAACCATCCCGGGCGGGGGATGAACCGGATCCACTCGAACGCAAGATTCGGGGCGGCGAGCCCTGAGAGGTCCGGCTCGACGCCGGGCTCGAACAGCAAAAGATCCCCTCCGCGCAGGCCGCTTGGCCGGGCCGGGGGGCGGCGATCCCCGTCGGAGGCCCGGACGAGAAGCCACGCCTCCCCGGTCCCCGCCCCGCCCCGGAGCAGCGCAGCCGGCCCGCGACCGGTCCCGCACGCCTCGATTTCCTGGCGCTTGAAGAAGTCCTCCTCGGCCAACGCCCGCCTCCCTTCGAAATCCCCCGACCCGGGGGCAGGCGGGATTCTATCCGCCGGCGGAAGAACGGAAGGGCCGGCGACTCAGTAGTTGAACAGATCGGCCAGGACGAGGGTCTTCCCGCTCGCCCGGTTCAGGGCGGCGAGGACCTTCTCCTGGACGTTCCGGGTCAGCCGCCGGCCCTTGCAGGCGCGCGAGATCATCTTGTGCGTCATCTGCACCTCCGAGGCCGCCACGAGGTCGTGGGGCGCCAGCTCCAGGTTCGCCAAAATTCTCGCGATGGGCTGCTCGCCCAGTTCGCGCTCGAGATCATGCGTCATATTCGATGTCGCCTTCCGTGGTCACGGCTGCAGAAGTTCGAAACCGGTGGCGGCGTCTTTGCGGCGCCGCGCAGCCGTTTCGGTGATTTCCCAGACGATCGCCTCCATGACGTGCCAGGCCTTCACGCCGAGGCGCACGCAGCCGGTGACGGTTTTCGCCTTCCGGCCGCCCGCGACGTGCATGTGCAGGACAGGCTCCCCCTTCTCGTTTGGAAATATCGTACCAACACCCGCGACCTCGTGCACGCCGTCGAGGACGTGCGCCATCGGCTCGATCGGAAGCCCCCGCCCCCGCGCAGGCCCCACAACGAGCCGGCTGCCGTCGTCCGCGCCGCCGAGGATGATCGCGGCCGCGGCCGAGATCCCCTGCTCCCGCGCGAGGCGCTCCAGGCACTCGTGCACGACGTCCCCGTCCGTAAGCCGCACGACGAACACGCGACCTTGCTTCGCTTCGGAGTATTTCATGCGGGCCGCCAACATCGGAGGCGGCGCCTTCCCTGTCAAGACGGAAGGACGGCGCTCCCCGCGCCGCCTATAATCCCCCCTCCCATGCCGAAAACCGCCGCCGAGATCCGAAAGACATTCCTCGATTTCTTCAAGGACCGGGGACACGCGATCGTGCCGTCCGCCCCCGTCGTCCCCGCCGAGGACCCGACGCTTCTGTTCACGAACGCCGGGATGAACCAGTTCAAGG
>CAYHQZ010000142.1:0-10643 GCA_964358555.1 uncultured Planctomycetia bacterium
CCCGGCGCCCCCCGCGGCCGCGCCGCGCGCCGCCGACGCCTGCTCCCCGTCCGAATCCCACGCCCTCCTCCTCCGTGCGATTCTCGGCCGCGGCGAGGAAGCCCCCGCCGCCTTCCGCGCGTGGAGGGAAACCGCCGATCTCGATCGCCTGGACCGGGCCTCGTTCCGGATGCTCCCGCTCCTGCACCGCAGCCTCTCCGCCCTCGGCGTCCAGGACCCGTGGATGGAGCGCCTGCGGGCGATCCGGACGCAGACGGAGGAGGCGAACCGCTTCCGCTTCCGGCGGACGGCCGGCATCCTCCGGGACTTCTCGGCGGCCGGGATCCGCTGCATCGTCCTCAAGGGGACGGCCCTCTCGAGGCTCCATTACCGCGACGACGGCGTGCGCCCGATGGACGACCTCGACATCCTCGTTCGAACACCGGAAGCCGAGGCGGCCATCGGCGTCCTCGAGAAGGCCGGCTTCGCGCCAAGGCACGGCCCGCTCCACCGGTTCGGCGGGGATCTCTTCTCCACGACGAACGGCCACACCTTCGCGGGCGCGGACGGATTCCAGATCGACCTGCACTGGCATCTTTTGCCCGAGGGCTGCCACGAGGGGGCCGACGATCCCTTCTGGGCGGCGGCCATCCCGTTCGAGATCGAGGGCGCGACGGCCTCCGCGCTGGACCCGACGGACGCCCTCTTCCACGTCTGCTCGCACGGGACGCGATGGAGCGGCACCCAGGGGATCCGATGGATCGCCGACGCCCGCGCGATCCTCGAAACCGCGGGCTCCGGGATTGACTGGAGCCGGCTCGTGGAGCACGCACGGCGGTTCCGGACCGTCCTCTCGATGGCGGAGGCCCTCGAGCGCCTCCGGGAATACGGCACCGAAATCCCGGAGGACGCGATCGCGGCCCTGCGCAAGGCCCCCGTGTCCCGCCTCGAGCGGATGGAGTTCGAGACCCGGGTCCGCCCCTCGGGGTGGCTCGGAAGGCTGCCGTCGAACCTCTTCCTCTTCCTGCGCCAGTTCCGCCGCCCCGGATCACCCGGCGAGGCCGCCCGGCGGCTCGGCCCTTTCCGCTTCCTGCGAATCGTGTGGATGGCGGATCGCCTCTGGAAAATCCCGCTCATCCTCGCCGGGAAGGCCGTCGCCGTGGTCCGGAAGCTCGCGGGCCACCGGAAGTGCCGCGGCTCGCCCGGGCCCTAGCGCAAGCCGCGTCCCGCAGATTCCCGGATCCGCGAAAGTCAAGGACGCGCCTCGCCTTGCCTCTTCCGATCGCGGGGATATGGTTTCAATGGAACGAGGGTGAGGGGTCGCCCTCCCAAGGGGGTACGACGATGCAGACGATCCTTGTGGTCGAGGACGATGAAAACCAGCGCAGCCTGATCGTGGAGGAGCTTTCCCGCGAAGGATTCCGGATGATCGGGGCGGAAGACGGGGTGAGGGCCCTGGATCTTCTGGAGCAGACGCACGTGGATCTCGTAATCCTCGACGTGCGGATGCCCGGCATGGACGGAATGGAAACGCTCGGCCGCATCCTGGGCCGCCAGAAGAACATCCCCGTCATCCTGCACACCGCCTATTCGACGTTCCGGGACCACTTCGTCGCCTGGGCGGCCGAGGCCTACGTCATGAAGCAGTCCGATCTGTCCGAGCTCAAGGCGAAGGTCCACGAGATCGTCCGCCGGAAGGTGAAGGTCGCCGTGTGAGGCGAGGCCCGAGCGGCGCGAGACCTCCCCCGACGCTCCGGCCTACCGGCCGTCCTCGAGGACGAAGACCGCGACCTCCGCAAGGAGGTTCGGAAGCAGACGGACCCGCCAGATTCCCCCCCGGGGCGACTCCCACAGCGCGATTTCGCGCAGGATCCGCATCCCGGCCGCGTCGCAGAACCCCCGGAAGTCCTTGAGCGTCGTGTGGTGGATGTTGGGGCTTTCATGCCACTCGAAGGGGATGGCCTGGGTTTTCGGCATCCGGCCCCAAAGCCCGAGCCCCGCGCGGACACGCCAGTGGGCGAAATTGGGGAACGAGACAAGACACTTCTTCCCCACCCGCGCCATCTCGCGGATGAGGAGCATCGGCTTGTGGAGGGCCTGGATCGTGCTCGTGAGGATCACGTAGTCGAAGGACTTGTCCCCGTAGTCCTTCAGCCCCTCGTCGAGGTCCCCGTGGTGGAGATTCGTCAGCCCCTTGGAGACGCAGGCCTGGATGCACTCGTCCGAGAGATCGACGCCCGCCGGATCCACGCCCTTCAGAACGACGAGGGCCTTGAGCAGGTCCCCCTCCCCGCAGCCGAGGTCGAGGACGCGCGAGCCCTGCTCGACAATCCCGAGGATCGCCTCGTGCTCGCCCGACAGGCGCACCGTCCCCGCGACGCCTGGCAGCGAAATCTCCCGGATCCTCACCGCGCGCCTCCCCGGCGCATGCCCTGCGCGAGGAACGAGGAGACGAGCCGCCCCATGTCCCCCGTCTGGACGAGGAACGAATCGTGCCCGTGGTCGGATTCGATCTCCTGGTAGACGACGTCCACGCGGTTCTGGCGCAGCGCCGTCACGATCTCCTTGGACTGGACGGAGGGAAACAGCCAGTCCGACGTGAACGAGAGGACCAGGAACTTCGACGCAACGCCGGCGAGGGCCTTCCGGAGCGTTCCGTGGGCGCGCCCGAGGTCGAAATAGTCCATCGCCTTCGTGATGAAGAGATAGGAGTTCGCATCGAAGCGCTTGACGAAATGGTCCCCCTTGTGGTGGAGGTAGCTCTCGACCTCGAATTCGGTCGTGAAGTCGTAGCCGTAGGCCTCCTTCTCCTGAAGGCGCCGGCCGAACTTCTGGTGCATGGAGGCTTCCGAAAGATAGGTGATGTGCCCGACCATCCGGGCGATCGCGAGGCCGCCGCTCGGAGGCTTCTTCCCGTAATAATCCCCGCCCCGCCAGTCGGGGTCCGACATGATCGCGTGGCGCCCGACCGCATTGAAGGCGATCGCCTGGGCGCTCGGCCGGCAGGAGGCCGCGATGGGAATCGAGAGCCGCACGCGGTCCGGGTACGAGATGGCCCACTGCAACGCCTGCATCCCCCCGATCGAGCCGCCGATGACGGCGAGCAGCGCCGGGATCCCCAGGTGGTCGAGCAGGCGGCACTCGGCGTCCACCATGTCCCGGATCGTGAGCACGGGAAAGGAGAGGCCGTAGGGCTTCCCCGTCGCGGGATTCACGGACGAAGGCCCGGTCGATCCCATGCAGCCGCCGATCAGGTTCGAGCAGATCACGAAGTAGCGGTCGGTGTCGAGGGGCTTGCCGGGGCCGATCATGACGTCCCACCAGCCGGGCTTCGCGTCGTGCGCGGCGTGCAGGCCCGCGGCGTGGGCGTCCCCCGAGAGGGCCGAGAGGACCATGATGGCGTTGTCCTTCGCGGGCGTTAGCCTCCCGTAGGTCTCGTAGGCGAGCGTGATCGGGCCGAGTTTCTTCCCGCTCTCCAGGGGCATCTCGTCCGGGGGCTTCCCGAACGAGAAGGCCTGCGTCCGGACGATCCCGACGGAGCCGGGGGCGGCGGGGCCGGATCGGTCGGGCTCGGGCATGCGATTCGTCAGGCCTGCGAGGCCTTCAACGCGGCTTCGATATCCTCGAGGATGTCGTCCGGGTCCTCGAGGCCCACGGAGAGGCGGATGAAGTCCTCGGTGACGCCGGTCTGGAGACGCTCCTCGGGGGAGAGCTGCTGGGGGGTGGTGCTCGCGGGATGGACCACGAGCGACTTCGCGTCGCCGATGTTCGCGAGGTGGGACAGAAGCTTCGCCGATTCGATGAACCGGACGCCAGCCGCGACGCCGCCCTTGATCCCGAACCCGACGAGCGCCCCGCAGCCGTCCGGAAGGTACTTGCGCGCGAGCGCCCGGGTCGGATGGGTGTCCAGCCCCGGGTAGGAGACCCACGAAACGGCCGGGTGCTTCGAGAGGAACGCCGCGACCTTCATGGCGTTCTCGCCGTGCCGGCGCATCCGCAGCGGCAGGGTCTCGACGCCCTGGAGGATCAGGAAGGCGTTGAAGGGGGACAGGACCGCCCCGAGGTCGCGCAGGACCTGGACGCGGGCCTTCACGATGTAGGCGATCTTCCCGAAGGCCTCGACAAACTTCAATCCGTGGTAGGAGGGATCCGGCTCGGTCATCATCGGATGGCGGCCGCGCGTCCAGTCGAAACGCCCGGCGTCCACGATGATTCCGCCCAGCGACGTTCCGTGGCCGCCCAAAAACTTCGTCAGCGAGTGGACGACAATGTCGGCCCCCCACTCGATCGGCCGGCACAGCGCAGGCGTCGCGGCCGTGTTGTCGACGACGAACGGCAGCCCCTCCGCGTGGGCCGCCTTCGCGACGGATTCGATGTCGAGGACGTCGAGCTTCGGATTGCCAAGGGTCTCGGCGAAGACGAGGCGCGTCCGGGGGCGGACGGCCCGCCGGAAATTCTCCGGCTTCGACGGATCCACGAACGTCGTCTCGATCCCCATCTTCGAGAGGGTGTGGCGGAAGAGGTTGTAGGTGCCGCCGTAGAGGCTCGCCGACGAGACGATGTGGTCGCCTGCGTGGGCAATATTGAGGACGGCCATCGTCTCGGCCGCCTGCCCGGAGGCGGCGACGAGCGCGCCGGCGCCCCCCTCGAGGGCGGCGATGCGCTCCTCGAGGACCGCCCAGGTCGGGTTCTGGAGGCGGGTGTAGATGTTCCCGAATTCCTCAAGCGCGAACAGGCGGGCCGCGTGGGCCGTGTCCTTGAAGACGTACGAGGTCGTCTGGTGGATCGGAACCGCCCGCGAGCCCGTGACGGGGTCCGGGACCTGGCCGGCATGGAGGGCCAGCGTGTCGAACCGATAGCGTTTCGCGGGCATCCGAGGGATTCTAACGCGGCGGGCGTGGTCGGGCAGGATCCGGACATCGGATAGGATGGCGGCATGAGGCTCCTGTTCCGGCGGCTTTCGATCCCGGGATTCGCCGCGCTCGCGCTCGCCGGCTGCGGCGGCGGCGGCGAGGCCGAAAAGTCCGGGGACGTCATGTTCCGGAAGGAACCGGAAATCCGCACCGAGGTCCAAGGCCGCCAGCCGAGGCGGGGCCAGCCGGTCCCGCGAGGCCTCGCCGCGGGAGTTCCGTTCACGGTCCGGAAGGCCCTCCCGGGCGCGCGGCTCGAGCTCGAGAACGGCCGGACCGTCCGGCTCCGCGGGATCCTGCCGCCGCCGGAGGGGACGAGGGCCGCGGAATCGCTGGACCGGTGGCTCGCGAAGTGGTGCGAGGGCCAGACGATCGTCCTCGAAATGGACGAGGAGCGCCTCGATGAGTCGGGGGCAGGCGTCGCCTGGGCTTCCCTCCAGGTCCTCGCGGCGGAACCCGACGCGAAATCAAGCGGCCTTCCGCGGCCCGTGGACCTCTCCGCCGCGGCCGCAGGAATGGGACTCGTCCGGGCCTGGCCGTCCCCGCCCGATCTGCGACGGACCGAAGCCGTCGAGTTCGCGCAGCGCGAGGCCCGCGAGGCCGGCCTCGGAATCTGGGCCCGCGGCGCCCCGCCGTTGCCGGCGACCGCCTTCGCCGCGGGGGCGACCCGCTACCACCTGTCGGGCTGCCCGCTGGCGCGCGGCGCCGCCGAACGCGCATTCGAAAGCCCGCAGGCAGCCGAACAGGCGGGATTTCTGCCCTGCCCCGCCTGCCGGCCCCGCGAGTGCCTTCGGGTCCCCGGCGGGATCCGCCCGGGGGCGAACGCGACGGAATGAAGTCGCCTTGACTTCCCCCACCCCGGGGGATGCAATAGGATTCCGTTCCGAGCCATACTCTGGTAGCTCAATTGGATAGAGCGTTGGCCTCCGAAGCCAAAGGTTGTGCGTTCGAGTCGCACCCAGGGTGCCACGCGCCCGGAATCCCCATGGCCGCCCTCGATCTAGCGCCGAAACGACCGGGCGAGTTCCGGATCGCGCATCTCTCCGATCTCCACCTCGCCCACGAGGGCGCCGGGCGGCTGCGCCGCCACCTGCGGGGCCTCTTGAAGATCGACAACAGCCGCAACGGCCCGATGTTCCGGGCGGTCGTCCGCGACATCCTCGACCACGACATCGATCACGTCCTCGTCACGGGGGATTTGACCCAGAGCGGCCGCCGGACCGAGTTCCAGGAGGTCCGCGCCATCCTCTCCCCCTTCGAGACCGCGGGCAAGCTCACCGTGATCCCGGGCAACCACGACATCACCTACCGCCGCGAGGACCGCAGCGGCCGGCTCTTCCGGCGCCTCGCGAAGCTCGACCCCTTCCTCGAGCACTTCGGCGGCGTGGTCCCCTCGGAAAACCCCTACGGCCTGCCGATGCGCCGCGGCCGGCCCTTCCCGTTCGTGAAGATCTTCGAGCCCGCCGGGATCGCCCTCATCGCGATCGACACGACGAACCGCCTAGGCGTCCGGATCCAGCCGCTCAACTCGCTGGGCCACATCGACGGGCCCCAGAGAAAAGCCCTCGAGCAGATCCTGGTCGACCCGGCCCTCGCGCGATACACCCGGATCGTGGCCATGCACCACCACCCGATGATCATCCCCCTCTTCCCCGCCGGGGACTCGATGCGGAGACTCCGGCAGTCTAGGTGGCTGATGCCGCTCTTGTACGAGACCCGCGTGCGCCTCGTCATGCACGGCCACAAGCACGTCCCGTTCTGCTGGCAGTCCACCGCCTACGGGCGCCACCCCTTCGCGGTCGTCTGCGCCTCCGCCCCGAACGTCGCCGGGTCGTTTGCCGCCATGACGGAAATCCCCCTCGTCTACAACGTCTACGGAATCTCGGGCGGGGACGTCTCGATCCACTATCGCGAGTTCATGTTCCGCGCGGGCGGCCCCGAGCGCCTCCCGGCCCCCTGACCGTGGCCCGAACCTACGCCCTCCGGCCGGCGGAAGAGCCCGAGGGCAGGCCGTTGCGTGCCCGGATCGACTACGCGAAAGAACTGAACCCCGCGCAGCTGGAGGCGGCGACGACCCTCGAGGGAAGCGTCCTCGTCGTCGCGGGAGCGGGCACCGGGAAAACCCGAACCCTCGTGTTCCGGGTCGCACGGCTCGTCGAGACGGGCGTGCCGCCCGCCTCCATCCTGCTCCTCACGTTCACCCGCAAGGCCTCCACCGAGATGCTTCGAAGGGCGGCGATGCTCATCGACGATCGCTGCCAGCGCGTAAGCGGCGGGACATTCCACGCGTTCGCGAACCTCGTGCTGCGCCGGCATGCCGCGGCGGCGGGGCTCTCGCCTTCCTTCACGATCGCCGACCGCGGCGACATGGAGGATATCGTAGGCCTCGTCCGGAACGAGCTGGGGCTCGCCGGCAAGGAGGAGCGCTTCCCGCGCAAGGAAACCCTCGCGGAGATGATCTCGGGCGCCGCGAACCGCTCGATGCCGCTGGAAGAAATCGTCCGGCGCGACTTCCCCCAGTTCCTCATCCAGACCGACAAGATCCTCGCCTGCGCCGAGGGCTACCGGAAGCACAAGGAGAAGCACGGGGTCCTGGACTACGACGACCTCCTGACGCGCCTCGCCCTCCTCATGCGCGACCGCGCGGAGGTCCGCGAATCGCTCGCAAGCCGCCACCGGTTCATCATGGTCGACGAGTACCAGGACACGAACAAGGTCCAGGCCGAGATCCTCGTCCTCCTCGGATCCGTCCACAAAAACGTCCTCGCCGTGGGCGACGAGGCGCAGAGCATCTACGCCTTCCGCGGGGCCCGCTACGAAAACATCATGGAGTTCCCGCAGGCCTTCCCGGGGGCGAAGGTCATCAAGCTGGAGAAGAACTACCGCTCCGTCCAGCCGATCCTCGACGTCGCGAACGCCATCCTCGAGGGCGCCTCGCTCGGCTACGGAAAGCGGCTCTTCTCCGAGCGGCCCTCGCCACAGCGTCCGGCGCTGGTGCGCGCCCCCGACGAGAACGCCCAGTCGCGCTTCGTCGTCCAGCGGATTCTCGAGCTGCGCGAGGAGGGCGTGCCGCTGCCGGAGATCGGCGTCCTGTTCCGCTCCTCCTTCATGGCCTACGACCTCGAGATGGAGCTCGCGAAGGCCAACATCCCCTACGTCAAATACGGCGGCTTCAAGTTCTTCGAGGCGAGCCACATCCGCGACGCCCTCGCCCACGTGCGGGTGCTGGCGAATCCCGACGACCGGATCTCGTGGAACCGGCTGCTTTTGCTCGTGGACGGCGTGGGACCTAAGCTCGCGGGCGTCGCCTACGAGTCCGCCCGGACGGGCCTGCCGCTTGCCGCCCTCAAGGCCCCGCCGCGCGCGAGGCAGGGATTGGCTCGCCTCTCCGCGCTGTTTGAAAGCCTCCGGGGCGTCTCCGCCCCCGCCGAGATGCTCCGCCGGGTCTACGACTACTACGAGCCCATTCTCAAGTCCCGGTTCGACGACTACCCCAAGCGCGCGCGGGATCTCGAGCACCTCGCCGGCCTCGCCGAATCCTACGCGCGCCTCGACGAGATGCTGACGGACATGGCCCTCGACCCGCCGTCGAAAAGCGTCCGCAACGCCCTCGCGGAGGGCACGGACGACGAAGGCAAGCTCATCCTCTCCACCATCCACTCCGCCAAGGGCCTGGAGTGGCACTCGGTCTTTTTGCTCTGGGCCCTCGACGGCCGCTTTCCCTCCTTCCACGCCCTCGACGATCCGGAGGAACTCGAGGAAGAGCGCCGGCTCTTCTACGTCGCCGTCACCCGCGCGAAGGAGAACCTCTACCTCTGCTATCCCTCCTTCGTCTACGACCTGCCCTCCGGCCGGATCCTCCAGCGCCCGTCCCGCTTTTTAGACGAGGTCCGGCCCGATCTCTTCGAGGAGGTCGACCTCGTCGACGAGGACCGCCCGGACGACGGCGGCATGCGCTACGTGCCGCTGGACGAGGAGTAGCCGTCCGCGAATTCGCGGCCGAGTCGCGGCGGTAGACGACGCGCCTCCTCCCCCAACCGCCGGCTACAAAGACAATATGACGATGATCAGCGTTCTGGAAATCCAGAAGGACCCCCTTGGCTGCCTGGGGCGGGTCGAGGCGGGCGAATCCCTTCTCGTCGTTCGCGGCGATCGTCCCGTGGCGGAAATCAAGCCCGTGTCCTCCTCGAGCCGCCAACCCCGTCCCTTCGGCCTGTGCGCCGGCAGATTCACCGTCCCCGACGACTTCGATAGCCCGCTCCCGGAGGACGTCCTCAAGGACTTCGAAGGTTCATGAGGCTCCTGCTGGATACCCATACGTTCCTTTGGTACATCAGCGGCGATCCGAGGCTCCCCGCAGCCCATCGGGACGCCATCCGCGAGCCAGCCAACGAGGCCTTCTTGAGCGTCGCGTCCGTCTGGGAGATCGTCCTCAAGCATGGCCTGGGCCGCCTGCCTTTGCCCACTCCCCCCCAGGCCTACATCCCCCGGCAACGCGAACAGCACCGCATTGAAAGCCTCCCCTTGGAGGAAGCCGCGATGGCGCACCTCGCAGCCCTCCCCAAACTGCACCGAGACCCCTTCGACCGCATCCTGGTTGCCCAGGCCCTGCAACACGATCTGACAATCGTTACCGCCGACGAGAAGATCCATTCCTATCCGGCGAAAACGCTCCCGCCGAAATAGCATCGGCCATCTACTCCGCCACCTTCCCCACCGGCGCGGCGTAGATCGCGAACTCTTCCTTTCCGTCCACGCCGAGGGCGGCGTCGATGGCCATCTGGTCGTAGGAGGCGACGGCGCAGGTGCCGGCGCCGATGGCGGCGCACGCGAGGTAGAGGCTCTGGCAGACGTGGCCCGCGTCGAGGGCGACGACCTTCGGGGCGCGGGCGCCGAACCGCCAGGCGGAGCGGTGCGGGATCGCGGTCCAGACGAACACGGCGGCCGAGGATTCCGCGAACTTGGCGCAGGCCGAGCTCAAGCGCTTCAGGCGGGCGGCGTCGGCGTCCACGAGGCAGAGGCGATGCGAGAGCGCAAGGTAGCGATAGACCCCGGGGGCGAGCCCGTCCACGTTCCGCACGCCGAGATAGGTCTCGAACGGATGGCGCCCCCCGCCCGAGGGGACCGTCCGCAGCGTCATGCCCTTGTCCAGCTTCGCCTCGCGGACGCCCTGCGTGGCCCAGAGCAGGAACGAGAGCTCCTCGAGCGAGAGCGGGGATTGCGTGAAATCGCGGTGGCTCTTGCGGCGCCGGATGGCGTCGATGAGGCGCATGGATCCGATCTGGAACTCTTCCGGCGGAACGAGGTCGAACGTTTTCGCGTCCGGCGGGACGGGCTTCTCGACGGGCGAGGCGGGGAGGTTTTGCTTCATGTCCGTCATCTCCGTCTCCTTGTCCTTCCAGAGATTGGATCGCAGGAGGGACTGGACGACGGCGTCGTCCAGCGCCCGCATCCCCGAAAACCCGCCGCCTTCCCGTTCGCTGGCCATGGTTGTCTCCTCTCCTGGATTCTAACCCGGCGCCCTGGCGTCCCGGCTTCCGACTGAACTTTTACGCCCGGCTTCCCGATTGCGACATGGCGGCGCCGATTCCTGTATTCCTGGAAACGAATGACAAGAAGGGCGAGGGGCGGGGGCTCGGATCGTGGCGACCTGTCGGCCCTCGGGCTAAAGAGAAATACGAATGCCCGAGACTCGGACCCGCAATAGAGAGGCCCGGGTCCGGAACTCGGTCCAACGCTATGAATTCGTCTACC
>CAYHQZ010000143.1:0-3275 GCA_964358555.1 uncultured Planctomycetia bacterium
CCGTGCGGAGACCGGGAGCAAGAGCCGAGCCCCCGCCCCTCGCCCGTGCCCGGTTGAAACCCCCGACTAAAAAGTGCGACCCCTAGATGATCGGCAGCGGCTCGGCCGGGGGCTTCTTCTCGATATCGCGCCAGGGCGGGGCTCGCTCGGGGCCGTTCTCGTTCTCAACGACCGCCTTCCAGCGCGCCTTGAACTTCATGCCGTTGCGGATCGTGGAATAGCGGAAGTTGAGGCCCGCCGTCTTCGTCGAGGTGCCGCCCTCGAAGTGGTAGTGCTCGACCGAGGGGAGGTAGAGGACCTTCCCGCCTTTTACGCGCAGGCGGTAGCACAGGTCGATGTCCTCGAACTGGATCGGATTGAAATGCTCGTCGAACCCGCCGGCTTTTTCGAGCCAGGCGCGGGGCGAGGCGATCCAGGCGCTGATGAGGGCCTGGACCTCGCACGGCGCCGAGAACGCAGGCGTCTCGCGCGGCTCTCCCCGACCGCGGTAGACGACCCAGCCGTCCCGCGAGACGGAGCAGCCGGCACACTCGACGGGGAACGGCACCCAGGGAAACAGCAGTTTCGGCCCAATCATCGCGACCGACGGATCCCGGAAAGCCTCCAGGAACCGCTCCACCCACCCTCGCGTCCGCAGCGCCGTGTCGTTGTCCATGAACGCCACGACCTCGCCCCGCGCGAGCGAGAGCCCGAGGTTTCGCGCCGTCGAGCAGCCCTCGTTCTTCCCCGTCGAATGGATCCGAAGCGAGACCCCCGCCGCCTCCGCCTCCTTCCCGAACCCGTTAAGCCACTCCCCCGTCCCGTCTTGCGATCCGTTGTCCACCGCGACGATCTCCAGCGGCCGGTGCGCGGAGAGCAGCAGGCTCCGCAGGCACGCCCGCGTCCGATCCAACTGGTCGTGCGCCAGGACGACGCAGGAGACGAGGGGGGGCATGCCCCCTATTGTGCCGCCCCCGGCGGCGGCGCGGATATTCGTATTCCTGGAAAAGACATTCCGAACTTTTGCGTTCGAATTTTCCGAAGGGCGAGGGGTGGGGGCTCGGATTGCAGCGACCTGTCGAGGCGCGGCCAAACGCCATGAATTCGTCTACCTTCCGTCGGCCGCGCGGAGACCGGGAGCGTAAGCCGAGCCCCCGCCCCGAGTCCGTGCCCGGTTACTATCCCAGACGCAAAAGTTCAGGATATTCCAGGAATGCGGGGGTCGGCGCCGCACGGTAGAGTTGTGACTACATTTGTGTTACAATTCCGAACGCCATGCGATACGCGAACGTCCGGGAGTTCAAGGCCTCCGCCACGCGCTATTTCGCCGCCCGCGAGGGCGTCGTCGTCACCCGCTACGGCAAGCCCATCGCCGTCGTGACCCCGGTGCCCGAGGGAACCCCGGGGGAGTGCCTCCTGCGGCTGCGTGAGGTCCTCCAGGAGGCCCGGGTCTCGCGCAAGGAGGCCCTCCAGCTGCTCGCGGCCGCGCGACAGGAGGTTCGCCGTTCGTATCGTCCTTGACGCCAGCGTCCTCGTCTCGGCGCTCTTCGGAAGCGTCTCCGAGGCGGCCGTCCGCCGGGCGTTCCGAGAGGAGGTCTGGACCTCGGGGGACGTCGAGGCGGAGCTCGGCGGGCTCGGCCGCCAGCTCGAGCGGCGCTTCGGGCTGGACCTCGCCGCCCGATGGGACGCCGCCCTCGCGGCGCTGCTTTCGCACGCGCGGCGGGCGGAGGACCCCGGGCGCCTGCAAATCTGCCGGGACCCGACGGACGACGCCTACCTCTCTCTCGCCCTGGCGGTCGCGGCCGACTTCCTCGTCACGGGCGACAAGGACCTGCTCGAAATCCCCCGGGAGCGCCTCCGGGCCGAGGGTCTCGCCGCTCTCGCCATCGTCACCCCGCGCCAGTTCCTCGACCGCGCCGGGCGGGGATGAGCCCGTCCAGTCTTTCGGCGACATCCTTCGCCGTCCTCCAACGCCCGCACACCCAACGACGCGGCCGTAGAGACGCTCGGCCTCCAGCAGGCGGAGAACCTCCCGGTGGCCCCGAGAGAAGCCGGGAGGGACGTTCGGCTCTCGCCTACCAGCCCCCCCCGGCCCTACGGTGCAGATTCGGCCGCTCTCGTCCCGTCCGGGGACCTGGGCGGCGCAGGAGCGAAGCCAGGACTTCCAAAGCCACTCCCGCCCGATCCGTAAACCGGGCGGTTCCGGGCGTCGCGCACCATCGCGCGCGGAAGTGCAGGGCCAACCGAAACCCGATGTTGTTGTTGCGATTGCCCGGGTGGTTCCTGTTGCGATTCGCCGACCGGCAGTTCCTGGGATTGTTGTTCCAGGAGCCGCCGCGCAGGACACGGACCCACCGTTCGGCTCCGCCCCTTCCGAAAGATCCATTCGCGCCCGAGACGGGCGATGAGAAGGCGACTTGCCGCATGCCTCGCGTGCGCCACCCAGGCGTCGATCCTCGGCCGGATGAAACCCCAGCCGATCCGTCCGTCGGCGTACTCCCGCCGCATCCAGCGCACCCGCCGGCGGAACCGCCGAACGTTCTCCTTCCGGACAAGCCGGTGCGCACGCCAGGTCCTGTAGCCCACGAACGTAAGACCCGACCGCACCGGCCGGACGAACGTCTTCTCTTCGTGAACCTTCAGCCGCAGTCCGGCGAGTTTTCGCTTCAGTCGCGGAATCGCCGCCTTCAGGACGTCGCGGTCGTTATGCAGGAGGATAAAATCGTCGCAGTACCGGACATAGGCGCCGATCCCCAACTCGCCCGTCACGAAATGGTCGAAGGCATTCAGCTGCCAGTTCGCGAACCACTGGCTCGTCAGGTTCCCGATGGGAAGGCCCTTCCGCCTCTCGCGCGGCGCCCAGAGAACGTCGCCAAAGAACCATTGGAAGACCTCCTCCTGCTCGTTCGAGAAGTCCACGATGAAGTCCATTAGCCGGAGGATCTTCGCGTCCTTAACAAGGCGGCGGAACGTCGTCTTGAGGATCTCGTGGTCGATCGTCGGGAAGAACTTCCGGATGTCGCACTGGAGGAAGTAGGTATTCTTTCCCATCAGCGCCTGGAGGCGATCCGAGGCGGCGTGGGTTCCCTTTCCATGATGACGCCAAGACTGTACCGATGATTCCGCGGGAACTTTTCGATGTGCCGCGTGAGCCAGAGCATGAATTCGTAGAAATCGGAGAGGACTTTCAATTCTTTCGACATGTCAACCTCGGTCGCCCATGGTGATCCGGGGGGGGGCGATAATTCCCAGGCACCCCCCCCCCCACAAACACCCCCAACACCCCGGCCAAATGG
>CAYHQZ010000143.1:3285-4267 GCA_964358555.1 uncultured Planctomycetia bacterium
TAAAGTCCCCTGCACCCCCCTCCACAACAACCCAACCCAACCCGGAGCAAAATGGCAAAACTGCAACATGGCAAAATGGCTAAAAGTCCAGGGCCAACCGAAACCCGAGGATGTTGTAGCGATCGCCCGGGTGGATCCCGCGGCGATACGCCGACCGGCAGATCCAGGGAACGTCGCTCCAGGAGCCCCCGCGCAGAACACGGGCATCGCCTGTCGGAGAACCCTGCGGATCAATGGCGATATCCTTCGAGGCCGGATACGGACCGTACCAGTCGGCGCACCACTCCCAGACGTTGCCGTGCATATCGTAGAGGCCCCAGCGGTTCGGCGGAAACGAGCCCGCGGGGGTCGTCTTCTGGCGATAGACGCCCTTGACTCCGTTGCCATAGACGCCGGTGCCGTCATAGTTCGCCTGGTCGGCGCTGATCGTCTTTCCCGTGTGGAAGGGCGTTTTCGTCCCGGCACGGCACGCGTATTCCCATTCGGCTTCCGTGGGAAGCCGATAGGTCTTCCCACCTCGACGGGGCTCGGGGCCTTCGGCCTCCTTGGCGCTCAATTTTCTGCAAAACTCCACGGCGTCGTCCCAGGAGACATTCTCGACGGGCAGGTCGTCACCCTGGAAACTGCTTGGGTTGTTCTCTGCCCCCATCACCGCCTTCCACTGCTTCTGTGTCACTTCCGTGGCGGATAGCCGGAAGCCCTTCGTGATCTTCACCCGATGCTCGGTCTCGTCGGAATCGCCCTCACGGGACGGGACGTACGCCGCGCCTCCGAGCAGCGCCTTCGTCTGCAACCACGCCCATCTGGGAAGCGTTGTCGTGTCCGCGGGGCTTCCCATCGTGAATTCGCCCGGCGGGACGTGGACGAGCGTCATCCCGATGGAGTTCGTGACGGGCGGCAACCGCTTGGGCTCGGGGGTGAAAAGGCCGGATGCCCAGGCCACGCGGAAGGCGATCAATCCCGCCAGGGCGATGAACAGGCG
>CAYHQZ010000143.1:4277-10633 GCA_964358555.1 uncultured Planctomycetia bacterium
GGGCGGGGGGGTTTGCGGGGCTTGGGGGGGGGGGGGGTTGGGGGGGGGCGGGAGAACCCCGCCCCTACGACGATGATACGTCCGCAACCGAACCGGAACATAACGACAGGGCGGGGAAACCCCGCCCCTACAAAGATGATAAGGGCAGGCACCGGGCAGGAGCGGATGGCATCATGTGCGGCAGGGGGGGCGATTCATGAATCGCCCCTACTCGAGCACCGCCCCGCGCGCGGCGCTGGTGACGAGGCGGGCGTAGCGGGCGAGCCAGCCGTGGGTGAATTTCGGGGCGAGCGTCCGGCCGCCGGCCTTTCGCCTCGTAAGTTCCGCGGCGTCCACCAGCAGATCGATCCTGCGCGCCGGGACGTCGACGAGGATCTTGTCGCCGTCGCGGACGAGCCCGATGGGGCCGCCGTCGGCTGCCTCGGGGGAGACATGCCCGATGCTCAAATTGCGCGTCCCGCCGGAGAACCGCCCGTCGGTGACGATGGCGATCTTGTCGCCGAGGCCGGAGCCCGCGACGGCCGCGGTGAGCGAGAGCGACTCGCGCATCCCGGGGCCGCCCTTGGGGCCTTCGTTCCGGATGACCAGGATGTCCTTCTCGCGGACCTTGCCTTCGCGCAGGTACGCCATCGCGGCGTCCTCGCTCTCGAACGGCCGCGCCGTGCCGGTGAACGTGAGCATCGAGGGCGAAACGGCCCCACGCTTCACCACCGCACCGTCGGGCGCGAGGGTTCCCTTCAGGACCGCGATCCCGCCCTCCTTCGAAACCGGCTCCTCGAGGGAATGGATCACGGCGCGGTCCGGCGGCGGCGCGCCCTTGGCAATTTCTCCGATGGGCCGGCCGGAGACGGTCGGGCAGCCCGGGGTGACGAGCGATCCCAGCGTCTGCATCAGCGCCGGGATCCCGCCGGCGGCGTCGAGGTCCTCCATCATGTGGTTGCCGCCCGGCTCGAGGGCGGCGAGCTGCGGCGTCTCGCGGCTCAAGGCGTCGAAGTCCGCGAGTGTCACGTCCACGCGGGCGGCGTGGGCGATCGCCGGGATGTGCAGGGTCGTGTTCGTCGAGCCGCCGAGCGCCATGTCCACGCGGATGGCGTTCCGGAGCGACTCGCGCGTGATGATCTTCCGCGCCGTGACGCCCTCCCGCACGAGCCCGACGATCCGCTCGCCGGCCATCTCGGCGAGCCGCGCCTTCCGCGCGCTGCCCGCCAGCGCGGTCGCGGTCCCGGGCAGGCTCATCCCCATCGCCTCCGTGAGGCAGGCCATCGTGTTTGCCGTGTAGAGCCCCTGGCAGGAGCCCTCGCCGGGGCAGGCCTCCATCTCGAGGGCACCGGCCTCGGTCGCGGACAGTTTCCCCGCCCGGCAGAGGCCCACCGCCTCGAAGGTGTCCCGGACGAGCGCGAGCCGCCGGCCCTTGTGGACGCCGGAGTGCATCGGCCCCGCCGTAACGACGATCGCGGGCACGTCGAGCCGGCCCGCGGCCATCAGCATCCCAGGCGTGATCTTGTCGCAGTTCGTGAGCATCACGAGCCCGTCGAGGGCGTGGGCCTGGACGATGCTCTCGACCAAGTCGGCGATGAGTTCCCGCGAGGGCAGCGAGTAGTGCATCCCCGCGTGCCCCATCGCGATCCCGTCGCAGATCCCGGGCACGGAGAAGAGGAACGGCACGCCGCCGCCGGCGCAGACGCCCCACTCGATTTTCCGCTCGAGGGCGCGCATCCCGATGTGGCCGGGGATCAGGTCGGTAAAACTGGAGCAGACCCCGATGAAGGGTTTGCCCATCTGGAGGGGCGTCACCCCCGTCGCGAAGATGAGCGCCCGGTTCGGCATCCGCTCGAGGCCCAATTTCACCTGATCGCTGCGCATGCGAGTCGTTCTCCTTTCCGCCGTTCGGCCGGAAGGGCGGCCAGTTTAGCCGCCCCGGGCGGCGCGCGCGAACCGCCCGCCCGCGACCCGCACGATCTCGCGCTTCAGCTCGAGCAGCAGCAGCAGGCTCAAGACGCGCCCGGCGGGAATCCGGGTCCGCCCGATGATCTCGTCGGCCGCCAGATCCTCCCCCTGGAGGGCCGCTAAAACCTTCGTCTCGTCGGGATTCCGCCGCCCCGTCGCCTTCCCGGCCGCCCCCTCCCCGCCGGACGAAGCCGCCCGCTTCCGCAGGCGCGCGATAAGCCCCGGCTCCATCTCGTCGAGGACGTCCTCGGCCCCCGTCACGAGCTTCGCCCCGCCCTGGATGAGGGCGTGCCCCCCGCGGCTGTTCGGGTGGTCCAGCCGCCCCGGAACGGCGAAGACCTCGCGATTCTGCTCGAGCGCGAAGCCCGCCGTGATGAGCGAGCCGCTTTTGAGCGCCGCCTCGATGACGAGGATGCCGGCCGAAACCCCCGAGATGAGGCGGTTGCGCCGCGGAAAGTGCTTTGCGAGCGGCGCGGCGCGCATCGGGAATTCGCTCGCCACCGCCCCGCCGGAGGCGACGATCTCGTCGGCCAGCGGGGCATGCTCCGGGGGATAGAGATCGCACAGGCCGCTGCCGAGGAACGCGACCGTGCCGCCCGACGCTGCGAGCGCGCCTTTGTGCGCGCACGCGTCCACCCCGCGGGCCAGGCCGCTCGCGATGCAGAGGCCGACACGGGCGAGGTCGCGGGCGAACCGGCCGGCCTGCTCGGCGCCGTAGGGCGTAGGCGACCGCGTCCCGACGATCCCGATCGAGGGCGATTCGGGCAGGCGGCCCCGCACGTAGAGAAGCGGCGGCGGGTCGGGAATCTCCTTGAGGGACGCGGGATAGCATTTGTCCCAAAGCGACACGAGCGCGACCCGGGCCGCCGCCGCCGCGGCCGTCTCGCGCGAGCCCGCCCCGTCGGCAAGCGCCTCGCGCGCGGCCTGCGCGGCCTCGGGGTCCAGCCCCGCTCGCTCGCCCAGCGACTCCCCCGAAGCCGCAACGGCCTCCCTCGCCGGGATCCCGCCCTCGACGATTCGGCGGATTTCGACGGCCGAGAGGCTGGGCTCGGCGTTCAGCGCGGCAACGTCCGCGATCGTCCAGCCTTCCGGAAGCGGCATTCCGGAGAGAGTATGCGTTCCTGGACGTTTCGCAAGATTTGGACGATCGCGCCCGCGCTCAAGCGGACGGCGGCGGCGAAGGCGGCGCGGGAGGGGGAGCCGGCGGGGGCGGAACCGCGGGAGCAGCCGACGACGGCGGCGGAATGGCAGAAAGCCCCGGCGGAGGGGCGAGCGGCTTGCCCTTCTTTCGCGCCTCCACGCGCTGTTGCAGGATCGTCTTGTCGGCATCCCGACGGCGAGACGCGCGGATCATCCGGAGGGCGAAGACGACGCCCACGAGCATCGTGAACCCCACGGAGAAGGCGATCAGCATGACCACAAGGGACGTCGGCGGACTCCGAGTCACCCGCTCGATCGGCCGGACTTCGCGGCCGACGAGCATCGGATACGAGCGCTCGGGCCGCCGGCCCGGCATGGGGTCCTCGGCGATGACGAGGAAGTTGTAGAAGTAGATCCCCTCGAAAGAGACATGGGGCCGGCGGTTGAAGGGGATGAGACCCTGGCTGTCCTCCGAATCCCCCGGCTTCGAGAGAGGCGAGACGACGGGGGGCTGTTCGAGGACGATCACCTGGCAGAGCCGGTCGTGGGCGTCCCCTTCGGTACGGCCGCGGATCCAGCAGGTCCAATACTGCTTGAGCCCCCTCGGCTCGCCGATGTAGGGCTCCGGGACGGCGCTCACGAGATCGCCGACGACGCGGCCGTAGCGTCCGCGGATCTCCTGCGGCCGGTCCCGGAAGGACTCCCAGTTCACGTCGGGGTCGACGAGGGAATGGATCTCCTCGGAGGTGAGGTTGTGGATGACCTGCAGGAAGGCGGCGAACTGCTCGTTCGAACGGGGCTCGTTGTCCCGAATCGTCTTCAGGATCTCGCGCGGCGGGGTCGTGGATTTGCCGGAAGAAAGGGGTTTCGCCCCCTCCCCCGCGAGGGCGGGCGCGGAAACGGCAGCGGCGAGGGCGAGTCCGAGGACCACGGCTTTCGCTCCGGAGCGCATCGCCTTTGATTCTAGGGCCTCCCGGCGCCCTTCACCACCGCCCGCCGCCTACTTGCCCTTCCCCGCGCGCGCGCCTATAAAGACCGGACCCGATGGAACCGCTGAACATTCCGACCGCCGTCCCGGTCCCCGACCTCCTGGAGCGCCTCCCGAAGATCATGCTCCGCAAGCTCGGCAACCGCCTGCTCGGCAAGATCCAGTACGACGAGACGTCCACCCACTGCCGGGTGACCGACGAGAAGAACTTCTTCGCGATCGACTTCCACTTCCTCCTCGACCCCACGAACAAGGTCATCCGGGTCGCCAAGCCCATCAAGGTGGAGCTGCTGCCCCAGAGCCAGCGCCTGATGGCCGGCGACGTCGAGCGCACGATGCGCGGGATGAAGGAGGCCCACGCGCTGGCGGTCGAGAAATTGCGGGACACCTCGTTTGTCGAGGACCGCCACGAGTTCATCCTGAACCTCCTCGAGGCCGAGAAGGAGTTCCGGAAGGACTGCGACATCATGGGGGTGCTGCGAAAGCTCGGCTTCGCGAAGACCTCCCAGCGCGACGAGCGGCCCACGTTCACCCGCCGGATCGGCTCGACCGACACGGTCCTGCGCCTCTTCTATCCGGCCACCCCGAAGCGCCGCTACGCCTTCGACATCCCGCTCGACTACGAGATGCTCGACGACCGCGTGGACGCGCGCGTGATCCAGGTCCGCAACCCCTTCTGGTATCTCACCCAGTACGTCCGCCGCGAGCAGATTTTCACGATGCTCGAGGGGGTGGGGCTCCGGAAGTTCCTCGAAATCCGGGACGGATTCGCCTGGTTCACGTTCAACCTCCTGACGGAGGCCGAGGCCTACGACGCGATCACGGCCGTCCTGAAGATCTGGCATCTGCTCCAGGCCCGCGGAAAGGTGATTTCCGACGGCGAGGACGACGTCAAGGCCCACTACGAGGCGCTCGTCCGGCAGGGGCTGCAGGAAACCCGGGAGCTATAGGCCCCTCCCCGATTCTTGACCTGCCTCCCTCCCGCGCCTAGGCTGATCCCGTGCGCCCGTTTCGCCGGATCCTGCTCTCCGCCGTCGTCGGGGGCCTGACGGCCGTTTCGGCCCGCGCCGACGATCACCCCGACCTGCTTGACGGAAAGACCCCCGAGGCGAAGGCGGCTCTCAAGGAGAAGTTCAAGGAGCTGAAACTCCGCAAGACCCGCTTCTGGTACCTGGACTTCACCTACGAAACCCCCCAGCCGATCCTGGTCCAGGACACCATCGAGGGCCTCAAGAACTACTGGTACGTCCTCTACAAGGTCACGAACAACACCGGCAAGCTGCGCAAGCCCATCGCCCTCGACTTCGTGATCCGGGACGACGAGGAGAAGCGCTACCACGACTCCCCCAAGCCCTTCGTGAAGGAATCGATCGAGTGGAAGATCGGCCGGAAGCTCTTGGACTCGGTCGAGATGAACACCCAGATCGAGGACGGCCAGACCAAGGAGGGGGTCGCGATTTTCGGGCAGATCGATCTCAAGATGGACCGGATGTCCCTCTTCGTCTCGGGCCTCACCGACGAGATGCAGACCAAGATCGAGAACGGCCGCACCTACATCTGGCGCCGCGTGAAAAAAATCCACTACGAGCGCCCCGGCGACGAGTTCCAGCGCAACTACGACCCCGTCCGGCCCCAGGACCGCGATGCGAAGGGCTACTGGCAGCCCGTCGAGGAGTGGGTCATGGAGCCGGCCGGATGGGTCAAATAACGCCGGAAGGGCGCGCGCCGCGATCGGGCTGGATCGCCGCGGGCTCCTGGGCGTGCTCGGCCGGGCTTCATTTCATCCTCGCCGCGGGATTCGCCCTCCTGATCCCGTTCGTCCGCGGCGCAGGCCTGCTCGCCTCCCGGCCGGACACGCCCTCCTTTGAAATCCTCGTCGCGCGGCCGGATGCGCCCGCGCCCGAGGAGGCGCCCGGGCCCGCCGCGCCGGCAAGCCCCGATCTCGCCGCCCGGCTCGCCGACCCCGACGATTCGGCGCCGGACGAACCCGACGCGCCCGAACCGCCGCCCGAGGACGACCCGGCCCCGGAAACGGAAGCCGGGTCCGAGCCTAAGATCGCGGCCCCCATCGAACCGATGCCGTTGGACGCGGTCTCGCCGCCGCCGAAGCCGCCGGAGATTCCCGCCAAGCCCCCCGAGCCGCCCAAACCGGAGCCGCCGCCAAAGCCCGAGCCCCCGCCGCCCGATCCGCCCCGAAAGGATCCGCAGCCAAAGCCGCCGGAACCCGAAAAGAAAAAGAGACCCAAGGAACCGCCCCCGGAGCCCCCGAAGAAGCCCAAGC
>CAYHQZ010000144.1:0-10500 GCA_964358555.1 uncultured Planctomycetia bacterium
ACCGTGCTCCGACAGGTCGCCACGATCCGAGCCCCCACCCCTCGCCCTTCTTGTTTTTCGGTTCCAGGAATACAGGATCGGCGCCGCCATGCCGCCATCGGGAAGTCGGACGTAAAAAGTTGATTTGCTATCCCCCGGCGAACTCGCGGCGGGGCAGGGGAAAGATCGCGTCGAGGGCGGGGCTTGCGAGCTCCCCTATCAGGAAGGAGGCGAGGTTGGCCGCGACGATGGCGGCGAAATCCTGCCACATCGAAGGGCGGCCGCGCTCCTCGCGGGAGCCGTGGGCGAGCCAGAAGAGGGCGCACTCGGCGAGCGGGGCGAAGGTTTCGGCGACGAGGAGGTAGAGGCCGCGATGCCGGCCGAGCAGGGCGAAGAAGAGGAGCGCTACGAAGGGATACGTCCAGGCCGTGAGCCAGACGCCGGCCGAGATCCGGGTTCCCATTGAATGCCGGCGGGAGAGGCAGAAAGCGAGGATCGGAATCTCGATCAGGATCGTGCTTGCGTAGCCTGCCGGGAAGAAGGCGAGGAGGAAGCCTGGGTCCGGGGGCATGGCGGCAGGATATCTTTTTTAGCTATCAGCTATCAGCTATCAGCTACGGAAAGGAATCTCGCCAGGGGCTCTTTCCGTAACGTCGTGGTCTGTAGCTGATAGCTGAAAGCTGACGACTGAAAGCTTCTATAATCCCCGTCCCATGAAGACCGCCTCCGGGATCGGGGAAGGGCGCGACCTCGCCGAGGCCGTCGCCGCCGCGGGGCAGGCGGTTTCCGCGGGGCTCGGCGGCGCGCCGGCCGACTGGGTCATTGCGTTCGTTTCGCACGCCTTCCAGAAGGATTTCTCGCGCCTGCACGATCTCCTCGCCGCAACGCTTCCGTTCCGGTCGCTGCTCGGCTGTTCGGCCAGCGGCGTGATCGGCGGGGGGCATGAACTCGAGGGGCGCTCCGCGGTTTCCCTTTGGGCCGCCTCGCTGCCGGGCGTGAAGATTCTCACGTTCCACGCACGGGACGCCGACCTTCCCGACCTCGACGTGGGCCCCTCGCCGTGGCGGGCCCTCGTCGGGACTGGCGCCGACGGCGATCCCCCGATCGTGGTCCTCGCGGATCCCTTCTCGATCCGCGTGGGCGATCTCCTCGCCGGCTTTGACTTCGCCTATCCGCGATCGGTGAAGATCGGGGGGCTCTCCTCGGGAGCGAAGCGGGCCGGGGAGAGCGCGCTGTGGGCGGGCTCCGGGTTCTACCGGGCCGGCGCCGTCGGGGCCGCCCTCGCGGGCCCCGTCGAGATGGACGCCCTCGTCGCCCAGGGCTGCCGCCCGGTGGGGCAGGTGCTTCGCGTTACGGGCGCGGAGAAGAACCTGCTCCTGTCCCTCAACGGCGAGCCCGCTCTCCGGATGCTGGAGCAGACCATCGTGGGGCTGACGGAGCGGGATCGGGTGCTGGCGCAAAAGTCGCTTTTCCTCGGGATTCTCACGGACGAATTCCGCGAGGAGCCGCCGGGGCCGGGCGATTTCCTCGTCCGCAGCCTCATCGGGGTCGATCCGAACCGCGGGATCATCGCCGTGGGCGAGGCCTTGAACCCGGGCCAGACCGTCCAGTTCCACGTGCGCGACCCCGCGTCCTCCCGCGAGGACCTGGAGTCGGCCCTCGCGCGATACTCGAAGTCCGAGCAGGCGGGCAACGCCTCCGGGGCGCTGCTCTTCTCCTGCCTCGGGCGCGGCCAGGGGCTCTACGGCGAGCCCGACCACGACACCGGCCGCTTCCGGGAGGTCCTCGGCGAGATCCCGGTCGGCGGGTTCTTCGGCAACGGCGAGATCGGCCCCCTGGGCGGCGCGACGCGCCTGCACGGCTTCACGTCGGTCTTTGGCGTGCTGCGCGAGATGCAGCCCCGCGAGGAGCCGTCGGAGTAGGGGGAGCCCCGGTCTCCCCGCGATCGACGGAAAAAAGCGCATTTTTTTTGTCGGGGGTGTGAACCGGGCACGGGCTCGGGGCGGGGGCTCGGCTGGCGCTCCCGGTCTCCACGCGGTCCACGGCAGGTAGACAAATTCATGGCGTTGGACCGCGCTCCGACAGGTCGCTTCCATCCGAGCCCCCACCCCTCGCCCTTCTTGTTTTTCGGTTCCAGGAATACGGATGCTGGCGCCGCCATGCCGCAATCGGGAAGTCGTTCCGGTCCCTCTCCTGCAAATGGTCGAATCTACGGAAACACGCCCGCGAGGGCCTCGGCCCGGCCGCCTTCGGGGCCGGCGAGGGCGGCGGCAGCCGCGCGATCGATTTCCGCGCGGGCGTCCGATTCGGCGCTTGCGATCGCCGCGTCGGAGGCGCCGAGGCTTTTGAGCCGCGCGGCGAGGCGCCCGATGGGATCGCGCTTGCGCCACTCGGCCTCCTCCTCGCGCGTCCGGTAGGCGCGGGGGTCGGATTTCGAGTGGCCGCGGAAGCGGTAGGTGACGGCCTCTAAGAGGCCCGGGCCGTCCCCGCGGCGGGCTCGCGCGACGAGGCGGTGCATCGCGCGCTCGACGGCGGCGACGTCCATCCCGTCGACCCGGATCGAGCGCAGGCCGTGGCGGCCCCGGGCGTAGGCCCGGGCGCGAACCGCGACCGAGGGGACGGCGGCCGCGCGCTCCAGCGGCATGGACATCGCGTAGCGGTTGTTCTCGCAGACGTAGACGACGGGCAGCCGCCAGAGGGAGGCCATGTTCAGCGACTCGTGGAACGTCCCCTGGGCGGCCGCCCCCTCGCCGAAGAAGGCCGCCGCCACCCGCGGCTCGCGGCGGTAGCGGAAGGCGAACGCGGCCCCGGTGGCCAGCGGAATCCCGCCGCCCGTGATCCCGTTGGTTCCGAGGAAGCCTATGTCCATCGCGGAGAGGTGCTGCGTCCCGCCCTTGCCTTGGCAGTAGCCGCTCGTCCGGCCGAGCAGCTCCGCGAGGACCCGGACGGGATCCGCCCCCTTCGCGAGGAGATGGCCGTGGCCGCGATGGTGGCTCACCACGCAGTCGGCGGGCTCGAGCGCCGACACCGCGCCGACCGCGCAGGCCTCCTGGCCGATGCAGAGGTGGAACGTCCCGCGCAATTTCCCCTCGGCGTGGAGCCGGTCGACGCACTCCTCGAGGAGGCGGATCCGCCACATCGTCCGGAACTGCTCGATCCTTCGTTCGAGGGCGGGTTTCATCACGCGCTTCCCGGGAGGGGGGGGCGGCCGGAATTCTACCCGACCGGCGCGCGCGCCGAGGCGCCCAGGCCGTCCCGCTTCAGCCGCTCCACCCGGGCGAGGTCGGCGTCGACCATCATCTCGACCAGGCCGCGGAAGCTCACGGAGGGCTTCCATCCGAAGGCCAAACGTGCCTTCGAGCAATCCCCGACGAGCACCTCGACCTCGGCCGGCCGCATGAATCGGGGGTCCATCGTGACGTGCTTCTTGTAGTCGAGGCCGGCCCGCCCGAAGGCGATTTCGCAGAATTCCTGGACCGAGTGGTTCTCCTCGGTCGCGATCACGTAGTCGTCGGGGGCCGGCTGCTGGAGCATCTGCCACATCGCGACGACGTAGTCGCCGGCGAATCCCCAGTCGCGCTTGGACTGGAGGTTTCCCAGGGGGAGATTCTCCGAGAGGCCGTGCTTGATCAGGGCGGCGCCGTAGGTGATTTTCCGCGTCACGAACTCGAGCCCCCGGCGCGGCGACTCGTGGTTGAAGAGGATCCCGGACGTCGCATAGAGGCCGTAGGACTCGCGGTAGTTCACCGTGATGTAGTGGCCGTAGGCCTTCGCCGCGCCGTAGGGGCTGCGCGGATAGAAGGGGGTCTGTTCGGTCTGCGGGGTTTCCCGGACCTTGCCGAACATCTCGCTCGACGAGGCCTGATAGAACTTGATTTTCTTGTTCACGAGGCGGATGGCCTCGAGCATCCGGGTCACGCCGAGGCCGGTGAACTCGGCCGTGAGCAGCGGCTGGCTCCAGGAGGTCGGCACGAACGACTGGGCGGCGAGGTTGTAGACCTCGTCGGGCTGGGCCTCCTCCAACATCTTGATCAGCGACAGCGGGTCGAGGAGGTCCGCCTGCTTGAGCGTGACGCGGTCCCGGATCCGCTCGATCCGGTCGAAGTTCTCGGCGCTCGATCGCCGGACCATGCCTACGACCTCGTAGCCCTTCGAGAGCAGAAACTCGGCGAGATAGGAGCCGTCCTGGCCGGTGATGCCGGTGATGAGCGCGCGTTTCATGGGGATTTCGAGGGGGGGAGTATAGCCGGGGCCTTGCGGGAGGGAAGCGCGAGAAGCAGGACCACGAGGGCGGCGGCGCTTCCGGCGATCTCGATGGCGATGCAGCCTACAGGCGAGCGCGCGATGAAGAGCATCGCGGCCGTCTGCGCCAGGATGATCCCCCCGAAGGGGACGAGGAACTTGAACCGGTTGATCGCGAAGAGGTAGTTCATGACGACGTAGTCGAGCCCCATGAAGAACATCGCGATCGAGTAGCCCTGCAAGAGCCCCGCGGCCCCGACCGTGTTCTCCCCGCCCGCGTAGCGCAAAAACGTCGTGGGGAATCCGATCGCGAGCCCGAACGCCGCCAGCGACGAGAGCGTCCCGAGCCGGAGGGTGCGCCAGAGATAGGGCGCCGGATCCTCGCCCTTCGCGAGCGCGGTCGTGACCTTCGGGAGCATGACGGGCACGAAGGACCAGGGCAGGTAGATCACGGCCTTGCCGTAGATCATCGCGTAGGCGAACAGCCCCGCGTCGACCCCGGCGAAGCGCGATTGCACGATCGTCTGGTCGCCGTAGAGGGCAAAGGCGTAGAAAAGGTTGCCGAGAATGAGGGGGGCTCCGTAGGCGAGCATCGTGCGCAGGAGCCCCTTCGGGGCCGGGGCGCGCGCCCCCCCGCGGAGCGACACCCGGACGAATGCGAACACGACGGCCGCCACGCCCACGGCGCTCGCGGCCTGCGCCACCATGACCGTGAGGACCTGCGGATTCGAGTCGGGGCGCCATGCGTCGGGGAAGAGATCCCGGAACGAGAAAAGCGGGCGCCCGTCGAGAACAAGAGGCGCGAGGTAGGGTGCGAAAACGAGGAAGCCCGCGGCGCAACGGGTGAAGCCGGCCGAGAAGAGGGAGATTCCGAGGCGCCAGAAGCGCTGGATCCCCTGGAGGATTCCCTGCCAGAAGATCGAGGTGAAGTAGAGGGAGGTGAAGACGCCCAGGAAAATGACGGGGGCGCGGTGCGCGGACTGAAGGCGCGCGGCGATCGGGCCCGAGAAGACCACGAAGAAGAGGAGCATCGCGGCGAAAGCGACGAACCCGGCGAACGTGACCGTCCGGCCGATGGCCCGGACCGCGGGCATCCCGTCCCGCACGAGCGCCTCCGAGGAGAACTTCGAGACGACGGCCTGGAACGTGAACGACGGCATGTAGACGAGCAGGAAGATGTTCATCAGCGCCGCGAAAAGGCCGTAGTCCTCCTTCGTCATCGTCCGGGTCGCCATCATCTGGAATACCAGGTGCAGCACCGAGCCGGACTGCGTCAGGCCCACGAGGATCAGGCTGTCGAGCAGGAACCGGCGGCCCTCGGATTTCCGGCTCGGTTCCATGGGTGGGGGATTGTAGGGACTCGTTGGCCGGCGCGCCGTAGAATCCGAAGCCCATGGAAACCCTGCATCACCGCGCCTCGGAATCCGCCGAGAACCTCGCCCCTAGGCTCGGGCTGAAACCCCGCGTCGCGATCATTCTCGGAACGGGCCTCGGCGGCCTCGTCCGCCGGATCAAGGACGCCCGCGAGATTCCCTATCCAGAAATCCCGCACTTCCCCGTCCCGACGGTTGCTTCCCACGCCGGGCTCGTCGTCGGCGGGCGGCTCGGGGGCAAGCCCGTCGTGGCCTTCGAGGGCCGGTTCCACGCCTACGAGGGCCACTCCCTCGAGACCGTCACGTTTCCCGTCCGCGTGGCCAAGGCCCTGGGCTGCAAGATCCTCATCGTCTCCAACGCGGCCGGCGGGCTGAACCCCGGATTCCGGCGAGGCGGCCTGATGGCGATCGAGGACCACATCAACCTCATGGGGGTGAACCCCCTCGTCGGCCCGAACGACGATCGATTGGGCCCGCGGTTTCCCGACATGTGCGAGCCCTACAGCCGCCGCCTCCTAGGGATCGCCGAGCGCGCCGCCCTGCGGCTCCGGATCCCGCTGCACCGCGGGGTCTACGTAGGCGTCCTCGGGCCGAACCTCGAGACGCGCGCCGAATACCGCTTCCTCCGCGCGATCGGAGCGGACGCCGTGGGGATGTCCACCGTCCCCGAGGTCATCGCGGCGGTCCACGCCGGCCTCGAGGTGTTCGGGGTGTCCGTCATCTCGGACGAATGCATCCCGGACGCGCTGAAGCCCGTCGACATCGAGGAAATCATCCGCGCCGCGAAGACTGCCGCGAAGCCGCTGGCCGCCCTCGTGGAGGCGGTGGCCAAGGAGGCGTAGGGCGCGCGGCCGTTGTGCGTCAGGGGCCGGCGGAGATCTCGAGGAGCGTCACCTCGGGCCGGCAGAAGAGGCGCAGGCGGGGGGTGGTTCCGCCTTCGAGGCCGATCCCGGGGCTGACGTGCATCCGGAGGCGGCTCTTTTGGGAGAGGCCGGTGCGGTAGTAGGTTTCGCGACGCGAGAGCCTGACGAGGGGGCCGGCGAGGGGCAGCGCGATTTGCCCGCCGTGGACGTCGCCGGCGAGGAAGAGATCCGCGCCGCCGGCCTCGGCCGAAACCCATTCGTCGGGATAGTGGTGCAGGACGACGCGGAAAACGTCCTTCGGGGCCGCCGCGAGGAGGCCCGGGAACGCGGCCTCGCCGCCCACCTCCGCGCCCCCGACCCAGACGTCGCCGGCGGGGGTCGCAATCCTCGCCGACGCACCGTCGAGAACCCGGACGCCGGTCCCGCCGAAGAGATCGATGTTCGAGTAATACCAGACGTCCCAATTCCCCCGCACGGCGACCGTCGGGGCGATTTTCGCGAGGTCCGTCATGCAGGCGCGAAAGATCGGCAGCCCCGCCGCGTCGTTCAGGGCGTCGCCCGTGAAGACGACGAGGTCCGGCTCGAGGGCCCGGACGATATCCGGCCGGCGCGGCTCGAGCCGGGGCCTCGGATCGCAGTGCAGGTCGCTTAGATGCACGATCCGCAGCGGCCGCGATCCCTTCCAGCCCGGGGAGGAAACGGAAAGCCGGCGGACGTTGGGCCACCAGGGCTCGATGTTTGCCTCGACGACGAGCCCCAGCGAAAGGAGCGCGAAGGCGAAGACGACCCGCCGGAGCCGGCGCATCCTCCGGGACCGCGGCGGCCAGGGCGCGCCCCGATCGAGAACCCGCGCGGCGCTCCCGACGAGAAACGCGGCGGCCAGGAGGAAGAAAAACCCCATCGCGCCGATGAAGAGATAAAGCCGCCAGACGGAAAGCATGGGGGAATGCCCCATTCTGTCGCATTCCCGTGCGGGAAACGAATGCCCCCGGGCGCCGGGCGGTCGGGCCTGTCTTATTCGATGGCCGAATCCGAGGAGGTCGCGGGGCGGGCGGGGCGAATCCGGGTGTCGACGTAGCGGGGCGTTGTGGCGGAAAGCGCCGAAAGAGTCGTGTAGACCGACGTTCCCGAAGTCGACTTGTATTGCTCCTCCGCCGTGACGAGGGTCTTGAGCGACGCGATGGCGCTGGACTCGCAGCCCGTGATTCGGGACATCTTGGGCCGCAGGAACAGGCACAAGGGCAAAAGCAGGGTCGCGAGGAGGACGGCCATCTTGAGGCGGTGGGCGTCCGGCGGGGGATTCCCGGGCGGGGCGTCTAGGTCCGGGGCGGGTCGGAGGGCGGCGGAGAGGAGGAAGAGGACGCCGGGCCCGGCGAGGAAGGCCAGGGAGACGAGGAATTGATCGGCATCGCGGCGCCAGAGGCTCGGGATCCCGTCGAATTGGAGGGCGAGCAGGGCGCCGACGGCCGTGAGGGAGATCAGGCCGCCGGGGAATTCCCAGGCCCAGGCGAGGGCGAGGCCCTCGAGGAGGACCGCGAGGATGACGATCGCGGGGACGTCGCCCAAGTCCCGGAAGAGCATCGGCCAGGTGTCAGTCGAAAGCAGCCCCGCGACGGCCAGCAGCGATCCGGCCCGGGCGATCCATCGAAGGATCCTGGCCGTGGCGAGGCGGCGGGCGGGATCGCCGCCCGATGGGCGAAGCCTGGATGCTTCATTCGGCGCATTCGTCGGGCTCGTTCGCTCGTCCATCGCCGTCACTTCTTGGGCTTGTCCTTTGGCGTCGGCTTCTTCTTCGGGGGCGGGGGCTTCTTGCCGGGATCGGGCTTGGGCGGGGCCTTCGCGGGGGCGAGGGACTCGACGTGGCGCCGCCAGGCGGGCTCGATGGCCGTGATGGGGCCGACCTGCTTTTCAAAGAAGGCGACGAGCGCCCGCTGCATCTTGGCCTCGTCGACGGGCTGGTCGAAGGCGGCCGCCCGGATCTCGGCCGGTGTCAGGAGATTCTCGCGGATGAAGAACTCATCGGCCTTGCCGCTGCGATAGGTTTCGAGCAGGCGCTCCAGGTTCGGACGCCACTTGCCGCCGTCGCCGTGGGAGAGGAAGTGGAAGAGCGACCAGGCCGTGCTGTAGAAGAGGATCGTTTCGTCCCCCGACATCACGGCGCTCGCCGGGGCGGAGTTCCGGTTCCCGACGACCTCGGAGATGCGGCTCATCCGGCCGGCCAGGCCCCCGGCGGCGCGCCGGGCGACCTCGAGGCGGTCGCACTTCGCGTAGGACGCGTTTGTCGGGGCGGCGTAGTCCGTCGCGGGCGCCAGTTCGTAGTAGCAGGCGATCCCCTCCACGAGCCAGCGGGGCCTGTCCATCAGCTGGGGAGGGAAGAGGCCGGTTTCGTAGCACAGCTGGTGGGTCGCCTCGTGGGCCAGGTTCTGGTAGGCGTCCCGATCGGACATGCGCTCGAACGCCGCCCGGAGTTCCTCGCGCGTGCGGCAGATCTGGCCCTCGATGGTCCAGTAGGTCCCCTTCGAGGCGTTGCGCATGGCGTCGTCGACCTTCTTGCCGATCTGTTCGTCCGTCAGCGGGTTGTAGGTGAAGACGGACTTGAATCCGCTGTTGTAGTACCCGTTCGGCAGGAACCGGTTGCCGAGTTGCGGCACGTGGATTTGCGACCAGGCCTTGAAGGAGGCCTCGTCCTTGAAGAAGACGGCCGAGCAGCGGCCCTCGGAGGGCGAAAGCGAGAAGCGCTTTCCGTATTGGGAGAGAAAGAGGGCGGCGAACCGTTCGAGGGAGGAGACGACCTTTCCGGCGGCGAGGTCGGAGCCCTTCTGGACGAGAACCCGGTAATAGCGGTCCCCCCGCACGCTGAAGTCGCCGCCGAGGTCGTCCACGGAGATGGGCTTGGGCTTGTTCGGGGCGGGGCTTCCCGCGGCGGGCTTGGCCGGCCCGACCGTGACCGTGACGGCGGGTCCCTTGCCCTTCGGCGGTTTCTTGGGATTGTCCGCGGGCGGCCCGGCCGCGAGGGCCGCCGCGAGGGCCGCCGCGATCGCCCCGGCCGCCGTCCGCGCGCGCATGCTGTTGCTCCCCCCCCGGGGGAAAAATTCTACCGCGTCCGGGCGCGGGCGGCCGGATCCGCCGCCGCGCTTTGCCCTGCGAGGAATCCCGTCGAGAAGGCGGCCTGGAGGTTGAAGCCGCCGACGGGGCCGTCGATATCGAGGAGTTCGCCCGCGAAAAAGAGGCCGGGGACGAGGCGGCTCTCCATCGTGCGCGGGTTCACCTCGCCGAGCGCGACCCCGCCGGCGGCGACCTCGGCGCGATCGAAGCCGAGGGTGCCGGACACGGGGATCTCGAGGCGTTTGAGGGCGCGTGCGTAGGCGCGCCGCTCGGTCCGGGGGATGGCCGAGGCCCGGCGGTCGTTGGCCAGCCCCGCGAGGGAGATGATCGTCTCGCGCAGGCGGCGGGGCAGTAGGTTTTCGAGGAGACCCGAGATCGTCCGCCGGCCCCGTTCGAGGGCCTCGAGGCGGAGGCGCTCGTCGAGCTCCGTCTCGGAAAGCCCCGGTAGAAGGTCGCACTCGAGGACGAGGGCCTCGGGATTCGGATGGGCGCTCACCTCGCGGCTGACGTCCAGGATGGCGGGGCCGGAAGGGCCGAAGTGCGCGAAGAGCAGGCCGCCGCGGGATTCGGCCAGGACGAGCGCTCGCGCGGGCGCGTCGCCGTTCCGCGGCTTGGCGGGGGGATTGCCTTTCGCGCCGGTGCCCGGGACTTCGACGAGCCGGACGGAGGCGTCGGCGACGCTGATGCCCTGCAGCAGGTGGACCCAGGGCGCGTTCGAGGTCACGGGCGCGAGGGCGGGCCGGGGCGGAAGGACGTCATGCCCGAGCCCGGCGGCGATCCGCCAGCCGTCGGCCGTGGCCCCGAGGGCCGGATACGCAGGTCCTCCCGTCGCGACGACGACCCGCGCGGCCTCGAAGTCGCGGCGATCCGTCCGGATGCGATATCCGGAAGGCAGCCGCGCGACGTCCAGGACCGGCTGGCCGAACGCCATCGCGCAC